>DATKDA010000017.1:0-43052 GCA_035512935.1 Pyrinomonadaceae bacterium | reverse complement strand
CTTGCCCTCCCGAAGTAGTGGCTTGAAGAGCATTCAAAAGCAGATTCGATAGTGCATCGCGAACTGCTGGTACAGTATTACCGCTCAGTTCTGCATCCGTTTCGATGATGCTGGTTAATTCAATCTCCTGTTCGCGGGCGCTCGCTTGAAAAAGATCGATAACCGAGCGGGCAAGTTCATCAACTCTCAGAGGAGGCTCGATGGGCGCTTCCTTGCGCGCGAAACTTAAAAGTTGCGTGACGCTCTGATTCAGGCGATCCGTTTCCCCGACAATCAAACTCAGGTCGCGTGCATAATCGACACTGAGCGTCTCGTCCTCGCGCATAACCTGGGCGATCGACTTGATTGCCGACAACGGGTTCTTTATCTCATGGGCTACAGCGGCGGCCATCTGGCCCAGCGCTGCCAGCCGCTCCCGGTCTGCCAGCCGGCGCTCGAGTCGAACATTCTCTTCCACCAGTCTTGAATCCTCGATCGCAATTGCAATCTGTCCGGCCAGGATTCCCAGAACCGTGCGCGCCTCCAGTGTTAGACTCGTCATGGAAGCATCGATCAAGAGCAGTCCCGAAACTCGATCCTCGCGGCGCAACGGATAGGCGATCCGATAGCCTCCGCTGGTCAGGGCGGGATCGTCTTCTATCGGTTCCCATCCATTCTGTTTCAGGGCTTCGAAGGTTGGCTGGATCCACAGGTCGGCAGGTTGTCCGTCATCAACAGGCTCATAGGTGTTGTTTCCGTTCGGACTCTGGACAGCGATTGTTACTCGACGCAGTTCCAGGGCCTGGGCCGTGCGCTCTTCAACGAAATTGAGCAACTCCGGTAATTTTTGATACTGCCCTCCGTGCGAGCCGATGCGCTCAACGATCTCGCGGTACAGCGTTGCTTCGCGATCGAAGAGGCGATGAAACCTCTTCTCGAGCCATCCTCTCAACGGCGCTGCTGCAAGCGCGAGAGCAAGAATCAGAATAGCTTCAATGACTCCTTCTCTGACTCCATACTGAGCCGTCATCCAGTTGCCGATGGTGCGAATGCCGTAGAGATAGATGGCCAACACAACGGCTGCAAACGTGGCAAAGACTAAACTCCCTTCAATGATTAGCTCGAGGTAGCGGTAGCGATATATGTAATAAGCTAGTAAGACTGACGGCAGGAGGGAGCCCAGGTTGGCGATGGTTCTCAGGTAGAGTCCAACTGTCGTGCCTTCACCCAAGCCGAACGCCAGCGCCGCAAGTATGACGATGCCGACTGCAATGAACGAGGCGGCAAGCGTGCGCATGATCCGGCGCTCGCTGGGACTCTCACTCTTACGCGCGATGAGGAGTTCAGTGATTGCAATCAAGCCAAGCACATAGGCGATCCAGAACGCAAAGGGCAGAACGAATGGCGCCAATTTGACAAACATCGGCGCGTAGGAGCCCGTCCAGAGTTGCGGGACAGCAAAGATCAGGAAAAGAGTTGGAATGTAACTGAGATAGACCCGAAGCTTTTCACTTCTTGTTAGGCCGCGACCCGAAGCATTGGCCCAGAAATGGAGATGTACGTGAAGAAGGAACGAGTAGGCGACCGTGATGCTGACTACGGCGACGGTGTCAGCCACGCGCAGCAGGGTGGTCCAGTTTTCGTATCCGAACCCGAAGAGGCCATGAAGCGTGATGACGAGATTGCTGGCATGCCACCCGCCCATGCTCAGGGCGAGGGCGAAAAGAACACGCTCAAGAGGTTTGAGTTTCTTCCGGCGGGAGACGAGTTGCGCTCCCAGCCAGAGCGGCACCACGGCCCCGATGCTATAGCCTACGAGTTGCAGGACTTCGAGTGGCGACATGGCTTAAAGCGTAAGCAGTTAGCGGCAGATAGGGAGCCCACCGCTCACTGCTCACTGCTCACCACTTTACTCACCTCACTGGTTAGCGAGGGTGCCCGGTACAGAAAGTGGTGTCAATGTAATAGCCGTGCGGCGATTGCGCGACCGGCCGGCCACACTTGCATTAGAAGCAATTGGATTCGATGCCCCCATGCCATTTGCCTGAATACGCGATGGTTCTACTCCGGCCGTTTCGAGGCGTGCCGAGATGGCGCGTGCTCGCTGCTGCGTGAGTTGTTGCAAGGTCACTTCGTCGCCGCGACTGTCCGTAAAGGACTCGATCAGCACCTGGTAATCAGGATGACTTGCCAACAGAGCCGCGAGGGGTTCGAGTCGAGCCGCCCCTGAGGACGTAAGATTACTGGTCCGTGCTCCTGACCAGAGGGATTCCGGCAGCACCAGTTGAAATCCAGTAGCGGTCTCCTGAACCTTGCCAAACTTCGCCAGACCTACCTTCAACGCAGCATGGGAGGCGCGACGTTGCTGCTCGCGCAACTCTGAATTACGTCTGGCTTCCTCAGCCTGACGCTCGCCTTCGAGTCGGGCCAGTCTGATGCGCGCATTGTCACCCTCGGACCTTACGCTCTGTAACTCATCGCGCAATCTTGCCAACTCAACTCTGGCGTCACGCAACTGTTCGGCGGCTGCTGCCGCATCTCTCTCCGCCAACTCACGAGCTCGCTCTTCCTTGTCGAGTGCAGCACGCAACTCTGCAATCTCTTGTTGCGCGGCGTCGGCAGTTCGCTCGGCGGATCGCACAGCTTCATCCCTTCGTCGAATCTCTTCGCGGCGCAGTCGGGCGGTGCGGCGCGACACTGCCATCTCCTCCGCTCGAGTTCCCGAAGAGATTGCTTTGCGAGCAAGAACATCGATCTCCGCCGAATCCTGGTTAAACCGCCACGCCTTCTCTGCCGCTTCGAGGTCTGCTTCCGCTTCAGCCAACTCTTCGGCGGCATCCTGAGGAGCTCCTACAAACTTGGCGAGATTGATCGCCTGGCGAGCGCCTAACAGGGTTACCGGAGTGTCCCGATAATCTCTATCAGCGATCTCAGGCACTCGCGCGTCGCGGAAGTAATCGCTCGAGTTTCCGATGTATTGCACATTGGCAGTTTCGATTTGGCTTCCCTTCGGGCGCTGCGGCGGCAGATTCTCGAGGACTACCATACGGCTGGGCACCTTCATCAGGAAGTGGGGCTCAGCAGTAACGATCAGCGCAAAAGTTTGGAGCGGTGTTGTCACATCAAGCTTCGAGCTCACAAACATGCTTCCACCGCGCTTGATCTCTCCCATATTCTCGACGCGCCCGTCCGGCGAGATAGCCCAAAGGACGTAAGTCGTATAAATGCCACCCAGTTCGTGAGCGCGTGGCAGGCCGCTGATCGAGAGTTCCACCCGCGTGCCGCGGCGCCCTTCGCGTTTCACCTTTGCTTCACCCTTTAGCCGGGGAAGTAATGTTGTGCCTTGAAATCGTACATTAATGGTTTCGTCAAGCGGATAAGTGATCGCGACTGTCTGCCGCGGCACATCACCTTGAGAAAGTGCGGACACACTCAAAAGTGCGATCGCCAATCCTGATGCGACAACAGATCTCAAACAATTGAGACGGACTTTCATGGTAAACAAAGCTCCTAAGTCAAAAACTGAATCCCGAAAAGGCAGGCCAACAAGTGCTATAACCTCACTCGACTAGTCTCTTGATGCAGCCTAGCGACGCATTGTTGCCGAAGCCTTTTAATGGGTCAAGCTACTCATTTGACGGATTTCGATGATATCGAGCCTTTCGATAGGCCGCGAATTGAATCACAAGCAGCGAGATGCCAAGAATCAGCAGCAGATGAACGTACCCTTGTTTTTGAAGTACGAACGTCAAAAAGAGCCAGATAGCCAGCATTCCCGTGCCCAGTATCCACAACATCAGTTAGCCCCCTCGCGCGATGAAGATCCGCCTGTCCGAACTATTTGCACGGCCTTGAATCCCATCTCCCAGGGCGAGCTTCCGGCAATAATCACCCGTCCATCACGGAGAGTGGTTGCGGCAAGCGACCTGGCACGTCCAGGCTCTATCGCGGCAGCCTCTGAGTGGATATCGTCACTCTTCCAGATCAAAGAGCCATTCTTACCCGAGAGTCCTACGGCAAAAGAATCTTTTCCCGGTAAGACCAGATCAAGAACTCCGTCGCCGTCAAGATCTGCGAAAGCAGAGCTCAACGCGCCTGCTCCAATATCAGCAAACCAGATCGTGCTTCGGGCCACGGGGTTCAATACAACCACCCGGCTTCGATTCGTAACCGCGATCACTTCAGCTATGTGATCGCCATCCACATCTTCGGCGGCTAGTGATCCAATCGGATGATCTTCTTCCGGCAGTCTGATATTACCAACCAATTCGAGGGTTTCAACCGAGAAGACGGTAAGTCCTGCTGTAGTACCAACCAGCAATAACTTGCCCTGTTTGTTCAATACAATGGGAGACGTTGTGATCTCGGATCCCAAAAGCAGTGAGCGAACAAATCTGGCCCCATCCTCGAGGACCATAATCGTACCTCCACTCAACGGGATCAGGAGGAATCGCCCTTCCCCATTGCTCACCCAGACTGGACCAGCCACCGGTTTGTTGTTAAGTTTTCTCTGACTCTTTATCTCCCCAGAAAGTGCATCAAGGACCAGAAGTTCGTTGGCTTTGTCGTCGATCAGAAAGATGTTCCGTTCGGAGGACGTTCCGGCAACCGGGCTACCGTGCAGTTCGGTCCGCCAGATTTCGGAACCTGTTAGGCCGTCGACAGCTCTCACCCCTTTTTCATAAGCGACCACCAGGCTAAGCGCATGGCGCCCGGTATGCGTGATTATTGGAACGAACTGTGTCTCATACGAATTTGGCGTTGTCTCGGCTTTGCCCTCTGAATGAAAGTTCGCGTTCCATATTGCTGTCCCTCGCTGCGAATCGAAAGCGAAGATCGCCCCTTGATGATTAACGCCGATAAAATCCTGTTCCGAACCACGACGCAGATCCAGCGCCAGGGGTTGCAGAATCTCCCCGGCAGCAGTTACCCATCCATGGACCGCGGTTCGTTTTGTCGGGTGAACCTTGACCTCGAAAACGGCGGTCCCCAGGAATCTGCCAGTCTCACCCTCAGCCGGGGCCACGCGCCAGTAATAGCGACCTGCCGGAAGGCTCGTGGGCGTATGTTCGTTCCCATTAATCGCACCGTCGAAGACAATGTCTTCGAACCGATCATCGCGGGCTATCTGGAGTCGATAACGTTGAACACCGAGTTGCTTGCCCCATTGAAGGTGAGGCGCAACTATCTGCGCATTTGCTATCTCGAGATGAATGAACGTGCAGATCGAGATGAACAGGGGAACGACGGCCGCAACCATCAAGAAACGGCGGGGGGAAACATCAATGAAAGGGAACCTTATCAGAAAGTGTAGGCGAAGGCGGCCGATCTCTGGGCGAGGCAAACTCATGGCGATTCATTAAGCTTGTAGCCAACGCCTCGCACCGTTAGCACATACCGGGGATTCTTCGGGTCTGCTTCGAGTTTCTTCCTAAGACGGTTGATGTGAGGATCGATGTTGCGCTGATAACCCTCGTAGTCGGTGCTCCATACCTTATCGAGTAGAGCGTTTCTGGACCAGGCGCGTCCGGGCTCAGAGGCGAGCAATTCCAATATTTGAAACTCAAGCGGCGTGAGGTCAATGCGAGACCCTTCACGGCTTACTTCGTGACGGCGCTTGTCAATGACCAGGTCTCCAACTTCAATGCGCTCTCCATTGTCGGGTTGTGGCTCGCCCCCGGTGCGGCGCAAAAGGGCCTCGACACGATATTCAAGTTCGCGGGCTGAGAAAGGTTTTGCGAGATAATCGTCGGCCCCCGCTTCAAACCCGGCGACCTTATCGTCAAGCGCGTCATGGGCGGTAAGGAACAGTGCGGGCGTTTTGATGCCACGAGTTCGGACGCGTTTTAACAGTTCAAGTCCAGACATTCCGGGCATCGAGACGTCGAAAATAAAACAATCAAACCCACCGACAAGCGCAGGTTCCAACGCCGCCGTTCCACTCTCACGCTCGTCGACAAAGAAGCCCAACCGGCGAAAATACTCCGCCAGGAGCAGGCGCATTTCAATATCGTCATCGACGATCAGTAGTCGTTTATTCTTGTATTTGTTGGGTTGTTCTTGCTGTACCAAGTTTTTCCACCTTTTGGGGAAAATGGGGAAAACTGACTGTTCGGTTAGGGATAGCGGGACGATTATAACTCAGCTTTGTCTGCTGGAAGAAAACCTCCTCACTTGAACTCTGAATTATTTTTCGAGCACCTCCCAGCAGAAGCGGCTTCCTTAGTCAAAGCATTGACAAATTGTCTCGGCCTTGACGCCACTTGGAAAGCGTAAGTATAGTTGCAGTTTGCTACTTACGGCCTTTTATTTGCCTTCCTTATAGCAACTGATCCGAGGCTTTCGCAACCGGCGATGCGCGATCTTCTGAGACTGCTGAAATACCTGAGACCTCACTGGGGGATCTTCTCGCTGGCAACACTGGCTATGCTTCTGGTCGGTTTGCTCGAGACTGCAATCGGGGGTTTGATTGTCCCCATTTTCGATCAGGCGTTTGCGCAGGGGGACGGTCAACGCACGCCAACCTTGTTCGGTCTTCAAAACATCATCCCTTCATCCGGCCTGGCTGCCTGGAAGACAATTTCAATCCTGCTGTTAATTTTTACGCTGGTCAAGGGCGTCGCAGAATATCTTTCGACTTATCTCATGGCCCGCATCGGGCAGTCAGCCGTGCTGAAGCTACGCCAGGATCTTTATCGTCATCTATTGAGTCAATCGGCAAGTTTCTTTGAACGGCATCGTGCAAATTATCTCGTTTCGCGGCTTGTCTCGAGCGCCGCTGCAATCGAGGCTGCCGTCACCGCCACGATTCGAGACATGCTGCGCGAGAGTTTTACGCTCATCGCTTTTCTCGCAGCCTCGTTCTATTACAGTTGGAGGCTGACACTCGGCTCGTTGCTGATTGCGCCGATCATCGCCGTGCTGACGGCGAGATTTGGGACCAAACTCCGGCACCTTGCTCGCGAAAGCTTCGAGGGAAGTAAAGAACTCACCGATACGGCTCAGGAGGCGTTGGCAAACCAGGGAATTGTTAAAGCATATCGTGCTGAGAGTCGCGAGGCTGATCGTTTCACCAATGTTGCACAGCGAATCGTGCGCGCCAACCTGCGCAGCGCCAGCATCTCCGGCTTTGCTCCTCCGACAATAGAGATGATCGGCGTGGTCTTCGTGGTATTCTTGCTGTTCTTCGGACATGTAGAGATCTCGACAGGGCGTATGAACGCGGCGCAGTTCCTCACCTTTCTCTTCTTCCTATTCCGGAGCTACGATCCAATGCGCAAGCTTTCGCGTCTGCAAAACAGCATGGAGCAAGCACTAGCTGCGGCCCATCACGTCTGGGAAGTAATGGACGAGCGCGCTGAGATTCCCGAAAAGCCTGATGCCGTCGACTTAGAGCCGCTTAAGAAATCGATAGTGCTGCGGAACGTCTCGTTCGGCTATGGGAACGAAGAGCGTGCAGTGTTGCGCGACATTAATCTTGAGATTCCCTTTGGGAAGATTGTGGCTCTGGTCGGTGAATCTGGTGGCGGAAAATCGACGCTGACCAAACTGCTGCCGCGTTTTCACGATCCGACTTCCGGCGCCGTCCTCTGGGATGATACCGACATCCGCAATGCAAAGATCTCCAGTCTTAGAAGTCATATCGCGTTGGTCACTCAAGAGACTATACTGTTTAACGATACGGTCAGGCACAATATTTCTTATGGCAAGCCGGAAGCTACCGACGATGAGATCGAAGCGGCCGCGCAGATCGCTTTTGCGCACGACTTTATTATGGAGTTGCCGCGCGGCTACGATACTATCGTTGGCGAACGGGGGATCTTTCTATCCGGCGGCCAACGGCAGCGCATCGCGATCGCCCGCTCAATTCTGGTTAACGCCCCTGTATTGATTCTCGATGAAGCGACTTCGGCGTTGGATGCCGAATCTGAACGGCTGGTGCAACGAGCCGTTGGCAACCTGGTGCGCGATCGCACAACTGTAGTTATCGCTCACAGGCTTTCGACCATTCGCCGCGCTGACACGATCGTGGTGATGCAAGCCGGCCGTATCATTGAAATGGGAAGCCATGCTGAACTGCTGGCGAATAACGGGCATTACCGGCGACTCTATGAGCTTCAATTCGCCGACGAAGAAGAAGAATATCTGGTGAGTAGTCCGTAGTCAGTAGTTCGTGGTCCGTCGTCGTTTGTTCGTTGTTGTCAGCAATCAGTGACCCGGGCGTGGATGGGATAGACTCGCGCGGATAGAGGAGAACGGCGCGGACTGCCGATCACCGATGAGGATTGGTGGGACCGGGGCGCGCTGACCCAACGCGGTCCTTCGCCCGCATCTTGGCGAGGACAACAGGACTAACTATTGCTTAATCCCGGGCATTTATGGTTAGTTAGACTTCATGCTCCAGCAAGCGACAACTGACTACTGAGAACTGACCCGTGACAACTGACCAACAATGAAATCAATGACCGGATATGGACGAGGCACGGTGGTAGGAGAGACATTCTCCGTTTCGATCGATCTGAAGACGGTCAACAATCGCTTTTTGGATGTTCATCTTCGGCTGAGCAGTGAACTATCGGCACTTGAAGCCATAATCAAACGGCGGATCAATTCCCGGCTCTCACGCGGTCGAGTGGACGTGACGGTTACGTTTGAAAGGACTACCGAAATCTCCTACGAACTGAATCGGCCCTTGATAGCCGGTCACGTAAACGCCTTGCGCGAGATCAAGAAAGAGTTTGGCATTGAAGGTGAACTCGATATCAACGCTCTGGCGCGTCTTCCCGGCGCCCTCCAGCCGGCTCGCGAAACCGTCAATGACACTGTTATTGCGGCCTTCGAACGCGCAATAGATGAAGCTCTGACTGAGCTCGAACGCATGCGCCAACAGGAAGGCGAAGCCCTCCGTCAGGAGATGAGCGAGCGGGTTGCCAAGATCGCTAAGCTTGTCCCTGTAATCGAAGAAGCGGCGAGCGGCCTAGTCGAATTCTACCGCAATCGTCTTCAAAAACGCGTCAGCGAGTTGCTACTCCGCAATGGCCAGGTGATCGAAGTCGATCCGGGCCGCCTAGCTCAGGAGGTTGCCTACCTTGCTGACCGCAGCGACGTTAGCGAAGAGATGGTGCGCCTTCGCAGTCATCTGACTCAGTTTCGCGAAGCACTTGATTCCTCGGGTGAGACTGGTAAGATGCTTGACTTTTTGCTGCAGGAATTGAACCGCGAGGCAAATACCACCCTTTCGAAGTCAACGGACCTAACCATTAAGGAAGCAGCGCTGGCTATCAAGGCTGAGATTGAAAAGCTGCGCGAGCAGGTTCAGAATGTCGAGTGATATAGATCAGTCGCATCAGAGAAATACCATCATCGCCGGCAACCCCGTTGTGCGCGGAACTCTTTTTGTTGTCAGCTCCCCTTCCGGAGGAGGCAAAGGCACGCTGATTCAACGGGTATTAAGCAGCATTCCGAACCTCAGCTACTCCATCTCTTTTACCACTCGGACCCCGCGAAATGGCGAGGTGAACGGCCGAGAGTACTTCTTTGTCACGCTAGAGCAGTTCGAGCAGATGGTGGCCGCGAATGATTTTATCGAGTGGGCTCGCGTCCATGGCAATTACTATGGGTCTTCGGCTCGGCAGGTCTCGCGGGAGATCGCTGAGGGTCGAGACATAATCCTCGAAGTTGATGTGCAGGGCGCAGCGAGCATCAGGAAGTTGGTCACCTATTCGGTGAGTGTGTTCATCCTACCGCCTTCGTATGACGTTTTGCGGCAGCGGTTGCTGGCAAGAGGCACTGATTCTGACGCGGAACTGCAAGTACGCCTCAGAAACGCTCCTGAAGAGATCAGCCAATACACAGCTTTCGATTATGTGATTATCAATGACGATGTTGAACGCGCGGCGGGATGCCTTGCGTCGATCATAGTGGCTGAGAGGTCGCGGCGAGAGCGCCAGGAACCACGGGTCAAGCAGGTATTTGAAACGTTTCCCTTAAACTAAGGGCCGAACGGTCCCGGTTGTAGGCCAGGTGAAGATTTTTACTATTTGAAAGCGAAGGATTGGGCAATTATGTCAACCACAAGCGAAGTTCTCGAGAGCATGGCCGAGGAGCGACAAGCACCGGAGATCGATTCAAAGTATCGGCTCATTATTCTGGCTGCTAAACGGAGCAAACAACTTCAGCGCGGCGCCCGCCCGCGAATCGATATCGATCCCGTAAAACACAAACCTACTCGGATTGCTCTGGAAGAGGTCATGAGGGGCAAGGTCTTCTTTAAATTGAACGACGGCGACAAGTAAGCTTGCTAGCTCGCCATCGCAAATACGTTTTCTCCATCTTGTAAGACTCTTACAGTCGCAAGATTGTACACTGCTGAACGTTCTAGAACCGGGGGAATAGTTTGCCCATGCTGTTCGTCACAGTGTTGAAAGGAGATTTAACGTGAGAAGTTTCAAGCTGTTCCTGGTAGTCTGTGTATTTCTTTTGGGTGTCGAAAGCACTCTCGCCTGTTCATGTGCCCCACCTCAGAGTCCGTCCGCAGAGCTCGAGAGAGCGAGTGCCGTGTTTGCGGGCAAAGTGATTGAAATTAAGCGACAGCAACGAGAGAAAGGGCCAAAGCACCCTGGAGACCTGTTCCGTGAAGTAGAAGTACATTTGGAAGTCAGCAAGGCGTGGAAAGGTATTGATAAGAAGGATACCGCCGTCGTCTTCACAAGCTCTCATTCAGCCTCCTGTGGCTATCGCTTCAGCAAAGACAAGTCTTATCTGGTTTATGCTTACGAGAATAAGGATGGGAAACTCGAAACAGGTATTTGTTCGCGAACGAAAAGGCTGGACGATGCTGAAGAAGAGACGAAGGAGTTGGATCAAGAAATTAAGGAAATCTTAGAAGCGACATTCCTACATTCCTTTATAGTCCGGCCCGCCACCACCCTCTGGTGTAACCCAATTAATTAGTTGATAGGGATCCATAATGTCGCAGGTCTTGCAGTGTACACAGTTTGAAAAATTGATCTGCAAGCGCCGTGTTCCACTACCGCCGTTATCGACCATTTCGTAAACAGCGGCCGGACAAAACCGCTGACAAGGATTCCCATATTCCTCGGCACAACGCGTAGCACAGATGTTGGTGTCCAGCACGTGAAGATGTACCGGCTGATCTTCATTGTGACCTACCGCCGCATGATAAACGTCAGTCAACTTGTTGAAAGTCACCTTCCCATCAAAGCGCAGCGACCCGTAACGTTGTTCCAGATTGTCCCCGCGATAACCGTAATCGGACAGCTTTCTCATCATTTCGTGTCCGGGTTTGGAAGCCGCCCGATCGAACATGCCCCAGGCCCGGCCGCCAGTGACAAACTGTAAACCGGTGTTCACCAGTCCCAGCCAGCGGCCGTGTTTGAAGCCGGCATGGAAATTTCGCACTTTCTTGAGCTCGGGAATAATCCAGCTTTCATTTACCAGCGCTTCATACTGCTGCAACTGCCTGGCGGAAAAATCTTTTGCGAGCAGAGCCGCGAAAATTGTCTCAGCAGCCAACATACCGCTTTTGATGGCAGCATGTATTCCCTTGAGGCGCTGTGAGTTGAGAAAGCCCGCGCAGTCTCCGACCAGTAACACTCCATCCGCATAGAGTTGCGGCATTGCAAAGTACCCGCCGGCGGCAATGGTCTTAGCGCCATAGCGAATCATCTTGCCCCGCTCGAGCAAGCGTGCCACATACGGGTGCGACTTGAAGCGTTGAAACTCGACATGCGGATCGAGCAAGGGATCGTGATAATCCAGACCGGTTACATATCCGAGGTTAATAATGTTGTTTTGCAGTCCGTAGATCCAGCCACCACCATACGTTTTGACGTCGGACGGATAGCCGAGTGTGTGCGTAACTCTTCCCGCGGGATAACGATCATCGGGCAACTCCCACAATTCTTTCACACCGATACTATAGACCTGTGGCTCTCGACCCTCGTCGAGACCTAGCCGTTGGACCAGTTGCTTTGTAAGCGAGCCGCGTGGACCTTCGCCAAGCACAGTTACGCGCGCGCGGAGATCGACTCCGGGTTCAAAGTTGGCTTTTGGCTTTCCCTCCTTGTCCAGTCCTTTATCGCCAGTGCGCACACCGACTACGCGATCTGCTTCGTCGTACAAGATATCGGCCCCTGGAAACTCCGGAAAAATGTTCACTCCGGCTTCCTCACACTTTTCGCCGAGCCATTCCGTCAGGCGATTCAACGAGACGATATAATACCCATGGTTCTTCAGAGGCGGCGGTGTGATTGGCGAACGGATCGCCCTGGTTCTGGTGAGGTAAAGGAAATAGTCCTCCTTAACCGGCGACTCGAGCGGTGCGCCCTGAGCAGCAAAATTCGGCATCAACTCCTGCAAAGCACGCGGATCCATCACCGCTCCGGACAGGATGTGAGCCCCCACGGCGGCGCCCTTCTCGATGACGGCGATCTCGATATCGCCCAAAGATTCCCCTTCTCTCGCGATCTCATTATGAGATTTGGTCAGGCGCGCAAGGTGTAGAGCGCCACTCAAGTTTGCCGGGCCGGCGCCCACAAACACCACATCCATTTCCAGAGTTTCACGTTCCATCCGTTGTCCTTAGGGTTACCAAAACTGAATGACCATTCAGTCGTGGCAGTATAGCAAACCAGCTCTCGCGGCGACAGTGACGATCGAAGACTTAATTCGCAGAATCCGTACGAAATGATCCCAAAGTCTTTCGCAGCTTCGACCTCCGTAGTGTAAACTCGGCTTGAAAGCTTTCTCGAAACTTACTAAATAATAACGTTCAAAGAATTCGGAGACTCAGACATTGCAGCAGGCAAAGTTCTGGATCCTTGCGGTAGTCGCTTTGGCGATGGTTGTCGCATTAGAAATCAAGCTTCAACTGTGGACTGTCGCCTCGACTAGCCCGGAAAACAATGCCTCGAGACGGCTAGTTGACTTTGCCGGTATAGTTCTCTGGGCCTGGGAACGTCCCGAAGATCTTCGATTCATCGATCCCGATAAAACGGCCGTCGCATTCCTGGCAAAAACAATCCATTTGCGCGGAGATAAGGTTGTTTCGCGGCCCCGCTTACAACCGTTGCGTGTCCCTGATTCCGCTTTGTTAATCGCCGTAGCCCGTATCGAGACCGATGGAAGCGAGTTCCCTTCCCTCTCGCGCGATCAGTTGAGCCGGGTCATTGCTGAGATCGTAACGCTGGCCCAGACAGCGACGGTCGCCGGAATTCAGATCGATTTCGATGCTACCGTGTCGGAACGCACTTTCTACCGCAACCTCATTCTAGAACTGCGGGCCAGGTTACCGCCGTCACTGGCCCTTTCAATCACCGCGCTCGCCTCATGGTGTCAAGGCGACAACTGGCTCACCGACCTTCCGGTTGATGAGGCTGTGCCAATGTTATTCCGCCTCGGCGCGGACCGTGAACAGATCCGAAGACACCTTGCCAGCGGCAAAACCTTCGCCTCGGATCGGTGTCGAAAAACTGCTGGTGTCTCCGTGGACGAACCGCTCGCCCAGTTGCCCCGCGTCGATCGTCTTTATGTTTTCAACCCCGCACCCTGGTCCAGCAATGCAGTGAATAGCTTGATGAAGGCTTATGAATAGAAGAAACATTTCGCCTATCCGGTTTCAAAATAGGAAACAACTAAATCGCGCCCTCCTGTCGATGTTTCTTATCACGGTCTTGCTGGCCTGGGCTCCGCTGGTCTCTGCCTGTGGTCCGTTTACGCTTCAGGCGGTCTTCGCTTTTACTGTTCATCCGGGCTTCCCACTCGAACGTTATGCTGCGGGGGAGATTGGTGTAGTCCAGCCCACCTTTGCCCGCTCCTATCTCTACGTGGCTTATCGTCACCTTTCCGGCGCGGGATTTGATAAGCCGCAGGAACGCGCTCTGCTCGAGCTCTGGCAGGAGCGGCTAAATTTTCGTTGGGATCCAAAAGATGAAGATGCGATCGCGAAGTGGAATGCAGCCCGCTCCATGGTTGCGCGTGAGGTTAAAGGGCCAGAGATAGAAGTCTATCGTCATCGCGACAAGCCGAATGAATACCAGACCTACCTCAATTGTCCGAACGATGCTTTTCTAACAGCCGCCGCAACCCTAAACGACCGATCAAAAAAGCTTGAGAGTGCGATCGTTAAGGATTGGGTCACCGCGCAGGATCTTGTCTTTGCCAACTGTAGCGCGGGAAAGCATATCCCTGCCCCCGCACCCCCTACCACGGAACCACTGGTTCGTGCCGATCGTGATTATCAGATCGCAGCAGCAAGCTTCTACTCGGGCGATTTCGCTGAAGCTGAAAAGCGCTTCAGGACCATCGCGGAAGACAAGTCTTCTCCCTGGCAAAAGCAGGCCCCCTACCTGATTGCTCGCACGCTCATACGTAAGGCGAGTCTTGGACCGTCGGAAAGCGGACAACCGAGTCTTAACGAGGCTGAGACCGTTCTAAACCAACTGCTGAGTAACGACGAATTGACGGAAACCCACGAGGCTGCCCGGCGTCTGCTTAATATCGTTCGTCTTCGCCTGTACCCTGAGTTGAAACTGCAAGAGTTGGGTAAGTCGTTACGCGAGAATCCCGGACCTAGTATTAAACAGGATCTCTGGGACTACACGCTCCTGCTCGACAAATTTCTAGGTGATGATGACTCGGCCGAGACAAAGCCGGAGCCCGCGTTTGTCCCTCAGGATGAGCTTACCGATTGGATCGTTACTTTTCAGACGACAAGCGAATCGGCGCGTGTACACGCAGCGGAAAAATGGCAGCAAACTGCTTCTTTACCCTGGCTGTTTGCAACCCTGGTGAAGGCTAAGGCTGGAGATCCGGAGATGGAAGACCTCCTCAAAGCTGCGTCAGAGGTTAAGCCTGACGCTGCTGCATTCCCAGGCATGTCGTTTCACACCGTCCGATTGCTATCGGAATCTGGCCGAAACAAACAGGCGCGCCAGAAACTCGATGAGTTATTGGCCGAACAACGTTCCCGTTTCACTGTATCGGCGCAAAATCTTCTGCTAGGCCAGCGCATGGCACTCTCGCAAAATCTCGAAGAGTTCTTGACGTATAGCCAGCGGCTCCCCGCAGGAATCACGTGGGACGAGGACGATCGGCAACTACCGGCTCATCTGGACCAGGATTCGGAAACGGATAAAAAGCTTCAGCACCAAGTACGCTTTGATATTGATGCGGCTAGTACATTAAATCGCGGTATGCCACTCGAGGTGCTTAAGCAAGCTGCCGAAAGCGAAGCCCTCCCGGTTCACCTGCGGCGAGACGTGGCTCAGGCAGCGTGGCTCCGAGCAGTCATGCTTGACGAACCGCGAGTGGCTACCGAACTCGTTCCCGTCTTAAGAAAGCTAGTTCCAGAAGCAGCGCCTCTGCTTGTCGATTACGCTTCAGCTCCAGAAAACTTGAAGCGATTTTTGGCAATCTATCTGTGGCTGAAGTTTCCAGGCTTAGAACCCGTCGTCGATGTCGGAATTGGCCGGGGGACTCCCCTGAACGAGCAGGATACTTATCGTGACAATTGGTGGTGTGGCGCAGCGTATATTGCGGAATCCGATAAAGCTAGTTCTGAAAATCTCTCAGAGTTTATTACGGCTGAGCAACGGGCGACTGCTGAAAAAGAGTTCGCAAATCTCGTCAGAAGCGGCGCTGCTCCCAACTATCTCGCGCAGCAGGTTATCGAGTGGTCAACAAAAGCCGGCACCGACCGGAGAATTCCCGAGGCGTTGCACCTTGTGGTGCGATCTACTCGTTACGGTTGTGGCGACAAAGAAACGGGTAAATGGTCAAAGGCCGCTTTCGATCTTCTTCACAAACGCTATCCGAGCAGTGTCTGGGCGCGGCGCACGCCTTACTGGTTTCAAAACTAGCTGCCAACTCGTTCCCTCCTTAACACTCCTAATTTGTAGGGGCGGCCCGCCGTGGCCGCCCCTCGTTTTGCCCTCCACACGATTAACAAAAAACCAAATCAGGGGCGGCCACGGCGGGCCGCCCTTCGTTTTGCCCTCCACACGATTAACAAAAAACCAAATCAGGGGCAGCCACGGAGGGCCGCCCCTACAAATAGGCCGCTTGCTGGACAGTAGCCAGTAACAGTGAAATGATCTCTCAAACCAGCAAACGAAAGTGAGAAGTTCATGGCGGAGAGAAAACATACGAATCGTCTGATCAACGAAACCAGCCCTTATCTGCTCCAGCATGCGCATAATCCGGTTAACTGGTATCCGTGGGGCGACGAGGCTTTTGCTAACGCAAAGAGTGAAAATAAGCCCATCCTGCTGAGTATCGGCTATTCGGCCTGCCATTGGTGTCACGTCATGGAACATGAGTCATTCGAGGACGAAGCGATCGCCGGCTTGATGAACGAAAACTTCATCAATATCAAGGTTGATCGTGAAGAGCGCCCTGACCTCGATCAGATCTATATGAACGCAGTCCAGATGTTGACCCATCATGGTGGTTGGCCGATGACTGTGTTTCTCACACCCGAAGGAGTTCCCTTCTACGGCGGAACATACTTCCCACCGGAAGATCGCTTTAACATGCCGGGCTTTCCGCGCGTGATCGAGAGCGTTGCGGCTGCCTATCGCGAGCGTCCAAACGATGTTAAAGAGACTGCCGTTTCGGTCCTGCAAGGGCTGCGAAGTTTTGGCTCGGCTCGTGAATCGACAGAACTTCTAACAAACGACCTGCTGGAAATTGCCCGCAGGGGAATCTCGCGCGGATATGATCGAACACACGGCGGTTTTGGTGGGGCCCCGAAGTTTCCCCCGGCAATGACGCTCGAATTCTTATTGCGAGTTCATCATCGCACTGATGACGAGGAAGCGCTCGAAATCGTACGCCACACTGCCCGCAAAATGGCAGAAGGAGGCATCTACGACCAACTGGGGGGAGGCTTTCACCGCTACTCCACGGATGCCAGGTGGCTGGTCCCGCACTTCGAAAAGATGCTCTACGATAATGCTCTTCTCTCACGCCTTTATCTCCATCTTTATCAGGTAACCAGTGAGGAGATCGCCCGGCGCACGGCAACTGGGATTCTCGATTACGTCGTGCGAGAGATGACCGATTCCACCGGAGGCTTTTATTCCACCCAGGATGCCGATTCTGAAGGACACGAAGGGAAATTCTTTGTCTGGTCGGTTGAAGAGATCAAGCAGATCCTTGGTGCTGATGACGCACGACTCTTCAACAACTACTACAACGTTACCGCTGCCGGCAACTTCGAGGGCCAGAATATTCTGAATGTCACTCGGCCCATGGAGGAAGTAGCCGTTGAGGAAAAAGTTACTGTTGAACACTTGCAGGAGGTTTTGACACGTAGCGCTGCAAAGTTGTTCGCCGTACGTGAGCAGCGCATCAAGCCTGGTCGCGATGAAAAGATTCTTACAGCCTGGAATGGTCTGATGCTGGCAAGCTTTGCAGAAGCCGGAGCTATCCTGGAGCGCGAAGACTACACGGAAGTAGCGCGTCGCAACGCGAGGTTCGTGCTCGATAACCTGCGCCGCAACAGATTGCTGCTTCGCACTTACAAGGATGGCATCGCCAAGCTGAATGGGTATCTTGAGGATTATGCCTATCTGGCCGAAGGATTATTGACTCTTTTCGAAACCACAGGCGAGATTGTGTGGTTCAGCGAGGCGGTTGAGGTAGGCAACAAAATGATTGCCGAATTCTGGGACGAAGATGATGGCGGTTTCTTCTTCACCGGCAAGAGCCATGAGGAACTCATCGTTAGAACAAAAGACTATTATGACAATGCTACGCCCTCGGGAAATTCTGTGGCGGCTGACCTCCTTCTCCGTCTTGCCGTGCTTACTGATAACACCGATTACAGAGCCCGCGCGGTAACAGTACTGCGCCAAGTGGAAGAGTTCCTGCGGCGCCATCCGGCGGCCTTTGGTCGCACTCTCTGTGCCCTAGACTTCTATCTGGCGACTCCAAAGGAAGTGGCAATCGTTGGAGACAGCCGGGCGGATACGCGTGCTCTAGTGCGTGAGGTCTGGAAAAAATATCTTCCTAATAAGGTGGTAGCCCAGAGCTCACCGGCTGGACCGGAAACAGCCCAGTTGATTCCGTTGCTTCGCGACAGGCCGCTCCAAAATGGCCAGCCCACCGCCTATGTTTGCGAGAACTACACTTGCAAAGAGCCGGTGAACACTCCAGAGCAGCTAGCCGCTCAACTTCTCGAAGTAGGGGCGGCCGTTGCCCGCCCTTCTTCCAAAGGCGTCTAAAGCTTCCCGGGTTTAACAAGGACGGCCAGAGACCACTCTGGGCGGGCCTGTCCTCGCCGTGTCTAAACCTTCCGTGTACAATGGGCGGCCAGGGACGGCCGTCCCTACAAGCCTCGAACCTCTTGACTCCAAGCCACTGAAATCGTTATCTTTACACGCGGTGCTAAACGCCGTTTATGTTGTTCAACACTTCAGGCACCCCTCGTTAAAGTCCAAAAGAATTTCGTATTTCGAATTTGTCTTCGCAGAGCGAGGCTTATCGTTCTCGCCACGCTTAATTCTTAAAGATCTCGGGAAGGAACTCCGATGGTATTCAAGAACTGGAAGAGTAACTGTGTGCTGATTGGCATCTCTATAGTCAGCGTTTTATTGCTGATTATGGCACTGGTTGCCACACTCAAATTACCCTTCTTGACTAAGCCAGGTCTGCTCTCCTGGATAGTGCTGCTCCTTCTGACCCTCGGCGCAAGCCGGTTCACGGTCTCAGTAACCAGTACTGACGGATTGAGCCAAACGCGAAAGTCAGTCGCCGACGCCTTTGTCTTCCTTGCCGTCATGATATATGCCATTCCTCCGGCAGAGACTGCCGGTCCGGCAACGCTTCTGGCTGCAATCGTCGCCTTTGCTTCAAGCTATGGATTGGCAACAAAACGGGAAGCCCTCTTTACAACCGGAATAGCCACCATCTCGACGTTTGTGTCTGCTTCCTGCTATGGAATCCTGGTTTACGTCTTTGCCGGAACCACCAACCTTGGCCTTGAACAAGGTCTCCCACTGAATATCTTCCTGGTTCCTCTCTGCGTATTAGCGGTACTTCATTACTCCCTCAGTACCCTCGCCACGGCTGCTTTCCTGAGCCTTGATGCGGGAAAGACAAGTGTGATGCCCTCGCAGGAAAGCGTGGTTTGGACGCTGACAACTCATGTGGCCGGCGCTGCCTCAGCGGTCCTTTTCTATTCGAGCATCAGGGGCGCCGGAATTCCATTCGCCCTGCTGGGTCTCTTGATCACGGCCCTCATACACCTGCTGTATAGATTCAATGAAAAACGGCTCAACGAAGTTAAGCGCGCCGAAGCCGACCAACGCCGGCACATTCAGGAACTCGCCGATATTCATATGAATACGATCGAGTCGCTGGCGATCGCCATCGACGCCAAAGATCAGACCACGCACGGGCATGTTCGTCGCACCCAGATCTATGCGATGGAGATGGGGAAACTTTTCAAAGTCAGCGAATCCGAGCTTCAGGCGCTCTTCGCCGGCGCCCTGCTGCACGACATCGGGAAGCTTGCAGTGCCGGAGTACATACTTAACAAACCCGGCAAACTGACTGAAGCTGAATTTGCGAAGATGAAGATCCACCCGACCGTCGGCGGCGATATTCTCAGACGCGTCAACTTTCCCTATCCGGTCGAAGACATCGTGCGCTACCACCATGAGAAGTGGGACGGCAGCGGGTATCCCAAGGGTCTTAAGGGCGAGGCTATTCCCCTTGTGGCTCGCATCATCTCAGTTGTGGATTTCTATGACGCCACTCGTTGCGACCGGCCGTATCGTAAGGGAATGACGCGTGACGAATCACTGGCGTTGCTGAAGAGCATGGCCAACTCTGCATTCGACCCGCGCGTTGTGGGAATCTTTGTTGAGAACGTAGAGAGATTCGACGCGCTTATCGATGCCGAGGATATTCAGGAGCAAGTCGCTTCAGACACGATGGACGCTGACTACGGTACCACTACAGCGCCCGACGCCGGGCTGGCTTCAGACATATTGGGATCGCCACATGAGTCCTCAGGATTCCGCTCAATCACCGAAGCTCAGCGCGAAGTCTTTGCCCTTCATGAGATCGCGCAAACGATCGGTTCCTCGTTAAATCTAAACGACACAGTAGCTCTGATTTCGAATAAATTGCGGGCCATTGTTCCATTCGATACCTGCATCATCTTCATCGTCGATGAGAAATCCGGGAAAGCTTCCGCTATCCACTGCGCCGGAGAACACGCTCACTTCTTTAACAACCGCCGGATGAACGTTGGTGACGGCATAACCGGCTGGGTAATCGCAAACGCCCGTTCTATGTGTAACGCTTCTCCGGAACTGGATCTCGTGGGCGTGCTCGAAGAAGTGAGCAAGAGCTATCGGGGAGTCCTGGTGTCACCTCTACTTCGTGAAGACGGCGCGTTCGGAGCAATTACGCTCTACTCGATGAGCCGAACGTCCTACTCAACGGAGCATGTCCGACTGCTCGAGTCGGTGTGCCAGCATGCCTCGAGCGCGCTGAACAACGCCCTCACATTTGAAAAAACCAAGGCGAGCGCGCTCACCGACCCTCTGACCGAACTGCCGAACGCTCGTGGATTCTACATGATGATCGAGCAGCGACTCGCCGAAGGCCAGCGCATGAATCGTGAGTCGCTCGCAGTAGTCAGTCTTGATATCGATGACTTCAAAGCGCTAAACGATCAGTATGGTCACGCCACCGGGGATCGTGTCCTTGCCAGTGTTGCCGGCGTAATTCGTAGTGAACTGCGACAGATGGATATCCTTGCCCGTTACGCCGGCGATGAATTCGTTGCGATCATGCCAATGGCCTCGAGTCAGGTAGCTGCCTCGGTTGGCGAACGCATACGGAGCGCGATCGAGTCACACAAGTATTCGGTACGTACGGCCAAGACAGTCCAGCTAGGCGTTAGCCTCGGGATTGCCTGCTTCCCGGAAGATGGCGAGACCTCCGAAGAACTTCTGACCGCGGCGGCGCGCAAAATGCAACAGGATAAGCATGGTCGCAAAACTGTCCTTAATCTGGCTAAAACGCCGGTAAGCGTACTTGAGACCTTGACTTAACTGACACCGCCCTATCACCTGACAAGAAAGCGCACAGACCTTTTCAGGTTGGGCGCTTTTTTGTTTCTGGAGAAAGCGCCACTTTTGGCAGGTATGCAAAAGTCGCGTATAATCGCCCGCCTATAAAGACTGAGTAAGAACAACCCTTTTAGGCCCACGTTAGCGGTCGCTTAAGGTGCACACCAGACAAGAGATATAGGATGAGCAAACAAACAGCGCAATCACGATCCAGTGCAAAAGCCGGCAGTGCTAGCAACACCAGCGTGATGGATGAAGAGGCTGTCGAGACTGCCGACGCCGCACCGTTGGCTGAAGAGCGCGAGCAGATTAAGAGTGAACAGAAGGGCCGAATTGACGAGGTCGACCGCGAAACGCTGCTCAATATCTATTACCAGATGCTGCTCATACGCCGCTTCGAAGAGAAGTCTGCGGAGGCCTACAGCATGGGGAAGATTGGGGGCTTCTGCCATCTGTACATCGGACAAGAGGCAGTCGCCGTGGGCGCAATATCCGCGATTCGCTCGGACGATTACGTACTCGCCAGCTATCGCGAACACGCCCACGCCCTGGCCAAAGGAATGACACCCGAGTCACTTATGGCTGAACTCTTTGGAAAGGCGGGGGGCTGCTCCGGTGGTAAAGGTGGCTCGATGCACATGTTCGACAGCGATAGAAATTTCCTGGGCGGCCATGCAATCGTTGGCGGTCAGATTCCTCTGGCAACTGGAGTAGCTTTCGCCTCGAAGTATAAGGGGACTGATCAGGTGACCCTTTGCTTCTTCGGGGAAGCGGCCGTTAACCAGGGAGCGTTTCACGAGTCGCTGAACATGGCCCAACTCTGGAAACTTCCCTGCATCTATATCTGCGAAAATAATCGGTACGGCATGGGCACGTCTGTCGAACGCGCGATGTCTCTTCAGGACATCGCTCAGAAGGCCTGCGCCTATGAGATGGCCGCTGAGTTTGTAGACGGGATGGATGTGCTTGCCATTCGTGAGGCCACCTTAAGGGCGGTCGAAAGAGCGCGTAAGGACTACCTGCCGACATTACTCGAAGTGCGCACCTACCGTTTCATGGGCCACTCAATGTCAGATCCCGGAAACTATCGCACCCGCGCTGAGATCGAGAAGCATCAGGAACGCGATCCGATCAAACTGTTTTCAGCCAGTCTGAAGGAGAAAGGGGTCATCAGCGATCGCGAACTTGAAGAGATTGAAACAAGAGTGCGAGAGGAAGTTGAACAAGCCCTGCGTTTCGCCGAAGAGAGTCCGGAACCGGCGCCTGAAGAACTCTACACCGACATCTACGCCAACCCAATCGTTAACGATAAGAACTAGACGAGCGCGAGTCAGACTCGGAGAATCAAAGGAATCTCAAAGATGGCCGTTATCACAATGCGCGAAGCGCTTAACCAGGCATTGCGGGAAGAGATGCTTCGCGATGAGAACGTTTTCCTAATGGGTGAAGAGGTTGCGGCGTATCAGGGAGCCTACAAAGTTACGAAAACGCTGCTCGAGGAACTCGGGCCCAAACGCGTAATTGATAGTCCCATCAGTGAACTGGGTTTTGCCGGACTGGGAGTTGGCGCTGCGATGGCAGGCCTGAGGCCGATCATCGAGTTCATGACCTTTAATTTCTCGATCCTCGCTACCGACCAAATCATCAACTCGGCTGCCAAGATGCTTTATATGTCAGGAGGCCAGTTCAAGATCCCGATCGTGTTTCGCGGACCCGGCGGCTCGGCCTATCAAGTTTCGTCGCAACATTCACAAGCCCTCGAATCCTGGTTCGCTCACTTCCCGGGATTAAAGGTGGTCATGCCATCGACTCCTGCCGACGCCAAAGGTTTGCTAAAAACCTCGATCCGCGATGACGATCCGGTGATCTTCATCGAGCAGGAACGAATGTACGGGAACAAGGGTGAGGTGCCGGAAGACGAAGATTTCACGATCCCGCTGGGCGTAGCAGATATAAAACGCGAAGGTTCCGACGCGACAATCGTCGCACGCTCGCTGATGGTCCCAGTTGCTATAAAGGCTGCGGAGACCCTTGCCGACCAGGGTATCTCGTGCGAAGTGATCGATCCCCGAACCATCAGACCGCTGGATACCGAGACGATTATCAATTCAGTGAAGAAGACAAATCGCGTGGTCATTGCCGAGGAATCTCATCCGTTCTGTGGCGTAGGCGCAGAGATCAGCAGCCAGATCATGGAACGGGCTTTTGATTACCTCGATGCTCCGGTGAAGCGGGTCTCGGGCGCGGATGCACCCATGCCATATGCAAAGAATCTGGAGAATCTCGCGATTCCCGGCGTCGAACAGATCGTTGCCGCAGTGCGCGAGGTTGCATATGCGAATGACTAGCGCCTGAATTCAGCTCGGCTCAAAAACCAGATAAGGGACAAGGCGAATGGCAACTCAGGTAATCATGCCAAAACTCTCTCCAACGATGGAGGAGGGACAGCTTTCGCGCTGGCTCAAAAAAGAGGGCGACACCGTCTCGATGGGCGAACCGCTCGCTGAGATTGACACTGACAAGGCCACCATGGAGATGCAGTCCCTCTCGAATGGAGTCTTGCGAAAGATCATCGTTCAGGAAGGCGAATCAGCGCCCCTGGGCCAGATGATTGCAATCGTTGGTGAGCCGGACGAGGACATTTCGGAATTGCTTGAGCAGGCTTCAGCCCCCTCCACTTCTCAACCAGCAAAAACTTCTCAGGCCGCGAAAGAAGAGGCCCCGGAGCCTACTCCCCCTGAGGCATCAGGCGGTAACGGCCGCCAGGCCGCGGAAGTCGTCGAAGCCCCAGCAACTGGCAGGCTCATAGTTTCACCGTTGGCGGCGCGCATGGCCGCCGAAAAAGGTATCGACTTGCGTTCGTTAAGGGGAAGCGGACCAGGTGGCCGCATCATCAAGCGCGACATCGAAGCCGCCGCAAGTGAGCCCGAAAAAGCAGGAGCTCCCTCGCAAAGACAGCTTCGCGCGGTAGAACACATAAAACCCGACACAGCCGGCGCTTCGCCTTACCATGAAGAGCCGATGACTGAAATTCGTCGCACCATTGCACGGCGCCTGGTTACTTCACTTGGACCGGTCCCGCATTTCTTCCTAACTACCGAGATTGAAATGGATCGGGCGGTTGAAATGCGCAGTAACATCAATTCGCTCGAACCCGACGTCAAGATCAGTGTTAACGATATTGTGATCAAGATTGCTGCCGCGGCCCTGATCAAACACCCCGAAATCAACGCTTCTTTTCAGGACAAAGCGATCCGGTACTACCAGCACGCTGACATTGGTGTCGCCGTCGCTATAGAGGATGGCTTAATTACACCTGTGGTGCGCGCCGCTGATCAGAAGTCGCTCAGCGAGATTGCCGGTGAAGTGCGAGAGATGGCGGAACGAGCGCGCGCCCGCAAGTTGAAACCCGAAGAGTATACAGGCGCCAGTTTTTCGATCAGCAACCTCGGCATGTTTGGCATCGATGAATTCACTGCCGTGATTAATCCTCCGGAGGCTGCGATTCTCGCTGTCGGTGCAGTAACGCCAAAACCTGTTGTCCGGGACGGGGAGATCGTCGTCCGCCAAATGATGCGAGTTACCATGTCCTGCGATCATCGAGTCATCGACGGAGCAACCGGGGCCAAGTTCCTGCAAACGCTGAAGCGGATACTGGAGAATCCGCTCTATCTGGTGGTCTAAACGCTTGGAATATCCTGGGCCGAGTGAAAGGATCGGGAACGGACCCGGTCCTTTTCCTTGCGTTGTATTTCTGTGTCCCAGTCCGTGCTGAAGATTCTAGATGAGCCGGTCATTCCCTGATCACCGCATTACGCCCCACCTGGCGCTGCTTGCAGTGCAATTGATGTTTGGCTCGTGGCCTATCGTCGGGAAACTGGCTCTGCGGTCTATCTCGAGTACGGGCCTGGTCGCGCTACGGGTGGGCGGCGCTACGATAGCCCTCTGTCTATTGCAGGGACAATTGTCAAAGCTGCGGCTCATGCCATGGAAGGATCTTGGGTTGTTGGCACTTTGCGCTCTACTGGGCGTGGTAGCCAATCAACTACTCTTTGTAAACGGACTCGCGCTGACGACCGTTATCAATGCAACGTTGCTCGGAACAACAATCCCGGTATTCACGCTGCTGGTGAGCATCTTCCTGGGTTACGATCGCGTCTCGTTACGGCGCTCGTTGGGAATTGCGCTTGCGGCAGGCGGCGTAGTTTACCTCGTCAATCCTTATCAGGCCGATTTCTCAGCGCAGACTACTCTTGGCAACCTTCTGATAGTTGCCAATTCTTTCTGTTACGGTGCATACATCGCGGTTTCGAAAGACCTCTTCAAGCGTTATGGGGCCCTGAATGTCATAACGTGGATCTTTCTCTTCGGTGCATTGGTGACCGTGCCGGTCGGAGCGTTTGCGTTGACCAATGACAATCTACAGTCTGTTCCGGCGGGAGTATGGCTGGCGGTACTTTACATCATCGTCGTGCCGACCGTTGGAGCTTACTACCTGAACGCCTGGGCACTTGTGCGTGTAGCACCGAGCATTGTGGCTACGTACATCTACCTTCAGCCACTGGTAGCCTTTGGGTTGGCTCCGTTGATCCTGGGCGAGCGTTTGAGTGCACGAACGTTGGGGGCGTGCCTATTGATCTTTGCCGGAGTGGGTGTTGTCACGATTCGGGGGAGGAGCCGGGCGGCGAAAGGTGTAACAGAGCATCCCGATGCTTTGGCTCACTAATCTATTCGAGTCAATTCGTGTTTCGTTAAGAGATCCACCAATCCCCTAAATCGCTCAGCTAGAGTGACTCAAGAGAGGAATTCACCGATCCGGGCGCTATCGCAAATGGCTCTAAGGTGTTCACGCCAGGTAGCCGGTGCGAACCATTTCGACCAAAACATTCCTGAATCTCATCAGCATCCAGGGTATCCCGCTCCATCAACATCTCAACAAGGCGGTCAATCGATTTGCGTCTTGCGCTAACCACCTCACAAGCTCGTTCTAACTGCGCCTGGATGATGACACTGGTCGCCTCTTCAATCCGATCGAGCAACGACTGGCTATGAGGATTGTCAGCAACGCCTAAATGAATCGGCCCAAGCGGGCTCATACCAAACTCACTCACCATCCGGCGGGCAATATCAACAGCTCGCTCGATGTCGTTTGAAGCGCCTGCTGTCATCGTGGAGAGCAGCACCTGCTCGGCCGCCCGGCCACCCAGAAGCATCGCAATCTGATCTTCGAGATACTCGCGCCGCTTCATTAATCGATCCCGCTCGGGAAGTGATTGTGTGACGCCAAGGGCTCGGCCGCGGGGGAGAATCGATACCTTATGAATGGGATCCCCATGCTCGACCGCCAAACCCACCGCAACGTGACCGGCTTCATGCACTGCTGTAGCGTAGCGCTCGTCCTCATCCATCATAAATCCATGGCGTTCTGCGCCCATTAGAATCCTGTCGCGCGCCTGCTCGATATGTTGTCGTCCGACCGCCTCGGAGTTTTCGCGAGTGGCGCCGATTGCGGCTTCATTCATCAAGTTGGCAAGCTCAGCGCCAGAGAAACCAGGCGTCCCGCGCGCCACCCATTTGAGATCCAATTGCGGTTCCAGCTTAAGCCCACGGGCATGCACCTTAAGAATCGCTTCGCGTCCACGAACGTCGGCTAGATTGACGGCAATCTGCCGATCGAAGCGACCCGGACGGGTAAGCGCCTGATCAAGAACATCGGGGCGATTTGTTGATCCGATGAGGACGATCGTACTCGTCTGATCGAAACCGTCCATCTCGATCAGGAGTTGATTAAGTGTCTGGTCCTGGTCCGCGGAGGCTGAATCACTGCTACGTCCCCTGCGCCGGCCTAATGCGTCAATTTCGTCAATGAAAATGATGCAGGGGGCGAGCTTGCGACCTTCGCGAAACAGGCGCCGAACGCGCGAAGCGCCGACTCCGGCAAACTTTTCCTGAAAACTTGAACCCGAAACCGATAGGAAGGGGACACCGGCCTCGTGGGCGGCGGCCCGGGCCAAAAGCGTCTTCCCTGTGCCTGGAGATCCGGACAAAAGGATTCCGCGAGGCACTCTTCCACCGAGTCGTGCGAAGCGAGATGGGTCGCGCAGAAATTCGATCGTTTCGGCCAACTCACTCTTCGCTTCGTCAACGCCTGCTACATCCGCAAAAGTGACACCCTCACGATTTTGAGCGTCGGAGCAACGGAATTTTCCGTCCCCACCCAAGCTTGCATGCACTCGCCATCCAATGAGTCCAAGGAGAGCCAACATCACCAATGGACTCAACCAGGTGACAAGACTTGTTCCAATTCCCGGTTGGACCTGGCGAAATTCGATTGGCGCATTGCTCTGGCGAAATGCTTCTATGATTCCCTGCTGAGCGACCTCGCTCGTCACTGTGCCCTGGAGAACGGTTCCATCTTTATGCTGAACCGTGAGCACGTCGCCTTCGACGACCAGTGACGACACGACGTCCGCTTCAGCGAGCGCATACAGTTCTGAGTAATTTACCTTCTTTACTGGTGTTGTCTGCGGCCACTGAATGAGCAGCGGAATAGCAACAAGGAGAACGAGACCAGTTAGGGTTACAAGAACGATGGGGAGTTTCTTAGGGGAACGCGAAAGTTTCTGTAAAGGCAAACGCATAACTTCTCCGATCGACGGTCTTCGGGGACAAAGTGCGTCGAGATTACAAGAACAGCATTTAAAGGGTCTTTAAAGCGACGGAAGCCTTGGAAGGAGCAACCCGCACGCGAGGCCGACTTGCCGAGCGCCAATTCCTGGGTCAACCGACCAGGGAGGAGACGCGGGAATACTTTAGCAGCACGAATAAATAGAAGTCTAGTTAAAATCCGGTTCAAGAGGGCTTAATTTTGATCATCTATCCAACAGCACTAAGTCCCAGTGTCACGCAATGACCTCGGCTCCGTCCGCCTAATGTAGCGCTTCTACTGTGCTGCTTGGCACTGAATGAAAATGTGTCGGGAGTGTAACCGGTGCTGTGTTTTGATACGCAACGAGAAGGCTGTGGAGAGACGCTATTCCAGAGCGCACTTGGTTCAAGCAAATGTGGTATATAATAGATTTACAACGATACAAAACATTCGCTAAGTCTATTGGCATGGACCTTGCCATCCGTTACAGTGCTCGACCATATCGGTGCATTGAAAAAGCGTCATGCTCGAAGGAGGAGCTAATTATGTTGTGGACAATCTTCGTGATTCTTTTGGTGCTGTGGCTGCTCGGACTTGTTAGCGGTTACACGCTTGGTAATTTCATACATGTATTGCTGGTGATAGCCCTTGTGGTTCTTGTTTTGAACATCATCCAAGGACGCCGGGCAGGAATCTAAAACAACAAACACACTGTTTTGATCCGGCCGAGTACCCGCACCCGAAAATTTCGGTGGCGCGGGTGCGCCATTACTTGAATGGTTCACTGGGCAAGCTTACCCGATCGATAATTCTGCCGACCGGATACAGGTTCAATTGCTGGTCCCAGTAGAGTGACCTCCGGTAAAAAAACTGGAGGCGTTGCTGTGCGCTGCCTGCGAATGCCGGGTCATTGGCAATCAACGATTTAAACTCCTGTCGCAGCGCGGGATCCTTGGCCAACATCTCACGAGCCAGCTTTTCCAATACATAGCTCTCGGCAAACTCCTTCTGTTCAAAGATCGGGTTAAAAAAACCCCAGGATACGAGTGAGTCAGGGGCCTCTGGCTCTAAAAGATTAGCTGCCAGACGGGCTAACGGCTGTTGCATGGGGATAAGGATTGAGCCCGCGGGAAACAGGCGCATCTCCCGTACGGAATTGGCCTTAAAGGTGGGCATGAACCGGCCTTCAAAAGAAGCCGCCGGCCATTTCACCTCAGTGAATCTATAACTCTCAACACCAATACTCGTTGCCTCCGTAAGGCGTAGCAACCGCAGCCCATGCCCCAGCAGGACCCCAATCACCTCCTCCCATTGTGGAGGGACCACGTAATAGATTGGCAACGCTGCGGCAGCCTTCACGCGAAAAGTGTTGTACATGGGAACCGTCATATCCAGTGGCTTGGTCCCGAATATGATTCTGACAGCGCCCGATACATCGCTGAGCTCAGTGCGATGCTCGACTGTCTTAAATAAGAAAGGAACTGTTTTATCGGTCAACTCGAAAGCAAGTGGATAAGGGTGCTTTGGATCGAGGTCTGCCGACATAGCATCATCTGCTGCGCGTCCGGCCTTCAACAAAGCAGCCGGATCCCTGTTTACTTCAGCGAGCGTGAAGCGTAAGAAGTCGTAAGTACCACGCACACGTGAGCGATAATCCTTGAGCATGTGTGTTTCGAGGAGCAAACCCGGCCGATTTCGTAGCGGTGTATAGCCGGTCGAAAAGCGCGGCGAACCGCTGAAATCGCGGATCCCTTTCGTAAAATCGCGATTGTCTCGAAACTGAAGATACCAGGACACCAAGTTGCCAGCCGCCTCTACGGCGGGAACCACTCGACCTTCAATTACTTCGCGTTCCCAGGCGAGTACTGTGGCAGGGATGCCGTCATGGTGCTCGAAATGATAGGTAATGTTGTAGCGATAGTCGGCGCCATTGGTAACGTGACAATCAATGAAGAGATCGGGGCTCCACTCGTTCCACAATTCCAACCACGCCTTCGTTTCCGGCGCGTCGGCTTTCATGTAATCACGATTGAGATTCAGGTTAGTGCTGGTTCCCCTCCAGCCCATCTCGGCCGGGCCATTCTGATTGATGCGATTAAAAGGGCCGAACCGCTCGTGTCCGTCGGTGTTGTAGATCGGAATAAAGAGCACGACAACGCTCTTCAAAAGTTCGGCCCGGGTGCGTGTAATTGCAATATCGCGCAGCAACGCCAGCCCCGCATCCTTGCCATCAGGTTCCCCGGCATGGATGCAAGCCTGGATCAGGACTATCGCCTTTGCCGCTTTGCGCGCAGCGTCGGGAGTAAAGGTTTGACCTTCAGCGGCCACTAAGAGCGGCAGATCTCTCCCCTGTCCGCTCTTGCCAAAGGTTCTGTATTCGATTAGTCCCGTGGCTGCGGCGAGCTTTCGCGAATAGCTAATTGTTTCGCTGTAACGCGGCGTTTCACGATAATCAGTCTTTTCTGCCCACGTCTGCCACTCATTTTGCGGTGGTTGGGTTTGCGACATCGCGAGAATCGGGAATGTTAGAGTCAGGGAAATGCACAATAGAACGTCAAGACGGGTGACGCAATGCATCGATTGTCTCCTGTGTACACATGATGACGGGCGGGCGAACGCTTCAGCAACGCCTTGGAACGAGGCATTGCTTTCAGAAAAGTTTTATGATCGACGGTTGGCTCTGTAAGTGGCCTGCGCGACGATGTAGATGGCGTCTCCGGCATTTAGCCTAGATCGTTTTGCTGCACGAGCGACAGTGCGAGCGACGCCTTGCATTGAGAGTGCCACACGCGCGGCACCGGTTATACATCGTGCGCGCAAACCAGTTGGTAATGAAAGCACTTGCGGCCAAGATGCCGACAAGCACTGCCAGATTCAGCAGCCATTCCCTCAATGCTCAGTGGGTTCTCCGCAACTTTTGATGATAGGCCTGACCTCGTTCGTAACCGCGCAGAAACGCTTCTTCGGTCACAGTATCTGGATAAAGTCCCCGCAAGTCAGTTCCAGCCTCATCATACGATCTATCGCGCAGTTTCGCATGCTGGGCAGCCTCAAAACCGCAACGGTAGCTTTGCTCATCCGATACGAAGTCTCTACCCTCGGCTCGATAAGTTTCCTCTTCGACGTCCCGCAGCCCCAGCCACCAATTTTCGCGCGCGGCGTCCAGAGATTCAGCGCATGTTTCCGCAAATAGCTTACGAACCTTGCTGGCGATTTCATCATCGTCAACCAATGCAATCACTACTGAGCGACCTCTCCTCAACGCGTCTTCGTAAATATATAACTCGTCATGCGGCAAGCCCTTGGCAATCGCATCTTCGAGTGTCCCGCCTACCGCCATCCCGGCTGCTGCTCCTCCAACACCTAAGACGGCCGCGCCAAGCAAGCCGGCTGCGATAATTGGACCGATGCCGGGGACAACTAAGGTGGCTACCGCGGCGCCCAGCGTCGCACCACCTGCTGCGCCCATTGCCCCACCGACCGTTGCGCCCATTGCTTTTCCCATACCCGGCTGCTCGGTCTCAGTAGTCCTCACGGCGGCCCTCGTCTCTTCCTGGCCGGTTCCCGGAGTCAACAACACAATACGCTCCAAAGGAACTCCCAATGATTTAACCTTGCCGGCAGCCTCCTCGGCGTGCTCGCGAGTCAAAAAGATTCCTGCAATCGTGTCCATCTTCGTTCCTCCCACTGTTTTCAATAATAGTCTTTCGATGTAGGAAAGCCTTTCATTTGCTGCGATTCACAATTCAGGCCTCGAGTTTGCACAAATTTGTTTCAGCATCTGCAACAAACGAAAACTTTGCGAACATTTTCGACAAACGCATTTTAGCCCACCTTGGTTACAGACTTATGCCGACACAGATCGTTGAGGAAATCAGCAGAGCTATGTTAGAGTCGAGAGGTTAGGTTATTCAAATCCAAGCCTGTCAGGAAGATAGCGCGTGTACGATATAGTAGAAAAATCGTGGCCAATGTCTGAAGGGGATGGAAAGGCTACGCGTAAAAAACGACCACGCATTCTGGCGATTACGACCGATTGCTGCACAGGTTGCGCCGGCTCGCCTGCCTGCATCGAGTATTGCCCGATTGAGGCCTGCATGTTTTGGGTTCCGGACGAGGACCATCCCCCGTTCGGCAGAATTGAAGTAGATCCCTATCTCTGCATTGGCTGTCAAAAATGTACGAGTAAGGGGCCGGATGGCGCCTTCCTTGACGGTTGTCCCTGGGATGCAATTGAGATGGTGCCGACGGATGATTGGGAAGCCTTGCATGGGATCACTCTTCCCGATGCGCCGCCCCCGCCGCCTACCGGTTGACAGGATTCAACTTCTCTCTATCTCCGCGGCTCTGAATAGCCTTTGCTGTCAGGGCCGCTTGCTCTCTTATCCGCTCGGCAGCGGGCTCGATGCCTTTACTATAACGAGAGACCACGGCCAAATCTTCCGGTTCGCCAATCAGAGAAAGACCCCGCAGCGCCTCCCAGACGCTTTCTTCATCAGATCTAAGCGTGACGATTGTGTCGGCACTTGTCACGCGGGTCCCCGCGGGGCTGACGATCGCTTCGATCTTACCCGGTAATGGTGAACGCACTTCAATAGTTTGCCCTTGCTGCTCAAGACGGGCGAGCAGCGCTCCTCGCGGGATCGTGCTTCCCGCCTGAAGCGTGCTCATTACAATCCCGTCCGCAGCCGCGGCAACCGGATGGGCTTGCAAGGTCCGCAAAAGTTCCTCTCGGCCAGAGGGATCATTGAATCTAACCAACGCCAACGCAGCATTGCGTCGCACGATTGGTTGTGGATCATTGACCAGTTTCAGGAGCGCCTGATGGAACTCCCGAGAACGATTGTCAAACCCCATCAACCAGGCAACTGTTAGTCGAAATTCGGTTTCGGCGTGCTCTGCCAATGTCAGGAGTTGCGGATAGAAATGCCGGACAGTCGAGTCTCCGCGATCGATTCGTTGCTGTATCTGCAACAATGCGTGCTGCACACGCCGTGGCCGCTCGTCGTCAACCAGATATTCCGAGATCTTGTCGTCCGATAATTCGCGCCCGAACCAGGTGAAGTACCAGGACAGGAAAGCCCCAATCACAAACAGAAATGCCAGGAATAGAATTGGACCTGAAGCCCGCACGCGAGTGGTTGGAGTTAGAGCTGGAGCCACAATCAGATCCGGATTATTACCGTTTTCGCCCATTTATCGATCTTGTCGGTTGAACTGAGGATCGCAAGCGAGGTGTATTCTCCTAAGCGATGGGCCGTAGGATTTGCCATATTTTCAACGTCGTTTCTGATTTTAATGACTTACTCTGAGGTCCTCGAATTAATTCCCAAAACGTCGAGTAGATTAAGAGCCCCACGTGACGTCTCATGCAAACCTTCCATGGCTGATTTCATCTGATCCAATCTCCCCCTATCCTGAAGTCCCGCAGCAACGCGCCGAAGGCGCCGAAAACGAAAAACAAACCAAGGGCTGCGAGAAAGATTGCGAATGCTAGAATTACAAATGACGACATGCCGCGCTCTTTATAGGTCCGGACCGTGGTCCATGCCGCCCCCCCCAACAGTATTAAGCCTATTGCTAGCTCTACTATTCGCCAAATACTCATTCATTCGAACCTTGTCGCTTAGTATGGCATTTGCGTATTTCTTCCTATCTTTTTCTATCGAGAGGAGAGATTTACATCGAACAGAAAACAATTGCAAGCAAAATCAACTCATAGCATCTCTCCCTAATCGATCACTTAACACGGAAAGAAAGCCGATACCTTCAACGCCAGAATATCAACGTTTTGTATCGAACGAAATTACCCAACTGCCCGCATCAGCAACCGCGGCGAGACTGCGCCACGGACAAGGGAAAGGCGGGAGCGGAATCGAGAAGCCGTTGAACTGAGTTTTTCTTACCGGGTTGGGTACAGATGATAAAGCATTAAATAAACAACCACCCCAGTCAATGAGACGTATAACCAGAGCGGCAGAGTCCAACGCGCGATCTTACGATGCCTAACGAAGTCACGACGCGCTGCCCGATAGACCGTCAATAGGACCAGCGGGACAATCACGACTGCCAAAATCGTGTGACTCGTCAGGACCGTGAAGTAGACCAACCTAACGATACCCTGACCCGTGAACCGCGTGGCCCCGTGATAGTAATGGTAGGTGAGATAGGAAGCGAGAAACAGCACGGAGGCACTCAGCGCGAGAATCTGGCAAGTCCGATGAGCCGTAACCCGGCCGGCGCGAATGAAACCATAGCCGGCCACCAAAAAGAGGGCGCTGGTGCTGTTCAATAACGCATTCAAATGCGGTAATGACGAGATGTACTCTGCCATGAAAAACCACTCGGATTGCTGTGCGGTTTTTGTAGCTATCTGTGAGAGCTTTCAGCGTGTCCGGGCCGCTTCCTTTCCTCGCTCAGTTAATCCATAAAAATCGTTTCCCTGCTCCTCAAGCAGTCCGTCTCGAACCAACTGTTCCACTATATCGAAAACACGCGTACGGGCCTCGGGATCGTTTCCCCCAGCCTCAAAAAGCGTATGCAAGTCCAGAGACTCTTTACCCCAGTGAGCAAAGCTCCCCAATACCCGTCTCGTTAAATCGTCCACTTGAACACCAGGCTATTTTGTCTACGGTGCGTCTTCGGGCTGGGTTTGACGCATGTTAACGACCATCGATCGCACGTCGGGGGGCACGGCCCTGCCCTTTGCGTCAAGTAACGGTGGCGCGGCGCCGGCCACTTCCACTCGTTCTGTACGTTTCTTGAATGGAATCGGCAGTTTATTTTCCGACATGAGATATAGCAGCGGATTGACTGCAAAGACCAGGGCCATCAGCAGGCAGACAAGGGTTACAAAGAGATTATCGGTAGTTAGCAATTGCGGCGAAAAGAGGGCATTCATAACGCCAAAGCCGATAAACAAAAGCGCGGCAACAATACAGAGAAGATTGAGTAGCCGGGCTTCATTCTTCATTACATTTCCCTCGACAGTAGCCATTGACATCAAATGACGCTTTTTCTAAGGATGCAGCGAGAAACTCTAATGTTTGCCTTTTCCGGCTTTCGGCTCGGGACGAGCCGATACCTCTTCATAGCCGCATCGTTCGCACTGCCAGATTGGAAATACCGCATTTGGATCTGCGGTACTCTGGTACACGGCGCGATCGGAGGGAATAATTTTGCCGCCACATTGGGGACACGCTCGACCCCGGGTGGTGCGCTTCTCAACATCGATCGCTAACAGGTTGTCGTCCATTTAGAGTGCGGTTGTTTCAGTGAGATTCGTCCGAACCGCTAAACCGCCTTAACACTATAAAAATTAAGCAAAACATTACGACCGGTGGCACAAGTAATACCAGAACGCCAATGTTAAAGTTCCGGATAAACTCTGCGCCCTGAGAGCCGGCAAGAGAAAGGCGGCACATCGAACACTGCGCCAGACCAGTCGCGTCAGACGCGAAAACAACGCCTGCAGCCAGAACGGAGATCAGGACCCAACGTATTAGCTTGATTACTTTCACTGCTCACCCTTGGGCGCCGTCACGGGCGGCTGCTCTTTGAACTGGTAACGCATTTCGGACGACCTGAAGCTATCGGGGAAAAATGCCAATAGCAAGCAGATGCAGACCACCAGCATCGGCACGATGGTCAGAATCAGGCTCAGTCGCTCGAATTTCATGTGCATGAAGTAAGCCACAATAAGAACCGCCTTGATTATAGACAGTCCCATCAGAATCGTGAGCATGTAGAGAACCGGCAGGTGAATGTATCCCAAAAATACTTCGATTCCGGTTAGCACTAGCAGCCAGATCCAGACGCTAATGAACAGCTTATTCGAGCCGGCAAAGTGTTCGTGCTCTTCAGCGTGTGCGCTCATTTAATGTGAGCCTCCTTTGGAACTCGTTATCCTGTGATGTCAATCGACATGAGGTAGATCAATGGGAATACGAACATCCAGACAAGGTCTACAAAGTGCCAGTAGAGCCCGCTGATCTCGACATCTTCATGCTTCAGCTTCTTGATCCGGGCGGCCACAACGGCCAGATATATAAGGCCCGTGAATACGTGGAACATGTGCAAGCCAGTGATGGTGAAAAACGTTGCGCCAAAAAGTGGTGACGGCGGAACCCCTTCGGGGCTGGAAAATTTGGTGACCCATTCAGCAGGTAGGCTGAAGGGGAGCAGACCTTCATGGATAAGGTGGTTCCATTCGATCAGGTGCAGAATGATGAACGCGGCCCCAGCGATGATCGTGGCAATAATCCATTTTCTTGCTGCGGCCCAATCGCGACGAGCCGAGGCCGAGACTCCCATGACCATTGTCAGGCTCGATGAAAGCAGGCAAAAGGTCATCACCGAAGCAAAAATGATGCTGGGATAGAAAGGAAACGGCGTGGGCCAGACGTTCGAAGCGCGAAGATAGGCATAACCGATCAGCAGCGCTGAGAACGTCAATGAGTCAGAGACAATGAACAACCACATCCCGAGCTTGCGATGACCAACACGATAGGGGAGTACCCCACCGTCCCAATCGGCTGCGGGAAAATGTCCTGCGCGTGCTTCAGTACTCACCTGTCACCTCCGTAGGAAAAGGAGTAGGAATAAGAAGATCCACAGGGCGCCCATAAAATGCCAGTAGATCGAAACGGCTTCGATCTGCGCCTTAGACCGCTTTCGACCGCTGCTCCAGTGGAGATAGACCAGCGCGAGGAGTCCGCCGAGAAGATGTAAACCGTGCAGCGCGGTCAATAGATAGAAAAAGGAGCTATGCGGATTAGTCGAGACGAATACTCCCTGGCTGGCCAGTTGTTGCCAGGCAAGAACCTGCAAAACGAGAAAAGCAAAACCGAGGATGGCCGTAGTCAAGAGCCAGTTGCGATATCGGCTTTCAAGGACGTCGCTGAGCTTGCGGCGCGCAATCTCGAGTGTGCCGCTACTGATTACGAGCAGGAAGGTGCTCAGCAAAAGGATCCGCGGCATAGCAATTGGGCGCCAGTCCGGAGCCGCTCCCGAGCGCACGATGTAGGCGCTGGTTAATGCTGTAAACATCATGAAGATTCCCGCCAGCGCCACCGATACTCCGATGCGATAGCGGAGATCGCTCGCTACAGGCGTTAATTTTTTCTCAACGGCTGACACCATAATTACAACCTATCTCCAGACCAGCAGGAGCAGAAACAACCAGAGCCACAAGACATCCATAGCGTGCCAGTAAAGCGCGACGGCCCCGCTTGATACTTCGAGTCCTTCCGGGTCCAGCCATCTCTCCGGCTTGCGCAGGCGGAAGAGGAGATATAGCAGCCCGAAGATGCCTCCTAAGAGATGCACTCCGTGAATACTCGTAAACAGATAGAAAAAAGAGCTATGGGGATTTGTTGCCAGATAAAGACCCTGAGCAACAAGTTCCCGCCAGGCCATCAACTGAGACGCCACAAAGGCAAGACCAAGGACCAGGGTCGCTACGAGCCATTGCCTGTAACGTTTCGGTCTTCCCTGCTTCAAACTGCGCCGCGCCTTATGAAGCGTCCAACTGCTCGCGAGTATTGCGCCAGTGCTGAAAAAGAACATCCGCGGCAAACTCACCCGTTGCCAATGGTTATTCGCGGAAAGGATGATATAGACACTCGACAGGGCCGCGAACATCATCACGACCGCGGCAAGTACTACCCACATTGCGATGCGGTAAGCGTTCGGAGATAAGCGCCGGCTGGCGCCATCATCCTCTTCTCCTCGCGAACCATTACCGCGCGGCCCCTTGCCGTTGGGTCCCGGAACTTTGGGACCGCCTGCGCTAATCCCTTTCTTCTTTGCCGGTCTAGTGCTTCCGACCCTCGTCGCCATTACCGCTTGTTCCCTCGCCGTCGACGGCGATCGGTTGTTCGACCACCTCAGGCTCAGTCTGCATTACAAAGTCGTTTGGAGCGCCAGGCACCGCAAACTCGTAAGGACCCCGGTAAACAACCGGCAGGTGACCGGCAAAGTTATCATGGGGCGGCGGAGAGGCGGTGGTCCACTCAAGGGTCGTGGCGTCCCAGGGGTTCTCCGGCGCCTTCTTCCCCTTAAAGATGCTCCAAACCAAATTAAAGTAGAAGAGTATCTGCACCAGAATGGTGACGATTGCGGCCACCGAAACCAACATCACCAGCGGATGCAGCGAACTGAGAAACTCGTACTCGGTGAACTGAGCAAAGCGCCGCGGCATCCCGACCATACCCATCGTGTGCATTGGGACAAATATCAGATAGACGCCAATAAAAGTGATCCAGAAATGGACCTTTCCGAGAGACTCACTCATGAAGCGGCCAAACATCTTAGGAAACCAGAAATAGGTAGCCGCAAACATGCCGAAAATTGAGGCCACACCCATGACCAGGTGAAAGTGAGCCGGAACGAAATAGGTATCATGCATCGGCAGGTCCAGCGACGTTTGCCCGAGGACAAGCCCGGTAATCCCACCCGCGACAAAGAGTGATACAAACCCGATTGCGAACAACATTGCGGTCGTAAAGCGAATGCGGCCGCCCCAGAGAGTACCCAGCCAGTTAAATGTCTTAACGGCCGAAGGCACTCCGATCGACAACGTTAAGATCGAAAACGTCATGGCCGAATAGGGGCTCATCCCACTGATGAACATGTGGTGCCCCCAAACAAAGAATCCAAGCAGGCCAATGGCAAAGATCGCAAATACCATCGCGCGGTAGCCAAAAACAGGCTTGCGCGCAAACGTGGCCAAAATGTGAGAAGTGGCTCCCATGCCGGGCAGGATTGCGATGTAAACTTCGGGATGGCCAAAGAACCAGAACAGGTGTTGCCAGAGAATCGCCGATCCACCCGTATGCAGTGGGAACCGATCGTCAACGCCCGACAATAGACCTGTTACGTAAAGCCCGCCCGGGATGAAGAAACTGGTCCCCGCGTTGCGATCCAGAAGGAGAAGGATTCCCGCGCCGAGCAGCACCGGAAAAGAAAGCAGGGCAAGCACGGCGGTCGTAAACCACGCCCAACACGTTAGCGGCATACGCATCAAAGACATTCCTCGCGTGCGCATGTTCAGTAGCGTTGTGATGAAATTGAGCGCTCCCAGCAACGAGCCTACGCAGAAGATGGCAATGCTGATAATCCACAAGTCCATGCCCAATCCCTGGCCAGGCCCGGCGTTCTTCAAGGCGCTCAACGGTGCGTACCCTGTCCAGCCGCTAATTGGTCCTACCGTGGATTCCGCCCCCGAAAAGAAGATGGCGGCCAAAATAACGATGAATCCGACAAACGTCACCCAGAACGAAAGCATATTCAGCACTGGAAACGCCATGTCTTCGGCGCCAATCTGAATGGGCAAAAAGTAGTTACCAAAGCCTCCCTGCGGCGCGGTGGTGAGAACGAAAAAGACCATGATCGTTCCATGCATCGTCACCAGCGACAGATAGAACTCCGGGGTCATCATGCCGTCCGGCGCGCCGCCCGGAAACAGCGTTCCCAGGATGGGCCAGTTTGTTCCCGGCCATGACAGGTTCAGCCGCATCAGCAGCGACATCGTCATTCCTACCAGCACTGCTGCCAGGGCCAGGATGATGTACTGGATGCCAATCACCTTATGATCGAGGCTAAAAATGTACTTGCGGATGAAGCTTTTCGGCGGTTCATGCCGGTGTATAGCTTCGTGAGTTTCGCCTGCCATCTCTTATCTCCTCGTGGTTAAGTTGATTAACCGCAGCGCAAGAGCAAACCAATTCTCCGTCAAGGCGTTGGTGGCAACGGGTACTTCGCCAGCAACTGAGTCATCTGGACCTGGAAATCATCCTGCGGGAGTTCCGTCAGCGCGCGATGTTCCTCCTCAGGAAGCACCAAAAGATAACTCCTCATCGCATAATGAAGCTGTCCGCATAATTCGGCGCACGCCAGTTCATACTTGCCCACTCTGACGGGCGTAAAGTGGACCCTGATCATCATTCCCGGCACCAGGTCCTGCTTGAAGCGCAACTGAGGGACCCAGATGTTATGGATGACATCTTTTGAGCGCAGAATCAGTTCCACCGGTCGATTAACTGGAACCGCCAGCACAGAATGAATGGCATCATCGCTCGCATTCGGATCGTTGTAGTCAAGACCAACGAAGTTTAGCGATGAGTCGTCAATCAACCGCGGATCGGTCCGGCCGAACACACCATCCCTGCCGCCGTAGTGGAAGTTCCATTGAAACTGCTGAGCGACAACCGAGACCTGGAACGCGCCGGCCGGAGCCTGATTGAAATGGAGTGAAGCCCAGACGCTCTGGCCCATCACCGCCAACCCGATAAATACGACGGCAGTAACGATGGTCCAAATTACCTCTAACCGGCTGCTGCCATGGGAATAGGTTGCGCGCGCGCGGTCGCCTGTGTCGCGATACTTCCAGACCATGTAACCGAGACCCACTTGGGCGGCGGTAAAGGCGATGCCGACAATGATAATGGTGATCAGAAACTGTCGATCAAGAGCGGGCGCGTGAGAGGTAATGCCCTCGGGAAACCACCACTTTCGGACAAAAAACAGTGAGACTGACCCGAGTGTCAGCACCCAGATAATAACCGCAAGAACTCGTCCCATCGGTTATCTCCTTTGGTAAAGGTAGATGTTTACCGGTTCAAAACCATCAGGATGAACAGCAACGGCAGATAGAGCACGGACGCCAGCAAGAGCCGCCGCGCCTCCTGCCGCGATTGAGAAAAGGCTGCGCGAACACTGCTGTACAGAAAAAGTAGTCCCAGAACAATGGCGCCGTAGAGATAGATGCGACCCGAAAGCCCAAGCACAAACGGCAGCAAGCTAACCGGAAATAGCATCACCGTGTAGACGACGATCTGCTGTGCAGTAATCTTCCCCGAAGGCTCAACTACCGGGAGCATAAGTATTCCGGCGCGCTCGTAATCCTCGCGGTACATCCAGGCAATAGCGAGAAAATGTGGAAACTGCCAGAGAAACAGAATCGCAAACAACACCCACGCCTCAACGCTCAACTCGCCACGGGCGGCCGCCCAGCCAATCAGAGGGGGCATGGCGCCGGGGAATGCCCCAATAAGGGTAGAAAGCGTCGTCCGTGTCTTTAACGGCGTGTAGCCAAATAGGTACCCGGCGATAACGGTCATTCCAAGCAACGCCGTCAGCGGGTTTACAAAAACTGCTAGATAAGTCTGCGCAAGTACCGTGAGTCCTGTTCCAAAGAGCAGTGCCTCCCACGGCAGAAGTTTCCCTGAGGGCAGAGGTCGGTCCGCAGTGCGCCGCATAAGGCCGTCCAGCTCCCGCTCCATATATTGATTGAGCGTAGCTATGCCGGATGACAATAGCGCGATTCCAACCATAGCAATCGCGAGTGCCGGATAGTTGACGGTTCCCGGAGAAGCAAGACAAAATCCGGCCGCTGCAGTAAGAACGATCAGTGACGTTATACGCGGCTTCGTAAGCTCAAGATAGAGAGCTACGCGTTCACGCAAGCCACGCGGACGCGCGCTCAGTTCGCGAACCACTCCTGTGTTGAGATCTACCGCGAGTTCCTTCATCTAAGTTTTTGCAAAGTCAACTAAATACCAGCGACGATCAATAGCCCTGTGATTGGGCGGCCAGACTGAAGGCTGATTCTGCAGGCCTCAAGACTTTGAAAGCGCGCAAAGTCAGAAGGATTGTCGTTCCGAAAACCAAGGCTCCGCAGGCAACATGGGCGACTGTGACGGCAACCATCGGATTCAAAGGCTGGGGATCGTCAGGCGAAGCCGTTCTCGTAATGTAAGCGCCAAGCCCAAGGAATAACTGCACAGCAAGCAGGAAAAGAGCTATTGCGGCCGGGCGAGTAAGAAACGTTTCGCTGCTGTGCCGACGGATGATTGTTATAGTGGCCCATGACAACGCCACAGTTACCGCGACCGCGCCGCCGATGTGGGCGAGCAGAAGATCGGTCGGTAACGGCTGGTCCCAGGTGGCAGAATGTCGCAACACACCGCCAATGATAAGTTGAAGAAAGATCGTTGCGAGCGCGGCCAGGCAAAGATATCGCACGGGCAGAGCGCCCTTCTCTTCGATCGTGCCCTGCTGACTACGCCAACTCCGAGAAGTAAATACCGCCAGCGCAATCGTCGTACAAAAGAAGATTTGCGCCAGAGTTGCGTGAGCGGTGGAGACCGCAACGGGCAGCAGGAGCTTTACCGTCAGACCGCCCAGCAGACCCTGGGCAATCACCGCGCAGAGGGCAAACACTCCCAGGCGCCGAACCCAACGCCGGTCTTCTTTCCAGAAGAGCAAGACGACCAGGACAATGGTAAGCATGCCTACTGAGGTGGCAACCATGCGATGGCCATGTTCCCAGAACAGGTTACCCACCATCTCGGGAAAGAACTGTCCATTTGAGAGCGGCCAATCTTCGGTAGCCAGACCAGCATCGTGACTTGTGACCAGAGCGCCAGCAATAATCAGAAAAAAGGTCGCTCCGGCCACAAGCAATGCGAAGAGGTTAAGTCCTCGACTCATAGAATTTTCGATTTTTGATTTTTGATTTTTGATTTGACTCTTGATGACCTTCAAACTGCTCGACGGTCTGACAATCGACAATCAAAAATCGGCAATCAAAAATTCAGCTCAGTGCCGTCCCAACATTGGCAGATCCAGCGCCGGCATCATTTCAAGTCCGCCTCGCCGTGAGGCTGATGCGCTTCCGTCGAATGAGAAGTCGGCCGTTGCGCTTCCCTTGGCCGGAACCGTAACCTGCATCGTCTTCTCAGTGCCCGTTGGACCACCTTTCTCATGCCATGCAGCGACCGTGTAGGTTCCCGGGGGCAGACCCTTAATCTCGAACTTGCCATCCTCGCTGGTCACAGAATAGAACGGGTGGCGCAACACACCGATGTAGGCCTTCATCCAGGGATGCTGATTGCACTTGACTGGTATCAACACCTCGGCACGTGTAAAGCTCCGCTCGATTGGCGCTGCTCCGCTGGCCTGAGTCTGGTTCCATTCAGGGTTGAACCTCGGCGTCGGATGGACATTGTGCTGCGTTGGATCGCTGTTCGTGATTCGCACCGTTTGGTTGGTCCGCACTCCCAGCACGTGCGGGCGGTAATGACAGCCTTCCTGGTCTAGCAACACTGGATCCGAGGGAGTGCCGAAACTGTAGTCGGCAATCTTCTTTCCGTCTGCCAGCGTCCCGTCCTTAATGTAGACAAAGACATTGGCGAGCTTACCGTCAGTCACCAATGTGTCTTCGGTCATTAGATTGGGATTCCTTTGACCGCAAACCGGATCCGCGGACGTATCAATTCTCTTTGCCGGAGGTGGCGTGCCAACGTAAGCAA
>DATKDA010000016.1:0-17407 GCA_035512935.1 Pyrinomonadaceae bacterium | reverse complement strand
CGATGGTGTCTTTTTCCATAAGCAGCATCCTTCCTGGTGGGCCAAGCGGCCCACCATCTAAATTTGCAGAAGGATGCCACAATGAAGTACGTATGTCAATAGATATAATAACCTACGTACTCTAAATGTCCAAACTCCAGTCACCCCTCTGGGGTGGTTCGTGCAACAACGCGACGGTATCTACTAGGAATTCTCTATTAGGCCGAAATTGAAGCTCCATCGACTGAAAGCCTAGTGCTTATCGTGAATGGCGGCGGGCAACTCTAGGCTAGCTCGAATTTGAAACTCCACGAGGGAAACAGGGGAAGCAATGAGGCCAGTAACGCAAGAGTTAGGCTCGCACACGACGCCTTTTTTGCACCGGGACCAACACCATGCTGCGGACCCAGGCACTCAGGCGATCAATCAAAATGACAACCGCGAGCGTAGCGAGCAGTGCTGTCATTAGGCGGTCGTAACGCAGGGATTGAATGTAACCAAGCAGATAAAAACCGATGCCACCAGCCCCGACGAAACCGAGGATCGCAGAAGCACGCACGTTGTATTCGAACATAAAGAGCGCCTGAGCCAGCAGAATGTTGGCCGCTTCCGGCAGAAGCGCGTAACGAGCTAATTGAACGCGACTGCATCCGACCGAGCGCACCGCTTCCAAGACTTCGGCGTCCACAGCGTCATAGGCTTCGTAGAAGATCTTGCCCAAATAACCAGTCGTATAAAAAGCTACGCCGAGAGTGCCGGCCGCAGGCCCAAGCCCAAAAGCGACGACGAAGATGATTGCCCAAAGAAGCGTCGGCACGGTGCGGATAAAGGCCAGGACAAGTTTTGCCGCGGCTGCTAATGCCGCAGGGAAGAGCAGGCGGCTGGCCAGCAGCGAAAGCGGCAGAGCGATCGCAAACCCCAGGACCGTACCGGCGAAAGCAATCTGAAGAGTCTCGAGCAGGGCATGAGCGACAGTTCCCAGAACACCCCAATCGGGCGGAAAAAGATCGCGAGCAAAAAGGGCGATATTCCTAGCGCCGTTGGCCAATCGCGTTGGATCCAACAGCCCAACATTCCACAGACAGAAAAGCAACACCGCAATCAAGGCTGCCAATAGTGATCTTTTGACTCTGGGCTCTCGCTTCATTATTCCATCTCCCGACTGAGCGCTTCGATGTCCGCATCCCGCGGTGCAGCGTTCAAAACTACCTCACCATCGCGCAGGACCAGCACACGGTCGGCGTAGCGCGAGACCAATTCGAGATTATGTGTTGTGACGATGAGGGCGAGGCCCGTAGCAGCAAGACTTCTCATGATCTCCATAAGCGTGCCTCGCCGTCGCGGATCAAGTTGCGAGACGAACTCATCGGCCAGCAAGAGTCGCGGACGTTGCATCAGGGCCCGCGCGATGGCGACCCGCTGGCGTTCACCACCGCTCAGGGCATAGACCTTCTCCTGAGCTTTTTGGCCGATACCAAGGGAATCAAGCAGGGACTGGCCTTCTTCACGTAATTCATTCGGGAAAAGCCCAAGGCAACTGCGGAACCCGCTGACGCGAGCGAGCCCGCCTGTTAACACGTTATCCATTGCTGACAGGTTGCGCACCAGTCCCAACTGTTGGGGGATGTACGCGACGTGGGGGTTTAGTTTTCCGGTGAGCGTCGTTTCAAGCGGCTGACCGAGCACCTGGACGGAGCCACGTTGCGGCGTGAGCAGGCCTTTCGCCAATTTCATTAAGGTTGTTTTCCCGCCCCCACTGATCCCGACGACCATCAACATCTCACCCGCCCGAGCTTGGAGGCTGATGCCTTTGAGAACAGGATGTGATGGATCATAGCCGAACCATATTCCGTTCATTTCCAACGCGACCGTATGAGCCCCGCCCACTTCACCCGCGACCGGCGCGAGTTCGACAGGTTCAGCGATGGGAATTTCTCTAGTTGGCATTTTAGGGTTGGTCCGTCATCCGTAGTCCGTGGTCCGTAGTCCGTGGTCCGGTAGTCCGTGGTCCGTAGTCCGTAGTCCGTGGTCCGTGGTCCGTAGTCCGTGGCCCGTGGTCCGTGGTCGTAGTCCGTGGCCCGTAGTCCGTGGTCCGTAGTCCGTGGTCCGTAGTCCGTGGTCCATTGTTACTTGCCCGCCCCAGGGTCAAAGACCAAAGACCATTAAACAGCTGACAACGGACTACTGACCACGGACAACTGACAACGGACCACCTATCGCATTCGCTCGACATACTGCAATTGCGTTGCCCCGAGAAACTTCTCGAGCGCAGCCAGGTGTTCTTCTCCCGTCGTCTGCTTAAAGCCTACAAACAGAGCAGAAGTGAACTTGCGCATCAGGGCGCGATGCTCGGGCGGGTTCAGAGCTAGCGCTGCCTCCACGAACTGTTGGCGCTCTCCTTCCGGCAAGCGATTCGAAACGGCAATACCGTGCGATGGGATCGGTCCCTGCTTTTCGATAACGCGCGTATTAGCGAGAACCTCGCGGTACAGTTGTTCCGGGACATCACCGGCTGTCACCGTTGCATCAACCTGTCCCTGTCGCAGCGACTGCCAACATTGCGCATAGCCGCCACCAAAAAGGGCCTCGCCAAAAAACTGGCGCGGTTCAACCTCTTGACCTTGCTGTGGCGAGAGCAGTCCTAACTCGATTGCCCGGGCCAGTGGAGCAACATAACCCGAGGTCGAGAGCGGACTCGGAAAACAGACCCGCCGCCCGCGCAGATCAGCCAGACTCTGTGCTTTGTCATCAGGGCGCACCACCCAGTAAGAGAAGTAGTAAGGCTGTTCCTGCCTGTCCTGATCGATGATCACTTCTCGAACCTCTGCCAATACGACTTCGGCGTTTGCATTCTTGCGAGCGAGCGCGAGCGGCCACGCGCTCATAAAAGCAGCATGCGCATGACCGAAACGCAGCGCTTCGATCACTCCTGCATAGTTAGTTGGAAAAAGCAACTCAACATCGCGGTTAAGTCTTCCCTCGAGAAACTTTTCTAACTGCTGCGCGTCTGCCGCTAACTGGTCAGCGGTGTTTGTTGGTTGGATTGCAATTACAAGCTTTGTGGCGCCGGCTTCGGGCTGGCTGGGAGCACATGCAGCCATTAGAAGGAGGCAAAATGCAAACCCTATAATGAGTCCAATGCTCTTTTGTTGCAGACTACCTTTCATGCGCAAGGTTATATGTGTCATGGTCGTTTGCTCAATTACTCTTTTCTGAAATGGTGTAGCGGGATGCGGCTTAGATATTTAACACATCATTAAGCAAAACAAAAAAACGCCAGCCCTGTAACCAGTGAAGCCCCGGGGTACAGGGCGACTCTTGGAAAGAAGTTTGTGAATCCTTGCTACTAATTTGCCTCATCAAAAAACCACCGAAGTTTCATTGACGCAAGGCCTGTCCGGGAGTAGAGTCTGCTCGCATTCGAAGTGAGTAAAAGCGGTCCTCGCAAACCAAACCTCGTGACAAGCGTCCGGCCTTGAGGACCCACTGAACGACTGCTGACTCAATTTTTCGCGAGTTCTCGCGAAGCCTAATCAGTTGGAGCATCCTGTTTACGGTTGCGTTCGGTGCAACACTCAAAAACTTTCCGGAGCCACGCTAAACTGCAGTTAATTGTCAACTGAGTTAAGCGGTTCTGGGGAGTTTTAGAGTGATGCACCGAACGCAACCTGACAGGATGCGCCACGTTCCCTTTGTCGTATTTGTTTAAAAGAACGATAATCCCTACCTAGAGTCCTGCACCTCTGTGAAGGCAGGAAATGAAGCGAAACACCTAGGGATTCGGTCTATGTCAACGGATTTTGAGCAGGACGGCCTGGTCATTACTGAAGCCGAAGACGAAGTGGAGTTGCGGAAGCCTCCCCTCTACAAAGTTCTGCTTCACAATGACAATTTCACTTCGATGGAGTTTGTGGTCTTCGTACTGCAAACTGTCTTTGGCCGCAGCGAAAGCGATGCTGTCCAGATCATGCTCAAAGTGCATAATGAGGGTGTCGGCGTTGCGGGACACTATAGCTACGAGATCGCAGAGATGAAGGTCGCAAAAGTTACCAGTCTCGCCCGGGCCAACGAGTTTCCTTTACTATGCACGATCGAGGAAGTGATTGACGGTTTTTAACTATGCTCACTCGAGAACTCCAAAACACTTTGGGATCTGCCTTCGAAGAGGCAGTCAAGCGTGGTCATGCTTACGTCACTCTCGAGCACCTTCTGTTCTCTCTGCTGAGCGACCGTACAGCAAGCGACGTAATCTTCAATTGCGGTGGGAACATCGAGGAGTTGAAGAAGGAGCTGGAGCAGTTCTTTGACGATCAGAAGGAGAAGCTTGATGGCGGTCAAACGGAGTTACCCGAACAGACGCTGATGTTCCGCCGCGTCCTTGAATACGCGCTGCTTCAGGCCCAGGCAAGCGAGCAGAATGAGGTGAACAGCGGACACATTCTGGCCGCACTCTTTGCCGCTGAGCATTCGCATGCTGTCTATCTGCTAAGGAAGCAGGGCATCAAGCGTCTTGACGTGCTTAGCTATATCTCGCACGGCATCTCAAAGATTCAGAAGGACTCGGAACCGATTGCTGAGGGCGCCGGGGGAGAAGTCAGCGAAGGTGAGCAGCCATTAAAAGATCCACTCAAAGCTTTTACGGTGAACTTGATCGAGCAGGCTGCCGCCGGCTACATCGATCCATTGATTGGCAGGACCGGAGAACTGCAGCGAACGATTCAGATTCTTTCCCGGCGGCGCAAGAATAATCCTATCTATGTCGGTGAACCAGGTGTAGGAAAGACGGCCATTGCAGAAGGCCTGGCGCTAAAGATTCATCGCGGAGAGGTCCCGGAAGCACTGCGTTCGGCTCAGGTTTACGCTCTCGATATGAGCGCTGTGCTCGCCGGGACGAAGTACCGCGGTGAATTCGAGCAGAGATTTAAGGGCGTGCTCGCCGCGCTTAAGAAGATTCCTCACTCGATCCTTTTCATTGACGAGATTCACACCATCGTGGGCGCCGGCGCTGTTAGTGGCGGCTCGATGGATGCTTCGAACATTCTCAAGCCGGCGCTTGCCTCAGGCGAACTGCGCTGCATTGGATCTACGACCTATAGCGAATACAAGGCTGCGTTTGAGAGAGATCGAGCGCTCGCCCGCCGCTTTCAGAAAGTCGAGATCGGCGAAGTTAGCATTGAAGAGACAGTGAGCATTCTGAACGGACTCAAGAGCTACTACGAGGACTATCACGGCGTGCGTTATAGTCCGAAGGCCCTTCGTGTAGCGGCGGAATTGTCGGCAAAGTACATGCACGAGCGTTTTCTGCCGGATAAAGCGATCGATGTGGTCGATGAAGCCGGTGCTGCCCTCAAGCTGCTCTCGCCTGCCCGAAAGTCGAAGACCGTTCGACCCCACGATATTGAAGTGGTGGTTGCGCGGATGGCCAAGATACCACCGAAGACAGTAGTGAGTTCCGAAAAGGAACAACTCGGCGCGCTGAAGAGCAAACTCCAGGCAGTCATCTTCGGACAGGACCACGCAATCGATCAGGTTGTTCGGGCCATCAAACTCTCACGTTCCGGTCTTGGTCAGCCGGAGAAACCGGTCGGCTCTTTTCTTTTCTCGGGACCAACAGGAGTGGGAAAGACCGAACTCGCCAAACAACTGGCCCTGGTGCTGGGGGTTGAATTCATTCGCTTTGACATGAGCGAGTATGCCGAAAGCCATACCGTTTCGCGGCTTATTGGAGCCCCGCCCGGTTATGTCGGATTCGACCAGGGAGGCTTGCTTACAGATGCCATCAACAAGACTCCTTATGCTGTATTGGTGCTGGACGAGATAGAGAAGGCCCATCCAAATCTTTTTAATATCCTGTTGCAGGTGATGGACCATGCAACCTTGACGGACAACAATGGCAAGCGGGCCGATTTCAGAAACGTCATTTTGATCATGACGACTAACGCCGGCGCCAGGGAAATGAGCGAGGCTGGAATTGGTTTTCAAAAGGACACCGGCAGAGGCCATGGCAGAGGAGCTATCGAGCGTACTTTTAGTCCGGAGTTCCGCAACCGGCTGGACGCCTGGATCGCCTTCAAATCGCTCGACTTTGAAGTGATCGAGAGAATTGTCGATAAGTTTATCGATGAATTGAACGCTCAACTTAAGGAAAAGAAGGTTGTGGCGAAGCTTTCTACGGAAGCAAGGATGTGGCTAGCCAAGCATGGTTTTGACCCGCTTTATGGCGCTCGCCCGATGGCGCGGCTGATCCAGTCAAAGCTGAAAGAGCCGCTGGCCGAAGAACTCCTGTTTGGTACCGGACAGCTTGATGGAGAAGTGCAGGTAGAGTTGGAGGCTGATGATCTGGTCCTGAAATTTCCTCATCGCGGTGCGCCGTTACCAGCATCGCCGTAGAGCAGTTTCTTGCTATGGCTTTGATCCATTTCGTTGACCCTGATTTCGCCTCCCCGGATGGCATAGTCGCTCTCGGCGGGAGCCTCAGTACGACAAATCTTTTGCGAGCCTATCGTCGCGGAATCTTTCCCTGGCCCCTCGATGACTACTTCCTGCCCTGGTGCTGTCCGAGCGAGAGAGCCATCCTCGAGTTCAAAGACCTCTATGTCCCACGACGGCTCGAAAGGCTGAAACGTCAGAAGCCTTTTCGCTTCACTATCGATCAAGCGTTTCCAGAGGTGATCGTTGCCTGCGCCCGGGTCGAGCGCAAAACAGAGAGTGGCACGTGGATTACGTCGGAGATGGTCCAAGCGTATTGTGAGCTGCATAAGAAGGGGCATGCTCACAGCGTCGAAGCCTGGGAAGGCGATACTTTAGTAGGGGGGCTGTATGGAGTCGACGCGGGAGGAGCATTTTCCGGCGAGAGCATGTTCTATCTGCGATCGAATGCTTCTAAGTTGGCTCTTCTCTACCTGATCGAACACCTGAAGGAAAAAGGTCTGGATTGGATGGATGTCCAGATGATGACGCCGCACATGGAGGCGCTGGGAGCTAAGACGATCCCACGTTCCGAATTTCTTGAGAAGCTGTCACTAGCCCTCGATAGCAAGAGGGCGTTGTTTCGATAGATATGGATAGCCTTCTCCCTCGAGCTAGGAAAGATCAAAGAACAGAATCTCTGACTCCTTTGTAGCGCGGATGTTTAGACTCGGCTCGTTGCTAATTGCCGCGCCATCGCCGGCGTCAAGAGACGTGCCGTTGACCGTCACCCCGCCTTTAATTACTTGAATCCATGCATGGCGACCGGGCGGAAGCTCAAACGAAATCTCTTCATCCACTTCAAGCGATGCATCGTAGAGTTTTACATCCTGATGGATCGTATACGGCATTCGCACACCTTCTCTAACCATAGAATTACAGGATAGGATGTTCAGAAGGTAAATCGTAAAGAAACATGCGACTCGGACTCACAGGTTCGACTCTCTCAAAGCAGTCTCAAGATTTCTGGCGCTACCGGATCATTGCGTGGTTCGTGGCCCTGGTGGTTTTTATGGCGGTTCTCTTCGTCGGTTTTCGCTGGATCGAGCGGGCTATGACATTTCATCCCGTTCGCTATGCTCCGGGCGAGGCCTGGACCTTACCACAGGGCGCCGAAGATGTTTGGTTTTCCACTGCCGATGGAGTTCGTTTGCATGGCTGGTTCTTCCCAGCTAATCCGAACGCCGCGACAGTGATCTATTTCCACGGCAACGGAGGCAACGTCAGCCATATCGGCTGGGTTGGCGAGCGGCTCAATTCGATCGGACTCAACGTTCTACTCTTCGACTATCGCGGTTATGGGAGAAGTGAAGGGACCATAAGCGACGAGGCCGGAATTTACGCCGATGCCGATGCTGCCTATGATTTTGTAGTGAAGATGAAAGCAGCCAATCCGCAACGGCTGATTCTTTATGGCCAATCGCTGGGGACGGCGGCAGCTACGGATCTTGCTTCGCGGCGAGAATGTGCTGGGATCATCCTCGAGTCAGGGCTGAGCTCGGCAAGGGATGTGGCCAGAAATGTATTCCCCTGGTTGCCGCGGGTTTTTCATCGAGTGGGGCGGAACCGGTTCGATTCAGTGGCGAAGTTGGCCCAGGTTAATTGCCCGGTTTTGATCACTCATGGAGATCCGGATCCGGTGATTCCCAGCGAGCAGGCCCATGCGTTGTTTGCGGCCGCGCCCGAACCAAAGAAGCTTTTGATCTTTCCGGGCGCGGGCCATAATGTTTTTGGCTCACTTGGCAAGAAGTATCTCGACCAATTGGAGACCTTCATCCGCGCCGTGGTGAAGTCTTAAGGAGGCTTGTACTACTGGGTAATCGTGAACGTGGTCGAAGGTGTCAGGGTCTGACCAGTAACATGGTCGCGAATTCGAATCTCTAACTTGTATTGGCCAGGCATCAACTCCTGAGTTTCGATCAAACGCGCCAGCGTCAAGCGGTCACCGGCTTCACTAAGTCCGCGCCAATCTTCGATCTGACGGTTGATCTCACGCCCCGACCGCAGTAAGACATACTCAACATCGACCGACGGCTTTAGGGTTGTTTGATCGATTCCCGCGTTATAAACCTGTAGATAGATGCCTGCTGACTGTCCACGGCGATAGCTCTTACTGAGATTGGGAACCACTTTGTTTCGACCGATCGTAAACGGACTCAGCTCCGGATGCTCTTGATTACGCTCGAGCTTTGAGGTGAGGATTAAACTGGAAGCCGCAAGTTGGTCGGGCGCGTAATCAGGCGCGTGAAAGCCGTAGCTTCTGATTCCAGCAGCACCCGACTCCACATCTCGGACCATCACATCCAGCCGATATCTCCCCGGCTGGAGCAATACTGCTTTTGCGTAAGCAGATTTGCGGTCTTTTGCGGCAATCAATTCCCCTGGCATCGCAGTGGTGAGCACGGCATCTTCGAACCCGCCAACCCGGCGAGCTGCAATGGTTGTAATCTTGCCAATTATGTTCAGACGGGCCGTAGGTAGGCCACCCCGTTCTTGAAAAACGAGTTCCTTGTTGTCTGCTTGAATCGTAAAGGCGGCGAGTACACGATTATCTGAGTGTCGAAAGTAGTTAACCTCGATGTCGAAATTCAAACTGTCGTAGTCAACGGCCGGCATCCCGGTTCGCGTCTGGTCAAAGGAACTACGCTTGACCTCTGGAGGCAGATCGAGAAGGTAACGCAGTTCGGCAATGGCGAAAGGCGAATCTTGCTCGCGACGATAACCACCCATGCCTGCAATGCGGTCGGCTCGCGTTATCCGTCCACTCAACTCATCGAGCGTCATTCCAGCGCCCGGGACATTCAAGAGCGCGTCCTTTTCATCCAGGCTGCGTGCGAGACGATACTCACCGCTTCCGGTTGGATCAACGAACTCGATGTCAACGCCGCTGCGCACGCCTGGGATGTGGCGGTAAAACCACCTCTCAAAAGGATAGGTAGAAGTAGTGCCGCCGCCCTCATGCGGTTGGCGCTGATACGAGCCACCCGTGGGGTAAGATTCGATCTGATCCGGCTTACCAAATTTGATGTAGACTCGACCCCGATCAGTCATCCACCCTGGCTTACCTGACGAAAAGTGCTCGTTGGCATAAGCGATCCGTTCGTAATACTCTTCCTTGTACTCATTCTCCTCCGTGTCCGGATCGGGATCGCGTTGGTCCCAGAAAATCCTGATGAACTGTTCTCTCTCCTCATCGGTCTGAAGCTTCTCATAGGCCTTGAGTTCATCTGGTGTGATGATTAGCGACACATCCTTCTCAGGCCACTCGATGTAGGCTTTATTCGGCTCGGCTTTAGCCTGCCGTTGTTTTTGATCAGGGATTGAACGAGAAGACTGCGCAGTGACGCTACAGATGAGGGTCGAAAGAAGGAAGACTGCCACCAAACCCGGAACGACTCGTCTGGAGAACATAGACACGCCTCCGTTGAAGTGGTGGGTAGGCGTCCTGCCCGTGGGTTAAACGGACGCCATTGTCACCGGATTGCCGCCTTGATCTAATTGCTGACGCGACGAGATCGTGCCTATTGAGTAACGCTAAACTTGGACGACGGCGCTAACGTCTGACCGCTCACCCTGTCCCGAATTAGCACCGAGATCTCATATTGTCCGGTTGCCATGGGCGCAGTGTCGATCAAGCGGGCCAGCGTCAGACGCTGCCCTGCGTCGGAAAGGCCGCTCCAATCTTCGGACTGCCGGCCAACCTCAGTGCCGTCTTTCTTCAAGATATATTCAACATCGACAGCGGGCCTGAGAGTCGTTTGATCGATGCCCGCATTGTAGACCTGGAGATACAGGCCGACAGGCTGACCACGCCTGTAGGTGCCTGAGATGTTTGGAATCACTTTGGTTTGGCCGATTACAAACTGTCCTACGGCCGGCTGATCCACGAGACTTTCGAGCCTGGCGGCGAGCACCAACGTGGAAGTCGAGAGTTTCTGCGAATCGTATCTTGGGACAGTAAATCCGACCTGCCGAATGCCCGTCGCTCCGGAGGTGACGTCACGCACGATAACGTCGACTTTGTAGGTGCCGGGAACAAGGGGAACCGCCTTTTGATATGCCGATTTGCGGTTCTTCGCGTCGATCAGTTCCTGCGGGGTGGCCGTAGTGATGACGGGATCTTCAAAGATTCCGACTCGGCGTCCTGCTACGGAAATGATGCGGCCAAAGATATTCATACGGGCGGTCTGCAAGCCACCGCTATCCTGAAATACGAGATCCTTATTTTCTGCCTGGATAGTGAAAGCTGTGATGACTCGCTCATCCGACTGGCGGAAAAAATCGACCTGGACATCGAAATTTAGCGGGTTGTCCTCGATTACGCCGGTGTTGACCGCCGTCGCCAGTTCGTTAAATTTAACCTGTGGCGGCCGGCTGAGATCCGCAAGCAGTTGCAGCCGTGAGAAAGGGCTGTCCTGCTCGCGCTGATAATTTTGATTGCCGATACCGAACGCTCCCGCAACGCGATCCGCCTTGCTGGTAAGCCCTAACTGTTCAGAGAGAGTCATCCCGGCGCCGGGAACCATCAACATGGCGTCCTTCTCAAAAGGATTGCGCGCAATCCGGTATTCGCCGCTTCCAGTTGGATCGACAAACTCGATCTCGATCCCGGATCCTACGCCTGGGAGGTACCGATAGAACCAGATTTCAAAGGGATAGGTCGAAGTTGAACCGCCACCTTCCCAGGAAGGGCGTTCATATGAACCGCCCATCGGATGGGTTTCGCGATCATGTGGCTTTCCATACATGATCCAGATCCGACCGCGATCAGTTTTCCATCCTGGTATGCCTGAAGCGAAGTGCTCGTTCGCATAAGCAATGCGTTCGTAATATTCTTCTTTAAACTCGTTTTCGTCCGTATCTGGATCCGGATCGCGACGACGCCAAAACTCCTCGATAAATCGCTCGCGCTCGTCATCCGTTTCGAGCTTGCGAAAGGCTTTTCGCTCCTCATCGGTAATGATGTAGGCAACATCCTTTTCGAGCCAATCTTTATAAGCTTTCTTTAGCTCGGGCTTTACGTTGCGAGGCCTCTCGGACGGGTCCTGGCCCCTCTGTGAGTTTCTCTGGGCGAGGCTGACGCCGGGGGCCAGAGAAGTCGAAATGAAGATTGCCAGAAGCAGCGTGGCTCCCCTTTGTGACATTGGAAACTCTCCTGATTTTTCTGTACGAAACTAAAACACTTTCGGTGGTTGCCGGATTACCAGGTACGGGATTCTAAAACTTCGCTTAGAACACAGTCAAGGATGCGACAATTCTACCAGCGCGTTGCCCTTTTTAATCATGAAAACGGCTGAAAACCGTTAGGTTTATCTAAGAAACTGTGCGCGGTTTGCTGAAAATCCACGCGACTAAGATTGAAATCAGATACAAGATCATCATTGGGGCTGCAAACAGCAGCATGTTAGGGATATCGCTGGTAGGCGAAAGCACCGCAGCGGCTATTAACACAACGATGAGTGCCGTTTTCCAAACCCTAATCAGAAATCCTGCCGTTACAAGGCCAATTCGAGCCAGGACGTAGGTTACTGCCGGCATCTGAAAAACGACGCCCATCCCCAACATAACGATAATGATGAAGTCAAAGTAGTCGGCAGCTTTTAGCAAAAGTCTAAAGTCCTGGCCCAGTCCTAATAAATACTTTGCCGCCGGAGGGAAAAGCACGTAGTAAGCAAACATTGCCCCCAGCACAAACGAAATAGATGAAAGAGCGATAAAAGGCGTCACATAGGCTCGTTCATGAGGGTAAAGCCCCGGGGAAACGAATGCCCAGATTTGCCAGAGCAGAAACGGTACTGACAGGCAGATGGCTGCATATAGCGAAACCTTTACATACAAAGAGAAGGGCTCCAGCGCGGTGGTTACAATTAATTTGTCGTTTAGACCGGCAAAACTATCAGGCGTGGCCTGAAAGTCGACGGGCAGTCGAACGCCCTTTGGAATGACTGCGTTGCCTGCATACAGCGCTTCGTCGGTGAAGAGACCGGGTTGCCCCTGCGCATCGGTGGCGACGCGAGCCATAACCGACGCCCCCATCGGGATCAACGTAGTGCCAAGTTTTGTTTCATCGTGAAAGACATATCGGCCAGTGTCGCCGTCCTTTAATGAACCTAACGGGAGAATTGTTTCCTGGCCAGTGAGTCCCCCAATCGGCACACTGCGCCTTTGCGCTTCGGCAAGCGCGCGTTCGACGGGCACGGCAAGAAAGCTGTAGATGCGATCCGAAACGAACCAGCAGGCGGTCGCAGCAACAAAAACAAATGCGAACGAACGGATCAGCCGGCGTCGCAATTCGTCCAGATGTTCGAGAAATGACATCTGGCCGCTGAGTTCTTCCTCATTTGTGGCGCCTGAGGCGCGGCCTCTTAGCAGAGTTGACATGGATTATCCAGACCGCCAGCGCTACAACCAATCCTGTTTGCGTGACGGCTCACGCGCGGGCCACTCGCCGCCGATTTCAGGCGTAGCAACGTGAGCACTCTCCGTTTCCACATCCCCTGGCTGGCGAGCGATGACACCCTCAGCGGGTATTGCTTCGATGGTTGGATCCGAAAACTGCCGGTCGTCTTCGGGCGCGTCCTGGCGGAATCCGTCTTCATCAGGAAGAATACTGCGGTCATTCTCACGCTCGGCTTCGAGCGCAACCTCTCGTTCCCATGTTCGTTTAAAGTCTTCTGAGGCTCGCCGAAAATCAGCGATGCCTTTGCCGAGCGAGCGACTGAGCTGGGGAAGCTTGCGGGGCCCGAAAAAGATAAGAGCGATAACCAGAATAAAGAGTAGTTCCGTACTGCCCACTGAATCTAAAATTATCAGATACACTCTCTTAAGTCCCAACCTTCCTTTAAGCTCCCGAGGGAGGTTAGCGGCGAATTACTTCTCGGTATTGCCGGTCTCATTCCCGGTATAATTCGGTGGATAGTAGATGACCTCCACGGCCTGACTCCCAGCTCCTTTGGTGTAGAAGGATACTGAGTGATCACGATGTTCTTTCAGGGTCCTTCCTTCGCGGAGGGCCGCCGATTGGAGATCCTCTAAAGTGTCGACCCGCAGGCCCATGTGGGGCGGGTGCTTCGACCCGGGGCCCAGGAGCGCAACGCCAAACCCGCGCGAATCCCGGAGCATAGCCCAATCCTGGTAAAGCGTTTCCAGCCTAAAGCCAATCCGCTCATACTCTCCAACGTCTCGCTTAAGGTCATGCGAATTGACCGCGATGTGATCGACGACGCCGTCAAATCGTTTTCCCTGCTGTTCTTCCATCTGTGTAAGTCTCACCCGAGGTCAAGATTCTATCGATTGTAACGCGTCACTTCATAAAGCAGAAGGCAGCAGGGTGGATTGTAAGTAACCGTGCTCTCGCTCGAAGACATGCTGGTGCGGTTGCCAGCCGCGTCATACTGAAAAGTCACAGGTGGTGTCGCCGCCACGCCGGTCGGCACCGAGAAGGCGATCTGCGTCACCAGTTTCCGTGGATTGTAGGTGAAGGTCGATCATACCTAATGACTGAAAGTCATCGATTTTCATACGTTCACGCGCCGGACTTTTCATTCTGGCTCGCGCAACCTCTCGCTAATCAGGATAATCGTATAGGCAACTAGCGCAATGGTGAAGATGACTGTACGAAATGCTGGCAGCTTATGGCAGAAAGAAACCACCAACGCAATGCTGAACGGGAATCAGAGTCGTCGCCGGCGACCCTCGATCAATTTGCCGTCGTAGCCGAGGCAGTTGCGGCGACTACGAAGAAACTCGAGAAAGCGGCGCTGCTCGGTGGGCTTTTTAAAACTCTGAACGATGCTGATCTTCGTCGCGCAGCACGATATTTCGCCGGTCATCAATTTGCCCTGGCCGATTCAAGAACCACGAACGTTGGCGGCAGCATCATCAGTGATGCTTTAAGTGAGGCTACCGGTTTCAGTATTGCCGATCTGCTCCCTCGTTACGTGCGCCTGGGAGACGGGGGCGAAGCCGCTTATGAGGCTGTAAAGGAATCAAAACGTTCATACCAGCCGCCCAGGATTACCCTTGCCGAAACAGAGTCGTTGATCGCCCGGTTGAGTGAGACACGCGGGACTCGCAACAAGACCGCTTTGCTTACCGCGGCACTTCATCAGGCGACCCCACTCGAAGCTAAGTATCTCGTCAAACTCCTGTCGGGAGACTTGCGAATCGGACTCAGAGAAGGTCTGGTTGAAGATGCCATCGCGCGGGGCTTTAACAAACCGCTGGTTGACGTGTCACACGTGAATATGCTGCTCGGGGATATTGGGGAAACAGCAGTGCGCGCGCGGGCAAATGATTTAAAAGACATCCCCATGCGACTCTTTCGTCCTTTGAAGTTCATGCTTGCAACTCCGGCAGCCGATCTTAGTGATGTTGCGAGAACGATGCCCGATCAATTCTTTGTTGAGGATAAGTTTGATGGCATTCGCGCTCAGGCCCACATTGCAGAGGGGCGCGTCGCAATCTACTCGCGCACAATGGACGAGATCACTCATCGTTTTCCTGAACTCATCGAACCCTTGAAGAGCCTCTCTAAGCCGGCAATTATCGACGGTGAGATCGTTCCGGCGCGCGGCGATCAGATTCTGCCTTTTAGCGAGCTGCAAAAGCGATTGGGCCGCAAGACGGTTTCCACTGAACTGCTGTCTGAGGTGCCTGCGGTGCTTGTTGCTTACGACCTTCTGTATCATGACGGAAATGTCTTGATTAATGAGACACTGGCCGAGCGCCGGCGCTTGATGGAGGAGCTGGTGTCAAATTGCGATCCAGTGCGAGTGTCAAAGGCGATACTGGTCTCAGAAGTCGCCGTTCTCGACGCCGAATTCGAGGCGGCGCGCGCCAGAGGAAATGAAGGCCTGATGATTAAGAGTCCTACCTCTCTCTACAAGCCGGGACGCCGAGGACGCGAATGGTTAAAACTTAAGCGCGCCATTGCCTCGCTCGACGTAGTCGTCACCGCTGTTGAGGTCGGACACGGTAAGCGGAGAAACTTACTTTCCGACTATACGTTTGCAGTGCGCCGCTCCGAAGAAGCGCTCGAATTTTTGAATATCGGTAAGGCTTATTCGGGGCTGACAGACGCTGAACTGGCGGAACTTACAAAATGGTTTCAGGAGCATACACTCCAGGAATTTGCGTACGGGAGGGTGCGCATCGTAGAGCCGCAGATCGTCATCGAAGTAACGTTTGATCGTGTGCAGGAATCCAAAAGACACAAGAGCGGCTACGCGCTAAGATTTCCGCGCATACTGAGATTAAGGCCTGACAAGAGGCCCGACGAGATTGATACACTCGAAACCGTAAGAAGGCTGGTGCAGGAAAACGGCACGATTCCAAGGAGGTCATGACGACGTTTTGGGCTGGGTAATTGGGGGCACGGACAAACACCCTCCGAGGCCGGGAAGCGATTAGCTATTGCCACCCGGCCACAAATGGGGGTACGATTCGCGCTGACAGCGCCACCTTGCCGGGCCTCGTGGTGCTTTAGCGGCGCGACTTGCACACATGTAAGCACGCCGCAATTTTAACTTACGGCAAACCTGATTCGAGATGAGTTGGCTCTTGTCCTCAGAACAGCGTCAGGGCTGTCCAAAACATATAGAGCATGAAATCACTTGAGTAGTTGTAGTAGTCATACCCCTCGGTGGTGAATTCTTGTTGGTTTACGTCGGTATCGGGACATTCCATTCCTGGTGTTCCGATATCGCCGGTAACGGGATCGGTTGGTGGAACATATCCGGGCGTGCCAATGTCGCCGGCGCGAACGCCAAGGCTGAGTGAGCACACGAGGACGGCTGCAACGACTAGACATTTGATTTTTTGCATGATCTTTTCTCCTTAAGATTAGGTAGTTTGGGTCTGAGCCCGGGCAATCCTGGGACGAAACGGAACCGGCCGGGCAGGGTTATTTTGGGGTGGATAGTATCCTCCCATTTCAATTTGGCGCAAGGTTACTTGCAAATTTAACGAAAGGTAGGCCTCACATGAGTTTACATGAGTCTTTAGTCGCTTCGCAGGAAGACAATGGGATCGTGCTTCAGGTTGAGGTTTGGGATCGTTGTCGGCGGGCGAAACTACTTGAGGAATTAGGCGATTACGAGGGGGCGCGCCAGGCCCTGGGCGGATACTGGCAAGGAGTTGGGGAGCGTCCACTGCTCGAAGGTCATAGCCCGCTGGCGCAAGCAGAATTGTTGCTACGGACGGGTACTTTGTCCGGCTGGATAGGAAGAGTGAGGCAGATCGAGGGCGCGCAGGAAGCCGCCAAGGATCTACTCACCGATTGTTCTGGAATGTTTGAGCGTCTGGGGCAGCCGGAAAAGACCGCGGAAGCTCAGATTGAACTGGCCATCTGCTACTGGCGCGAAGGCGGATACGATGAAGCGCGCGTTACCCTCCTGGAAGTTCTCAGCCGCATCGACGACGGCGAGCAGCGTCTGAGGGGGCTTCTCAACCTTGCTCTTGTGGAAAGATCGTCAACTCGTTATCGAGAGGCGTTGCGAATTCACACTGAAGCGGCCCCCCTCTTCGGCCGCAGCGATAACCACGCACTGCGAGGAAAATTTCACAACGAGTTTGCGACCGTCCTCAAAAATCTAGGCCTGGCAGAGCGACGGGAGGATTACGTCGACCGGGCGCTCGTAGAATATTCGGCGTCAAGCTTTCATCTCGAGCAAGCCGGACATAAACGCTTCCAGGCCGTCGTCGAGAATAATCTCGGCAACCTTTTCATTAGACTTAACAAATTTGACGAGGCACACGACCATCTCCGGCGCGCCCGCACATTGTTTGTTGGTCTGAAAGACAAGGGTTACCTGGCCCAGGTCGACGATACCAGAGCCCGGGCTTTTCTCGGTCAAGGGGAAAACGATCAAGCTGAGAAGACCGCGCGAACATCGGTACGAGCCCTTGAAGATGGTGACCAACTTTCCCTGCTGGCCGAGTCGCTAACTACTCATGGTGT
>DATKDA010000015.1:0-58827 GCA_035512935.1 Pyrinomonadaceae bacterium | reverse complement strand
GAGTGTTGACACTTCAATGGGCCGCCAGGGAAAGAAGTAACGTGTGTTATCAAATGGAGCAAAGAAAGCCACGCCTGGACCACCGTCGGTGAGAGCGTCAAGCACTCCATGAGACGCTGTCACCAATGTGAAGTAAGAGACTAGAGCCCACCAGCCTCGGGTCAGGCGCTGCGTGTCCTTGAAGAAGACCAGCACTACGAAAAGACCGAGACCCAGGGCAAACAGCAAGGAGTGGCTGAAGCCGCGATGACCAAAGAGATCGCGCGAGCGGATCCCGAAGGAGAATCCGAGCACATCGGCGTCGGGAATCACTGCGCAGAATACTGACAGCAGCCAAAACCTAAGCGGCACGGCCTCGCGAGCACAGAATTTTCCCAATGCTAGTGAAACAACTCCATGCGAAATGACAGTTGGCAACGTACTCTCTCGCTAGTTGTGGCGCATCCTGTCCTGGTTGCGTTTGGTTAGTCAGACTAGTCAGACTATAGCTTACCCTGGAACGAATACTGCGAGTAATCCACTAACCCACACAAGGTTCACGTTGAATAGTTCAAGCGAAATATACTTTTAGCCCCCATCGCACCTAGACAGGATGCGCCACAATCTGGAAAACGTTAACAACCGTCGCTTTTAACCAGCACAGCGATCTCCCTAACCAGACGCCCTCCACCTGCCTGGGAAGAAAGGAACAATCTTTTTTCAGAGCTGTACCCCGGGCTCACACTTAGATAAAGATCGAGCTTTCCGTCTCTATCGAGATCGCCCGCCCAGATTAGAGACCAGCTTGACTCCTCGCCGCAGTGCCAACCAAGTGAATAGAGCGTTTGTGCCTTATCGCCTGACTTCAATACAAGCCTGGCATTATGCGGGAGTTCCAAATCGGAACATTCTGGGCTTTCACCGGAACCGATCACCTCGAGTGAATATGCAACACCACCCACTGCCAGATCGATTGGTTGGCCCGCTACCAAGTGTTTCCAGGAAGTCTCATCGTCCTCACCGAATGTTGTAAGGACAGGCCCGGCACTCAGCATAGTTGCATCCTTCAAGAGGAACAGCGGCTCAAGTGGCTGGTCGACTGTTACTTCATTCATTGCTGCCTTGCCGGTTCGCTCATCTACTGTATCTTCAACAGGCCTTACTGTGAGGCGGTAAGGAATTATTTGTGAATTGTGAGCTGAAACATGTAGTCCCAACCACTCCTCCCCCGTTTTGGCTGTTGTTTCCCCAGAGTAGAACGTACCTACCTCGAGGAGTTCAACCTGCGAGCGAGATCTTTGGACCTGCGCATGACTTGTTGCAAGCGCCAGGACCAGCACAACAGAAACTGAAAGCGCCAAAGTGTTCTTCTTCATCGTTCCTCCTTTTAGTCCGGCAGACCAGACTCGTTAAAATGTGACCAGGTTGCTGATCTGCGTGCGAGCCTACTCAAAGCGGATTGAAAAGGAGATGTGTAGGGCTGCGGTACCTGACCCGACAGGCCACTATGGTTACCTGTGGCAAGCCACATTGATCTATTGCGCTCACCAGAATAGATTTGCCAGTCAGGTGGTCAAAGAAGTAAAAGATTCCCCCATGTCCATACTCATTGCTGAAGACAACGTGGCGCAGCGCACTTACCTGCGCGAGATCCTGGAACGGGAGTTTGAATCGCACGCTCCAGTGCTCGAAGCTGGCGATGGCGAAGAGACCGTAACCCTTGCCCTCAAACACAAGCCCGAGGTCTGTATTCTCGATATCCAGATGCCGAAACTTTCGGGCGTCAAGGCCGCCCGCGCGATCTGGCGTGACTTTCCGACGGCCCGGATAATTTTCTGGACGCAGTTCCCGCACGAGATCTACATCAACGAGATTCGCAAGATTGTTAAGTCCGTCGATCCTCCGCCGGCCTATGGCTTTATCCACAAGAACAATCCGGAAACCCGATTCCTACGCTTTGTTGCCGCCGTGCTCGAAGATGGCGCCGATATGATTGACCCGGCGTTCAAAGACTCATTCAAACGCCCGCTACTAACTGAATTCGAAGCAGAAGCGCTTTATTACCTGGCGCTGGGGCTCTCAAACTGGGCCATCGCGCGCAAGTGCAGCCTCTCGTTGCGCGGCGTTGAGAGCCGGCTAGCGACACTTTATGAGAAGCTTTTCGTTTCGGTTTCCGAAGGCACTCCAAGTGAGGCTTACGACAAGCTTGCTTATAACATCCGAACCCGCGCTTTCTTTGAAGCCCTCCGGCGTGGCTTGCTGAACAGTGACGAACTCGAAAAAGCGTCGGCCGAATTGGAGGGATGGCTCGAGCGGGATGCAAAGCGCTATTTGGACGAGGTGAAGAAAGAGGGGCGGAAGTAGGAGCGGGGATACGGGGACATGGGGACAGGCAGAGTGGGAAGAGGAGTTATGTTCGTGTTTTTTCGTGTGATTTCGTGGATCGGATTTAGTGTTGGGGGTCGAAAGCGATCCGCGAAATCGCACGAAGCAACACGAAAATTTCCACGAGGGACACTCTTGCTGCTTTTGTTGCCTTTGCTAATCCCTGCTGTCCGATCCGCTCAAGACACAGGGCCGCAACCATCGCCTTCGCCATCACCTTCACCGTCGCCATCTCCGTCTCCATCACCGACGCCCGTTACCGGTTTGCATCAGTGGGGCGCTGTAACCCTTTTTCACGGCCTACCGTCTGATCGAGTTCTCGCCATTGCGCAAGGGCCGGACGGAACGATGTGGTTCGGCACAGAAGGAGGGCTCGCCCGTTTCGACGGGCGTCGCACGCAGGCAATCAGTGACTCTGAACTCCCAACGGGTCGCGTGCTTTCATTAATAACAGACCAGGATGGCGTTCTCTGGATTGGAACCGCCACCGGCGCCGCACGACTTACAGCCAATGGCTTCGCAGCGGTAAAGGAGACCAACGGAAAGGGAATCACCTCCATTATCAGTCCTGAACGCGGTCGGGTTCTGATGTCCAGCGAGCAGGGGATGATCTTTGAATGCCGCTCCCGGGCAGACGGAACGGTCGAAGTAAGGTCCCTGCTCGATCAACCGCTCCAAAGCGCGGATCGCGACCTTCCCGGGCTGCTGAATCTAACCAGCCTCACACTGGCGGGAACTAAACTCCTGGCCGGCTCGCTGAGCCGTGGCATCCTCGAGATCGAGAATGGCAGCGCCCGCGAATTGCAGTTGCGACCGACAGCATATTTTGTGAACGCCCTGGAAACCGATAAGCAGGGCCAGCTTTGGGTTGGAGTCAGAAGCGGAAAAGTTGAAAGCGGTCTGTATCAAGACGCGGAAACGACAAGAGCGGGGCGGGTTGAAGCGGCAACGGGACCCGTGAGGACGATTCGAACCGTAGGCGAGGACGTCTGGGTTGGTACGGATGGACGGGGATTGTTTCGTTTTACCGGGAAAAAGGTGCAGCGTTTCACTTTCGATGGGACGCTGGGTGGGCTCCGCTCGGATCATGTCTATTCAATCTTTGCCGATCGCGAAGAGGTGGTCTGGTTTGGAACCGATCGTGGAGTCTGTCGTTATGATCCTCACGCCGCAAGGGTTGAACCAGTTGGCAATAACCCGGAGAGCAACTTCTTACGTACAATTTATCAAACGACCGATGGAAGATTTCTGGCGGGCACCAACCGCGGCCTATTCATATATGACGAGGCCACTTCGACCTGGCGCGTCTTCAGCAATATGGCCCGGCAAATCATCTATGCGATCTCCGAAGACAAAAACGGAAGGCTCCTGATCGGATCGGCTGCCGGATTCTTCGTTGGCCAGCGACCCTCAGCGGGGACACGTCTGGAGGACCAGCCCTTTGCTCGTCTCGAATCTGCTTTAGGCGGCGCCGAGGGAGTCGGGAGCATTCGCGCTATCGCTCAGTTTCGAGGCGCCTTTCACATTGCCAGTTTCAGACGAGGCCTCGAGCGATACGAAGAAGGGCGCATCAATCTGATCTGGCCCGGAGATGGCCCAGGCACGCGTGAGCTAATCGCTCTTTTCGCCGATGGCGACTCGCGTCTTTTGATCGGCACCGCCAGTGATGGCGTTCTAACCTTCGATGGTCAGCAGGTAAAGTCCGAGCCCGTGTTTGCGAAACTTACGGGCAGCGCCGTCAGGGCAATCGATCGTACGGATGATGGCACACTTTGGTTTGCGACAAACAGAGGGGTTTATGCTTGCCGGCCGCAATCTGAATGTATTGCAACGGCGACAGATCTCGACGTGCGCCATCTGGTGGCCACGCGTATCAAGAACTCCGAGCAGAGTGCAAATGGAGTATGGGCCGCCACCGCCGGCGCGGGACTTTTACGCATTAGCCTGCCGGAGCACCTCGGACCAATCCTTTCACACTTCGATGCCGAACAAGGGTTCCCTTCGCAGAATGTATTTGCGATCTTACAGGAACGGTCTGAAGCAGGGAACGAACAGTTGTTGATAGGGACCAGCCGTGGTCTTGTGAGGTATCAGCCGGGATTAACGGCGCCGGGCCTTGCCGTTACTCGAGTTATCAGCAAGAGGATTCACGGTGTCGAAGAGTTGCAATCAGGTTTGAGTCTCGAGTATCCACAAAATAGCCTCGTTCTTGACGTCGGCGCCATCAGTAGCCGTACTTTTCCCGAGCAGTTTCAGTATGCCTTCATTCTCTCCGATAGCCAGGGCAGCCCGATCAAGCAGAAGCTATCCCGCGAGTCGCAATTCGCGATGGAAGAGCTGAAGCCCGGTACCTATTCAGTAACGGCGCGCGCCTTCACCAAAGACTTGTTGCCCACAAAGCCTGTCACGTTCAATTTTAACGTTGCCGGGCCGCCATTCCCCTGGACTTCGACAGCGCTTGCAGTCCTTTTGGCGCTGGCGCTGCTGGCCCTTTACTGGGCTATCGTGGAACGCACTCGCATTGCGCGTACGAGCGCCGCACTGGTGGACGCCAACAAAGAACTTGCCGATGCGCGAATGGAACTTGCGAATGAAGCTGAACGAGAGCGAAGCCGTATTGCTCGTGACCTTCACGATCAGACACTTGCAGATCTTCGCCACCTTCTACTTCTAACTGATCAACTCTCTAACAATGGGGCGGCGGTTAAAGGCAAGGAAGTCGATGCCGGCGCACTGCGGGCCGAGATTGAATCGATCTCGCAGGAAGTGCGGCGCATCTGCGAAGACCTCAGCCCTTCAGTGTTGCAGAATGTTGGCTTAGCTGCGGCGCTCGAATTTGCTATATCGCATGCCGTCGAGCACGGTTCAAATCGCGGCAAGTTGGACTACGAATTTGTCTGCGAAGAAGGTATTGAAGAGCGTGCCGAGTTACCGGCTAACGTTCAGATGCAGATCTATCGCATTGCCCAGGAGGCTGTCAGTAATATCTGCCGCCACGCCGGAGCCAGCTACATAAAAATGGTAGTCGACGGCAACGAAGGCAGGTTCACTATGCTGATCGAGGACGATGGTCGCGAGTTCGATCCTGGTCAAGATAAGCGAAGCGACGGTCGTGGTCTGGCCAACATGCGGGCCCGGGCAAGCCTGATTGAAGCAGAGATCTCATGGTCCAAACGCGAAAATGGTGGAAATGTTTTCAAGCTGCATAGAACCGCGATGCACGACGATCGCGTGAGGTCTAATGCCGGCATCTGAACTCTTCCAGATCAGCGCTGAAGTGAAAGCCTGCCTCGAAAGGGGTCGGGCTATCGTGGCCCTTGAGTCGACCGTGATTGCTCACGGGCTACCGCAGCCACAGAATCTGGAGACGGCCCGGCGGTGCGAGAAGATAATCAGAGAGCGTGGCGCAACACCTGCGACCATTGCGATCCTTGACGGTAAATTGTGTGTTGGACTTTCCGATGACCAGCTCAAATCGGTAGCTACCGGTACTGACATAAGGAAAATCTCGATTCGGGATCTTCCCGTGGCGGTAACCCGCGGGTTGAATGGCGCTACCACGGTTGCCAGCTCAATCTGGGTTGCGGCCCGCGGCGGGATCAAAGTCTTTGCGACCGGCGGCATCGGCGGTGTCCATCGAGGAGCCAATGGTGATATTTCGGCGGATTTGCCTCAGTTGGCGGGCACTCCAATAGTCGTGGTTTGCTCCGGGGCGAAGATCGTTCTCGATCTCCCGGCCACACGTGAATGGCTTGAAACCCACGGCGTGACGGTAGTTGGTTATGGCTGCCACGAGATGCCGGCATTCTATTCGCGCCGTAGCGGGCTGCCTGTCGATGTAACCGTCGACTCGCCGGAGGAGATTGTTCGTTTGGTCCATTCCCGAGATGCCCTGGGAATCAATAGTGCCTTATTGGTTACGGTGCCGGTTCCGGATGCAGTAGAGATGTCCGGAGAAACCATGGAAACGGTTCTTAGAAGGGCACTCGAAGAGGCTCGGGCTCAAGGAATCTGCGGATCTGATGTTACGCCCTTCCTGCTTTCGCGAATGACGCATGGCAGTGAAGGCGCCACATTGGCAGCGAATATTGCCCTGCTTGAGAACAATGCACGTATTGCTGCTGAAATCGCGGTAGCGCTGGTGGCCGGATAGTGTGTTAATCTACCGCTCCCAAAACGGACCGTGTCAAGCTTGAGGAGGAACCATGGCAGACGATAGGGAAGAAAAATGCGGTAATGCCCCGTGTAGTTGTAAGCCTCAGTCCGGCGAGAAGTATTGCGGCGTGGTTTGCGAAGGCAAGGGTGAAACAATCGAGCTCGATTGCGATTGTGGTCACCCCGATTGTAGCGGAAATTTCTGAATAAGCCGGCACTAAGAAAAGAGAGGCGCTTCGGCGTGCCTCTCTTTTTTGATCTAGATTGAGCTAAGGTTTGCGTGGTTCAGGTTCAGGGCTCTCATCCAACTCAGTGATCTTGACTTCGCTGCGGAAGCGCTGATAGTCGGTGTAACGAACCAGCATCCTCACATGTATGGCCGGTCCATTCGGAAACTCCAGAACGTCATCTGCGAAGGTATAAGTCGGAAACCAGTAGCGCCCATCAATCTGTTCGCGATAGGTCTCAAAAACAGGAAATCGCTGATCGCCTTCGGGCACTCCCTTACCCTTCACCTTGACGATTTGAAGGTCGCGCTGGTCAACCCAGATCCGTCCCTGAAAGAAGCGGTCCTTAGACTTCTTCGGGTTAGGCATCACTTTCGGACCAACGTCGAAAACATAAAGATCCAACTCGTCGATTCGCTCCGTTCCCAGATAGTTGTAGTTATACTGATTAATCTTTGAGGTCTCGAGCGCGAAGGGTTGAATGCCGCCGAGGTCTTCGAGATCCTCCTGGGTGACTACGATTTCGGTAAGCGTGGGAATCGGGAAGAATCCAATCTTTTCGAAGCGGTTCCCCTTATCGTCGAAAACGAACTGCGAAACACGCCGATACTCGCCGGTAACCTGCCCGCCCATTCCGATTGTCTGTACTACTGCATCGCGCTTAAATGCATAATTATTCAATGCCTCACGAAACGCGGTCTCTTTTGCGGTAAATGCCCGGACGATCTTTTCAACATCTACAGGGCCTGACTTGCGGATCGAACCCTCGGGCTCCTGGGCGTTGGCTGTAGTTGGGGTCTGAAGAATTGCGGCAATCGAAATTCCAATTACAAGTAATAAACCAAGTAGCGTTTTCACGAAATTCTCCCAAAAATCAATGTTTTTACTGCCTATCGCTGGCGCTTGGATGCAACCTATCGCCCTATGGTGGCACGTGAGCACCGCTCCTTCGCCATTAGGGTACGGAAAACTCATCGACGGGGTGCTAAGGCCATTCCTTTGGCCAGATCCAAAAACTGTGCCGCTAACCTAGGACCCGTTCCCTCGTCCTCGTGTTTGAAAAAGACAAACACCTCTTTCCAATCCTGTGCCCGAATTCGTTTCGCCCATTCAGCCAGATCCTCATCTGAATACTCAACCCGCCGCAAACGCAAGTAGCCCCAGTCCGCCGTCCTGTCGATATGAGTGACCGGTTGGTCATCGGTGTCTGAGATGCACAAAGCCCGATTACTCTTACGCAAAAGTTCCAGAACGTCATCGTCAAACCATGCCGCGTGGCGAAACTCAAACGAAGCCTTAACGGTGTAAGGCAAATGGCCAAGAAATGTTTCAAGCCGTCCGGCATCCTTCTTCATGTTCGGAGGGCACTGAAAGAGAATCGCGCCCAGCCGTTCCTCAAGCACGCCGGCAGTTTCGATGAAGTATCCGGTTTCGGCTTCGGCCTCCTTCAGTCGCTTGAAGTGTGTAATTCGCTGAGACGCTTTCAAGGTAAACCGAAAGCTATCCGGAACCTGTTGTTTCCAGTTCTCGATCACATTCTTCTGCGGCAGCTTGTAAAAGGTGTTATTGATCTCGACTGCGGGCAATCGGGAGGCATAAAACGACAGCATCTCCTTTGCAGGCAGATCCTCAGGATAGAAGCTACCTTTCCATTCCTTGTAGCTATACCCACTCGTGCCAACGTAAAGAGTCATGAATGCCTGTCCTGGCGCCAAACTGCTCTCGCTAATTGCTTATTCCACCCGGGTATCGAATACTAATCGAAAGTTTCTGAATGTTGGCGCGTTAAGCGATTCTGTGATACACAGACTGGCAACGCAAGTCCTGAGCCTTCTTTCTGGGAGATTATTTTCAAGATCTTATGTCAACAATAACTACGAACATCGAATCCGTTATGCACGAGGAGAGGGTGTTCCCCCCTCCCGCTTTATTTTCAGAGCAGGCGCATGTCAAGTCGCTGGCCGAGTTGGAAAACCTGCGCGCTGAAGCGAGCGCTGACCCCGAAGCTTTCTGGGCACGGATGGCTGAAGAACTTCACTGGTTCAGAAAGTGGGACACGGTACTCAAATGGGAGCCGCCGCATGCCCAATGGTTTATAGGCGGCAAGATAAATATCTCCTACAACTGTCTTGATCGTCATCTGGACACCTGGCGTCGCAACAAGGCCGCCCTGATCTGGGAAGGTGAACCAGGAGACCATCGCACCCTCACGTATCAGCAACTGCACACGGAAGTCTGCCGCTTCGCCAATGTTCTTAAACGCGCCGGAGTCGAGAAGGGCGATCGAGTCGCTCTCTACATGCCTCTGATCCCGGAGCTGGCGATTGCGATGCTAGCCTGCGCGCGAGTTGGCGCCGCCCACTCGGTCGTATTCGGAGGGTTTTCAAGCAGTGCCCTGATAGATCGAATCAACGACGCGAGTTGCAAGTTGGTTGTGACCGCGGATGGCGGTTGGCGGCGCGGCGCTGAAGTCAAATTAAAAGCTGCCGTCGACGAAGCGCTCAAACAGACACCAACCGTCAAGACCTGCATAGTTGTGCGGCGCACTGGCCAGCGCGTGCATCTTGAAGCAGGGCGTGACTACTGGTGGCACGAATTGATGGAAACTGTCGATGCGGATTGCCAGGCAGAGGAGCTAGACAGTGAACATCCACTCTTTATTCTCTATACCTCGGGGACTACCGGAAAACCCAAAGGTATCCTGCATACAACTGGCGGCTATCTGCTTCAATCCCATCTCACCACCAAATGGATCTTCGATATCAAGGACGAAGATATCTACTGGTGTACCGCGGACATTGGCTGGGTAACCGGTCATAGCTATGTTGTCTATGGCCCATTGTCAAATGGCGCCACCGTGCTGATGTACGAGGGAGCGCCAAACCATCCCGAACCAGATCGGTTCTGGAGCATAATCGAACGTCACCGGGTTAACATTCTTTATACGGCGCCGACGGCAATCCGGGCATTCATCAAATGGGGTGAACAATGGCCCTTAAAACATGATCTCTCGAGTCTCCGGCTCCTGGGCACAGTGGGGGAGCCAATCAATCCCGAGGCTTGGATGTGGTACCGCGAGATAATCGGAAAGGGTCGTTGCCCGATCGTGGATACCTGGTGGCAGACTGAAACCGGTGCGATCATGATTACACCTCTGCCCGGCGCTACACCGACAAAGCCCGGCTCGGCTACAAAGCCCTTGCCTGGAATTGACGCTGACGTGATGACCCGGGACGGGAAACCCGTGGGAGCAAACGAAGGCGGGTATCTGGTGATCAAGAATCCCTGGCCGTCAATGCTGAGAACGATCTGGGGCGATGACGAGCGCTACCGACAGCAGTACTGGTCGCAGATTGATGGAATCTATTTTGCCGGCGATGGCGCGCGACGTGACCCGGAAGGGTACTTCTGGATTATGGGTCGCATTGACGACGTCATTAACGTGAGCGGCCATCGATTGGGCACGGCGGAAGTAGAGAGTGCCCTCGTTTCTCACGAAGCCGTTGCCGAAGCCGCAGTCGTGGGCCGACCGGATGAACTGAAAGGCTCGGCGATTGTCGCCTTTGTAACGCTTGAAAGTTCGAAACGCCCCTCAGAGCCTCTGAAGGAAGAGCTACGGACGCACGTCGCTAAAGAGATCGGAGCGCTTGCCCGTCCCGACGAGATCCGTTTCAGTGACGCCTTGCCGAAAACCAGGTCTGGAAAGATAATGCGCCGGCTCTTGCGAGAAATTGCTACCAGCGGTTCTGTGGTGGGCGATGTGACGACGTTGGAAGACTTTTCAGTTCTCGAAAAGCTGAGAGCTGAAGAGGAGTAGACCGGGATCCCGCGAAGGAGTACAACGTTATGCCGCGACCGATTGAGCCCGATGTCCGTACCGGGCCCCGCTATCTTGTGTCGTATGAGGTTCGGGCCGAATGGGACGAACCGGACGGTGGTCACGTGGTAGCAGAGGGAATGACCGAAAATGTCGGCCCAGAGGGAACGCTGGTTCATTTGCCAAAGAAGCTCCCAAGCGTTGGTAGTCGTGTCCGCCTGGAGGTCGAGAGTGAGGACGGTAAGAAGCTCCAGGTGATAGCTGAGGTGCTGCGGATCGAGCGAAATCCCGGCTATCCGCTGGCCGCTTTGCAGTTACTTGGAGAGACAGATGAATGGCGAGGCCTGATCTGGGAGCCGTCTGCCCCGCGGGTTGCTCCACGGCCAATCGCCGAGGAGGACGAAGAGGAAGGTGGGGAGGAGGAACCAGGGGAAGAAGAGAATCCAATACACTGATGACGAGGCCTTTAGCTTATGACAATCGGCGAAAACACGAGTGTTGCGGGAAGTGAGCGGCGCCGGTATCCACGATACTACGTTGCCCATCATCTGACCCTGGCAATAGAAGACGAAAGCCTGAAAGAATCAATTGGCATTGGCGAACCGGGAGACATCAGCCTTGGCGGCTTGCGCGTGCGCAACCTCCCAGTGTGCGAGAATGTAAAGGTTGGCGATCGACTTGGACTATTGCTGGTGGACCAGTATGATGCGCTTTCACTGCGCGGCGAGGTGGTCCATCATGGCACTCCCGATACGTTTGGGGTCGAATTTCTCGATCTGGCGCCCCCTGACCGCCAAGCTGTGAGCGGAATCATCGAGCGCCTTCATCGCCAGATCCGGATGACTACGTGAGCGATCAAGAGGCTCAAAAAAAGGCGTTGCGTACGGCGGCCAAAGCGGGCGCGGAGGCTTCATGGTCGCAAACACGAGCGATACTGCGAGTGATATTCATCGTTCTGCTTGTCGCGCTCCTCCTCTGGATAGTAATCAAGCTTACCGGCGTCATCCTGATGCTGGTCCTCTCAATCTTTTTTGCCTACCTTGTCTCTCCACTCGTTGAATTTCTCCGCCGGCCTCTTCAAGTTCGCGGCCGCCAGCTTGAAATGCCTCGTGTTATGGCGATTGTGGTTGCTTATCTGCTTATCTTTGGGAGCATAAGCATTGGCATCTACTTATTGATACCCCGCCTTGGCTATCAATTCCCACAACTGACCCAACTGGCCCGTGACTACTGGCAGGCTGTAGGTACAAACACGGATAGACTGAATGAGTTCTTCCGCCTGCACCGGATGCCCGGACCCGTAGTCGACGCAATAAACAATGCGGTCCCGCGAATCGTTGATCGAGTAAGCGAAACTGTAAGCGGGATTGTCGGCAATATGGTGGGCTGGGTTGTATATATACCCTGGCTTGTGATTGTTCCCATCCTTGGATTCTTTCTCTTAAAAGACGCTGAGTTTTTTCGCCGTTCCGCGCTGCAAATGTTGCCAAAGGGACGGTGGCGTTGGCGCGGCGACGAATTTTTTCAGGACCTGAACAGCACTCTGGCCGCTTATATCCGCGCCCAACTTACCGCCTGTCTTTTTATCGGAGTCATGTGTGCGGTGGGTTTTTCGTTGCTGGGAGTTCCGAGCCCACTGGTGATGGGATTGATCGCAGGAATCTTCGAGTTTATCCCGCTCGCCGGCCCCCTTTCAATAGCCATCATGGCGGCTATTCTGACGGCCATCGATGCAGGCTTCTTCCAGGCTTTTCTGGTCCTGCTGTTTCTCGGCCTCTTGCGAATTGTTCAGGACTATTTTGTTTACCCACGTCTCATCGGGCAGGGGATTCATCTTCATCCACTTGCAGTAATCATAGCTATCCTTGCCGGAGCAGAACTGGCAGGAGTTGCCGGGATCTTCCTCGCGATCCCACTGGTTGCGATTTTGACAGTCACTTACCGGCACTGGCTCGAGCATCGAGGTAGCGAGGGCTTTGCAGACCTCCTCGAACCCGGACAGGTCGCGATGAACGAGCAGTCTAAAGAGGATGAGTTGAGCGTCAATACGACCCCAGAGCAGATGGAGCGGGTAAGGCCCGACCTGACTACGGGGCAACTGAAAACTCCGGTGAGAGATTCATAGCCGAACTTTGGGCCACCTAGTTAGCAGCTTCAAATTGCAGCCTTTTTTTCTCTGGGACGCCGGGACTCCATCATTTCAATGAAACGAATGAAATGATGCGCGGCATCGTGTGGACCCGGGGCGGCTTCAGGATGGTATTGGACCGAAAACACGGGCAGTGTTTTATGACGCATGCCTTCAACGCAGTTGTCGTTCAGATTCAGATGAGTAACCTCGACTTCAGGTGGCAGGCTTTCAGCGTTCAAAGCAAAGCCGTGATTGTGCGCGGTGATTTCGACGCCACCCTCCTGGAGATCTTTCACTGGCTGGTTCCCGCCGCGATGTCCAAAGATCAGCTTGAACGTCTTGCCTCCGAAGGCGCGCCCTAATAATTGATGCCCGAAACAGATGCCAAAGGTTGGAACTCCCGTCTCCAGCATTTTGCGGATTTCGTTTACCTCACGGTCCATCGAAGCCGGATCACCCGGACCGTTTGAAAGAAAGACGCCGTCAGGATTCATAGCCAATACGTCCGCAGCCGGGGTCGAAGCCGGAACCACCGTAACCCTGCACCCCAGGCGGGCGAGTTCGCGCAGGGAGTTTCGCTTCACCCCAAAGTCGTAGCAGACTATGTGAAACTTTTCCTCTCCCACTGCTTGAACCTCGTAACGGTCTTTCGTTGTCACAACGCTTGCCAGTTCGCGGTTCTCCATGGACGGAGAAAGCTGAGCCTTCTCTACGAGGCTGCGTTCATCGAGGTCGATTGTGGAAATACAGGCCCGCATCGCGCCTTTATCGCGAATGTGCCTGACGAGTGCGCGAGTGTCGATTCCCTCAATAGCTACGATGTTCCACCGCTTCAAGTAAGCATCAAGGCTTTCCTCAGCGCGCCAGTTTGAAACGGTACGGCTGGCTTCGCGAACCACAAACCCCTCAACCCAGGGTCGCGCCGACTCTGCATCCGCGGTGTTAACTCCGTAATTGCCAATGAGCGGGTAGGTCATGCAGACGATCTGCCCGGCATAAGAGGGGTCGGTTAATACCTCCTGATAGCCCGTCATCGAAGTATTAAAAACCATTTCACCGCAAGATTCGCCGGTGGCGGCCCATGACCGCCCGCGAAAAGTGCGTCCGTCCTCAAGCGCAAGAAGCGCCGGCTTTCTTTCAGGAGACATATCTTTTTGAACCAGGGAGTTGAATATGGAGGGAGCGATTCACAGAGGCCATTGTACTAGATCTGCGACCGTAGAAATTGCTGCGCCTCATTAAGCCAACGCTTATCGGCCCGGTATTTGTAGGCAGGTGCGGTCCGCACGGCCTCAATGCATGCCTGCATTAAACTGGCTGCTTCACGACGGTGACCCAGACCTGCATGTGCGCGGCCCATCAGGTAGAGCCCTTCCGGGTCCGAGGGACGATGTTCCAGAAAGCGTTCGAGGGCACTACGCGCATCCTCAAACTGTCCAGCATCGAGGTAAGTTGCTCCGGCTTCACGCCAGATCTCGTGTTGGGCATGGGCGACGTCGCGTGCCACCACCTGCTCGAAATGTCTAACGGCGTCGGCAAGCCGTTTTTGCTGGCGGGCGATTCGGCCAAGCTGGTAATGGGCGTCAATCTCTTCCTCATCAATCTGGATCGCGCGCTCGAAACGCTCGCGCGCAGCCTCGAGTTCTCCTCGCTGTTGATGGATCAAACCCAGATTGTAATGTGCCGAAGAGTCTGCCGGATTTAAGGTTGCAGCCTCCAGATTCTGCCGAAACGATTCACGGGCACGATGCGAGCGTGTGAGGTCGGAAAAATAACCACGGAAGAGAAGGAACAGCAGTATGAGCAGAAAAGGCGACGCTAGAATACGACTGAAGATTGGCATCAACACAAACGAAACCGGGAACAACAAGGCGCTGCTTAGGCCGATTACTGCGATTGAGCGCGCCCAGGAAAGCCTGAGCGTCACCCGTGAAGCCACTGTGGCCCACACGCCAAAAAGGACCAGCATAACCATTAGCGAGAACGCTGCCGCAAAAAGCCCGGTGCTGAGAAGTTGCTCGTCGAACGCCGGCAACATTTCAGGGCTGATTTGGCTGCGTTGTGCCTTAAAAGCTTCGAGGGTTCTGGCGCCTAATATTTGCTGCAAGCCCGTAACTTTACCGACTACCGAAAGCGCTATAGCGATCAAGCTCGACGCAGTTAGGGCGTAAAACATCGTAGCCGCAAGCGCCGAATATTCCTGCTGAATGAGTAAGCGGAAACTGGCGCGTCGCTCAAAAACGTTCGCCAGAAAAAGTACGAGAGGAACAAATATGGCAGCTACAAAAAGTAGATAACCGGCTGCTTGAAATAGCGAGGAAAGGACAACGATCGGTCGAAGGGGAGTAACCAGATCGCCAAGATAAAACCAGGTTAGGCTGAAGAAGAAGACTGCTTGCGCAATCAGTGCGACAAATCCTGAGGGAGCTAAAGTGGCGCGGTCACGGACTTCCCGCATGCCACGGACAGGCGAGTAAAAGACCATTAAGACAAGTCGTAACCAATCAACCATTCCGTAATTCCAAACCTCAAGGAATGCCCCAGTTTATCACCGTTCGTAATTATCGCCCGGTAATTCCTGATAGCTCGGACGATATGAGGAGGGCGGCGGCACTGGTGAAATGTCTTCGTGATGGATCACACTCGCAGAAGCCAGGGGCCAATAGCGAAACAGAGCCTTCCCATAAATATACTTCTTTGGCACCAGTCCCCAGATGCGAGAGTCGCTCGAATTGTCGCGATTATCCCCCATCACAAAATAGTAGTTCGGCTTTACGTAAATGGGTGTCTGACTGCGGTGAGATAGATTGAACCGGGGATCCAAATAGCGCTCATCCAGATCACGGCCATTTACCCGGACCATTCCTTCATGGAGTTCAACTGTGTCGCCGGGCATTCCAATTACTCGTTTGATATAGCTCTTCGAAGGATCATCGGGAAACCAGAAGACCACGATATCGCCTCGCTCGATCTTTGGCGCCCAGCTATAACTATCGTAATAGATTAGCTTGTTGACAAAGATTCGTTCCCCATCGTGGAGACGCGGCAGCATCGAAGTTCCTTCCACCTTGACTGGCTGAACGACGAAAACTACAAACAGCGCCGCGATCATCACGGCAAATACCAGATCTCGAAGCAAAAGTCTTCCCTCAGCCCAAAGATTACCTCGTGCGGCCTCTTCTGGCCTGTGTACCTGAATGTCTCTGTCGTCCTCTACTTGAATTCCGCCAAATGGCGGGGGACGACGGCTCCTAATTCCAAACATATTCTATCTGAAAGAAACTCCAGCCTTCTCTGCTTAAACCACCGTGATTATTGCCGCAACTCACAGCACGGTTGAGGTTAGCTTCGCCTTGTCAGCTTGTCAAACGTGCATCAGAGTGCAACTATTTGATGCGCATTTCACCGATTCGGCGGCTTGATCACTGCCTGTCGAGAGCTTCTCAACACGCAGTTGGAACCCCCTGATATGGCACACTAATTCTATAACGTAGCGACATGCCGTGCGAACGCGTGTGCTTGACAGCATTCGACGCGGCTCTCTATCATCGCAACCTGCCAATTAAATGACTGAACTGCTTTAAGCGTAAACGGAGGCTGAGCCGTGATCAAACTGGATATCATTAACCGGGTAGCAGAGAAGACCGGCGTTCCAAAGATGAAAGCGGAACAGGCCGTAGACGCACTTTTTCATTCGATGAAGGAAGCGCTGACTCGCGGTGAACGGATTGAATTGCGTGGTTTTGGTGTCTTTGTTGTTAAGCCGAGGAAGCGCGGTGTGGGAAGAAATCCGCGCACTGGTGAAGAAGTGGCAATTCCGTCCGGAAAGACCATTCGCTTTAAGCCAGGTAAAGAATTGCAGGCCCATAGCGATGGTGACTCAGGTGAGAGTAACGCTTCCGACTAGTCGGAACTCACACCCTCACTTATCAATTACGTCCAATCCGCTCCGAGGCGACGCACCTCAAACCGCAGGCGCGGGAAGCAGTCCTTTGATCTCTCGAACTACCGTTGCTACTTCCACCTGATCGCCAAGCGCAATCATGAAGAACTTGTAGCCCTGGTGGAAACAGATCACGCCGTTTGCAAAAAGCCAGACACCATCCAAAAAGGGATTCCCTCCCAGCAACCAGCTGATCGGAGCGCCCGTAATGCGTCCCGGCTGAGCAATCTGGGCCCACATTGCGGCTCCAGCGGCGCAACTAAAAGCACCGAGCAGTGGCGCCCCAACGTATTTGGTAATGTTCCTTTCAAACTCAATGCGCTTCCTATCGGCCTCGGAAAGCTCGCCGGCGCCAATCAAAGCCTCCTGCTGTTGCAGGTAGCTGTTAAACTTCTCGCTGACTTTATGGAGTCCGTAGACCGGCAGGGCGGAATGGGTAAGCCAGTGCGGATGCGAACCAAGCAAGACGGCATCCAGGCCGGGAAAGGAGGCGCCCGTCCGCACACCAAGAACCAGGGAAAAGGATACCAGGGCGGTCTTGCCGGGGTTCGCTTTGATCCAGTCTCGGGCCTTTAATAGCCCCATCGTAGCTGCGCCTGAAGCCCGCGATAGTCTGGCGCCCGCGTCATAGAACTGCGAGGCCCGATCGTAGTAGCCTTTCGCCTCTTCAAATACGTCACCGGCCTTCCTTCCGGCGCCCCCTGCCGCCGAGCGAAAAGCCTTACCAGTTTTCCGAGCGCCCCTTAAGGCCTCATCGGCAGCGCGACCTGCGGCTTCGCTCAGTTCTGCGTCCTCGGCCAAACGTTCAGCTTCCGCGCGGACTCGTTCAGCACCGTTAACCACCGTTTCAGCGCCGCGTTTGGCTGCATCGCCGGCAACCTTAGCGCCCTCACCGACAAGATCGGAGATCGCATACTTCTCGTCCAGTTCGCGGGCCTTTTTGCGGGCAACGCGCTGCCATTCCTCGATCTTTTCTTTATAGTCAGCCATCTTGAGACTTTCCTAAAGCTTAACCAGAACCTTGTGATTTGTAACCAACACTCTCTGTACGACTCGTCAGGTCTGCGAGTTCGCGTTTCCTGCTATCGCGTTTCGCACGCGGTCTCGCCCCATACGTTTTGCTTCATACAGCGCGGCGTCGGCTGCAACTTGAAGTCCCCGACCAGTTTGCGCGCTCGTGGGGCATTCTGCAACGCCGCAGCTAACGGTGACCTTCCCAACGGGAGGGATATCAAGCTCATTAATAAGTCGTCGCAAGCGATCGGCGACTTCGATCCCCCGCTCTATATCAGTTTCCGTAAGTACGATGCCAAATTCATCACCTCCGATGCGGGCTGCCAGATCAATTCCACGAATTGCCTGTTGCAGACATTTGCTTAGCCTGGTGAGCACGAGGTCGCCAGCCTCGTGGCCATGCCTGTCGTTTACCGATTTGAAATCGTCGATATCCAGCATTAAAAGGCAGAATGGGTGTCCGTACCTTTCCGTTCTTGTGACCTCCCGTTCCAGATGTCTTTCAAAGCGGCGGCGGTTAGCCAAACCAGTTACGTGATCGGTGAAAGCAGCCTCTTCGCAGCTATCAAGGTAAGACTTAAAATCAAGAAGTGTCCGGACTCGGGCCAGCAGAAGATCGAGGTCCGTCGGATCCGTTATGTAGCCAAGCGCCCCCGACTCAGAGCCGAGGCGCAGATCCTCCGCGTCTAACCTGGCGGCAGTTTGAAGAATAACAGGAATGAATCTTGTTTGGGGGTTTTCACGTATGCGGCGGGCCAAGTCGAAGCCATTCATGCGGGGCATCATAACGTCAGCAATGACGAGGTCCGGTGGGTAGATTTCGAACTCGGCAAGCGCTTCGAGTCCGTCTCCCGCGGTGCGCACGTCATAGCCGGCCAGCATCAATGCCGTTTTTAAGAGATTCTGTTTGTCGAGATCGTCATCGACTACAAGGATGTTGAATTTTGACATATAGACTGAGTGTTTCCTGGTCCCATATTGACTTCGATATTTCTTGCGCCACTTAAGGCTTCATGCTAGAGTTTCGCGATTCAGTCAGATGCCAACGTTGCTGGTCCTAGGGTGGCCGTTCGGTGGCTGAATACGTTCATCGAGTAAAAGTTCGCCAGGGTTTCCTTACCTTTCTGTTCAACCAGCCGCGACAGGCTCCCAGCACCAGATAGACCGGTCGCGCATTGTTATCCGTATTGTCAACTGGTATTTCCATCTCAATACCCAAAGGGCAGCGGCAATAGACCAATGCAATCCAATCGCGTCCCCCGCGTCTTCAGCACTGAAGATCGAGCGAAGATAATCCGACAACTTGAGTTTGGCTCGCTCATTAGCGAAGCGCTGGTTCTTGAGCTCGCCAATTCGTCAGTCCTCCTTGATGTGCGACGCCGCCGTTTTGTTTACCAGGTGGGGGACCAGGCGGACGCGCTTTATGCCATCATTCGGGGCAGGATAAAGCTCTGCCGGATCGAAGCGAATACGGGGCGAGAGGCGGTGATCGATATTCTTCCTGAAGCTTCTCTGTTTGGAGAAGCGGCCCTCTACGCTGTTAACGGCCACCGCGCTAATTCTGCCCTCGCTTACGAACACTCAGAGCTCTTGAGAATTCCGGTTGCTGAATTCAAACGGGGGATGGCTGAGGACCACACGCTTCATGATTACACTTTGCGTTTAATGGGTCAACGGCTTGAACATGCTGAGCGCCGGCTGGCCGATTTTTCCCTTAACGCCATCGCTGCCCGGCTTGATAGCTTACTGGTCGATTTCTCGTTGCGCTACGGGATCCATGAGGCTGACGGTGTGTTAATCGACATCCCTCTTCCCCACCGTGAGATTGCATCACTGGTCGGCTCGACCCGTGAGAGTGTAACGGTTCGCTTGAATGCTATGCGCCGCGCGGGTACGATCGAGTTCGTTAACAGACGAATCCTGGTGAAGCGACCTGAGTCGCTGGTGCGCGCCGCAGGTGCGGGCAGTTGATCGCGGCGCAACCTCAATCGGCAATGAAATGTCCTACCTGCGGGAAATCGGTTGAATGGAAAGAAAACAGCTTCCGTCCCTTCTGTTCCGAACGATGTAAACTTGTAGATCTGGGACGCTGGGTAAACGAGGAGTACCGCGTTCCGGGTCGACCCGCAGTTCCAGATCCGGAAAATCCCCCCGAATCCCACCCGGAATCGTCCCACGAAGGTCAGTAACATTTCCGTATGGCTAAGAGAATGCCAGGCGCCGTTTTGTTCCTTTTACTTTGCGTAGCCGGTCTGGGTGCTTGCCGGTCTGCCGACTCGAACGCCTCCAATGATGCTACGCCAGTTCTCTCTGGGCCACCCAGGACGGCCTTTCCAATGCCCCCGCTCAGCGCGGGTGAGGCGGCTGCGATGGGTTGGATTACCGGTGACGGGGAACAGCAGGAGCACGTGAAACTTTCGGATTACGCCGGCCGTGTAGTGGTCTTGGACTTCTACGCGACCTGGTGTGTGCCGTGCCGCGAAAGTATTCCCCACCTGATCGATTTGCAAGTGCGCTATGGGCCAAGGGGACTCGAAATCATCGGACTGAATGTGGGTGGCCCAGACGATCGGGTTAAGGTGGCAGATTTCAGCAAAGAGCTTAACATCCAATACTCTCTAGGCTTTCCGGACAAGACGCTGACCGACCTCTTCCTGTCTGACAGCGATGCGATTCCGCAAAGCTTTGTATTTGATCGGGAAGGAAGACTCGTAAACCGATTTATCGGTTACAACGAAGCGATTGGCAAAGAACTCGAAGAGACCATCACGACAGCGCTCAAATAGAAGTTAAGACGGGCCTGCTGCTCGTGTTCTGGGGACAAATGGTAAGAAGAGCAAAGATCCTTGCAACTCTCGGGCCTGCCTCGCGTGAACCGGCTGTTATCGAAGCATTATTAGCAGCGGGCGCTAACGGTGTGCGTATAAACATGTCTCACGGCACTCGAGATGAGAAGGCTGAAGACATTCGCAGAGCGCGCATGGCGGCCGAGAAACTAAACCGGCCGCTAGCCGTTCTTGTAGACCTTTCCGGCCCAAAGATTCGCACCGGGGGGTTGAGAGGAGACGGTCCGGTTGAGCTCGAAGCGGGCGCAATCTTCAAGCTAACAACCCGCAGGGTTAACGGTGATAACCATGAGGTATCGACAAACTATGCGGATTTACCCCGAGTGGTGAAATCGGGTTCGCGAATTCTTCTGGATGATGGTGCTATTGCGCTGGTCGTTGAATCCACTACCGAAACAGACGTGATCTGCCGGGTCATAAACGGGGGCACTTTAGCTGAGAGAAAAGGTATAAATCTTCCGGGTATCTCCCTGCCAATTGATTCGCTTACCCCAAAAGATCTCGAGGATCTCAATTGGGCTGTCGAACAGGACGCGGATTACATTGCGCTCTCTTTTGTGCGTCGCGCGGAAGACTGTATTAAGGCAAAGGCATTGATCAAGGAAGCGGGTGGGCGAGCGCCGTTAGTGGCGAAGATTGAAAAGTCAGAAGCCATCGAGCATCTTGATGAAATCATCGATGCGGCGGATGCCGTGATGGTAGCCCGCGGAGATCTGGGTGTAGAGACAAGTGTTGAACTCGTGCCTGTTTATCAGAAGCGGATCATCAGCAAAGCGATCCATGCGGAAAAGATGGTAATAACCGCAACCCAGATGCTGCAATCGATGGTCACCAACCCACGGCCAACGCGCGCCGAAGCGTCGGACGTTGCTAACGCCGTCTGGGATGGGACCGATTCCGTGATGCTTTCCAGTGAGACAGCCATCGGACTCTATCCGGTTCCCGCTGTGTCCACCATGGCGCGGATCATCGAGACGGCGGAATCCGGAAAACAGCCAGAGTCGGATAAGGTTGTTAAGTGGGCCGGTAAACAGTCCGGGCGCGTCAGTCGCGCGCTGTGCGAGGCGGCTGCATTTGCGGCTCAGGAGTTGGGTACGAGATTAATTGGTGTTTTTACCCAGTCCGGACTAATGGCGCGCCGGCTTTCTTCACTGCGTGCCGAGCAACGAATTATTGCCCTCTCGCACTCGCGTCAAGTCCAGGGAGAGCTTGCGCTAATCTGGGGCGTCGAACCTCTAATTGCTGCACCCGGGCAGACAACTGAACAGATGTTAAGAACCGGAGAGAAGACCTTATTGGAATCGGGTATCGTCGAAGAAGGTGAGATGCTCGTCGTAATGGCGGGGCGACTTTCAGGCCTCGGACTTTCGAGTTCCGTTACCATCTTTACGGTTGGCGGCACACTGGGACCCGGGCGCAGGTGAACTGGCAGCTCAACATCTCGGCTGGTGAGTTCTTTGATCTAATTCGCCCCGCGATGTTCGTGATCGCTGCGCTGCTATCCTCATGGGTGTTTGCCGGCGCATTGAGGCGGCGTTTTTCACTTCCGGTAGCTGGTATTTGGGTCATTGGTACGCTGCTCTTTCCGCTCATAGTCTTCCCGCTTTATCTTCTTGCTTTACTCGTCAGGAGACGTCGCCAGGTTCCAATCAATAATCTCGAAACCGGCCCATCTCTGCCGCTGGCCATGCGCCTGATTCCGCTTGTTTATCTCATTCTGGCCCTGGTGGTGTTTGCGATCTTCTTCTACCGCGACCAGCGAACCGTCGATGCGCACCTCGCGCGGGCAACCCACGCCAGATTAAGCGAAGATCGCGGGAGAATAATCAGGGAATACCGAGCGGCGTTGGCGTTGGAGGACGATCCTTACACCCGCAAACTACTGGCGATTGAACTAGCCGAAGCGGGCTTTTTGACTGAGGCGCTGGCGGAGTTTCGCCGGGCTGAGAGGGACGGCGAAGTCGATGATCTGCTCTCCTTCCGTATTGCGGTCGTACTTGAAGCTCTCAATCAGTCAGGCCAAGCTGAGCTCGAGTATCGTCGATTTATTGCGAGTTCCCTCTGTGTCGAAGCGATGCCTGATACCAGGTGTGAAATTGCGAGGGCGAAGGTCGCGGCGGACTGAAGCTTCTTAAGTTTTGGCGGTCAGTCGGCGCGCAGCATTTCACCAACAGTGTCTTTCTTCTCTTCCTTTGCCAACTCGGCCGGCGTTTTTTGTGGGTCACGCCAGTTGTCGAGGATGCCTACCTGATGGACGCACTGCAACGTGCAGGTTGGGGCACACCACTTTTCGGAATTGTACTCTCGGTCAAAGTCCTTCATTGTGTACTGCTCAAGCGGAATGCCCGGATACCCTCGTTGCTGCGAACACCAGTGGACCAGCCCGTCCTCGCAGATATAGAGGTACCGGGCGCCGGCACGGCACCGCCAATTGTAAGGCTTACCTTCCGCAATGCTGTCCTGAAACCAATTGAGCCTGGCGTGGTCGCGGTTACCCAGTCTCTTTACCTGCTGAAAAATTTCGCGCTCTCGCGATGAGAGGGGCTTCAGGATTCCGTCACTATCGTGAATCACTCCAACCGTGCTCGAAAAGCCAAGTTCAACGGCCCGCCGGGCCACTGTCAGGGCGTCTTCTGGATTCTTAATGCCGCCGCCGATTACAGAATTGATATTGATATGAAAGTCGGCATGGTCCGATAGGTAACGAAGCTTTTTATCAAGCACGCGCAGGCTTTTGCGCGAAACGTCATCCGGTTCGACATTGTCGATACTGATCTGAAGATATTCGAGACCGGCCCGATTCAACCGTTTAATACGTTCGGGCGTGAAGTAGTAGCCATTGGAAATCAGGCCCGCGATCATTCCGCGCTCTCGAATATGATGAATGATCTCGTCGAGTTCCGGGTGCATCATCGGCTCACCACCCGAGATCGTTATTATCGAAGTACCAAAATCTCCCAGTTTGTTGATGCGCGCTTTGACTACATCGAGCGGGACCGGGGAAGAAGAATGATCGTATTCGTTGCAATACCCGCACGCGAGATTACATCGCCGCATGGGGATGAGATGAGCAAGCACAGGATGGCGAGGTGAGAGCAGGGCACGGCTGATAAAGCTCGCTTCTCTGAGTTTGAGTTTTAAGAAAGTTCGTTTCCTCATTATGGGTTAACTGTATGGCTTGTTCGAATTTTAGCCGGAAATCTCGGGTTCTAAGAAAGTTGAAAGCATATGCGACCCGCTTGTGGAACGCAAGAAGCGTGACAGAGCCCATTGCCGAAGTAACAGATGTTGAGCTTGAAAACCTGGGATCCTCAACCTACAAACATATGGAGCTGGGAATTGGAGTAGAGCCTGACGCCTGCTTTTACGTTCACAATGCCCTACGTCGAAGTATCTACCAGTAAAAGCTTTCCACAACTCACGAGCGAGGCGATGACGCGCTTTCTCAATCAGAGCAAGACGTATGGCCAGACTGCAACAGTAAGGTCTTTTCGAGAATGGCTAAGTCTCTGATGTCCGGCGAACTTCAGTTTGTCGTTTGTAGCTCAGGTATCCTCGTGTTCTAGCAAGACCCCGATCCGCGGATCCCCGCTCCGGTTGTTGCAACGTTGACCCATTCCACTCAGGTTCAGGGTATCCAGAAAACGATAAACTAAAGTTCGTCGAACATTGCAAACGAAAAGGGCTCTGCACAAAAAAAGCGCAGAGCCCCGAAGTTTCTCTTGGATGGCTTTCAGCCCTTAACGACCTTCACGCTCGAATCCAGCTTAAGATTAAACTGATCGCTGGGGATGCGGATATTTCTCTGAGTGGCCGTTAGTCGCATTGTCGTTGAATCGTTGTTCTTTTCGACGATCTTTGTCTGCACCGGCATGCCCGATGAGTCAACCCAGATCTCGGCATACTTGAAGCTGGCGTTTCCTTTGGGCACGAGCTTGAGGTGTATGGTGCTAACATTGCCCCAGAGCGTCTCTTCCCGCACATCCTGAATCGGCTGGAACCTTTGTTCGAGCTGCTGGCGTGAGAGATACATCAATTCAAGGATGCTGCCTGCACCGCCTTTATCTCTTGTCGATCTCGCATTGCCTTCGTAGACGACGTTCAATCGTGGGCGGAACAACTTATACTTTCCATTTGAAACGGCGAGAATCTCGTGCTGCGGACTCTGCCATTCGATCCTGACAGACGCCTGCCGGGCACCCGATGGAACATACAGTACCGTGCCTCGATAATGTTCAGACACTCCAAGCTGGACGTTGTACTTCTCCATGCTGATGCTGGCACGCAACGACTTCAAGTTTTGCCGGTTGCGCTCCATCCGTGAGAGGACCGAGCTGACAAGGCCAGCGCTCTGCCCGTTTACACTTTCTATTGGGAGAGCTGAAAGCGCCATTGCGAGTGCAACAATAAGAACAAAATGCGGTAAAAATCTTTTCATAAAAACTCCAGGTATTTAGCTCCTCCCTTGGTTGGGCGGAAAAACCTCGCAATTATAAGTGAACGCTACCTTATGTCAACCTCGTAGCCGCGGGTCTTACCAGCTCCATCCACCACTTTTCGTACCGTCAGGACTTCTGTTTCGGGTCGTCCCGTCAAGGCCCGCACGTGCTGTCGCAACTCTTCCTTATCTTCTTCATTTGCAACAGCTTCAGGGCCAATTAACACTCTCGAGACGCGCTTAGGATGCGCCTGAGACAACTGCCGTTCGCCGCTTTCAAACCAACTTTTTGGCGTCAGGAAAATAAAGGCCAGAATCAATACACATAGAACATCCCACTGCCATGTGTTTCTTGCATAACGCCAGAAGAAGATGTTTTTGATTATGCCTACGAGATACCCCACGATTAGTGTACCTGCTTCGCGATTCAATTGCGGCAAAAGCTGCGCCAAAGATTCAGCCAGATTTTAGCTTGCTGGCTGGCCGCTGTAAAACCGATGTTACATGCGGACGCTGACTGTCGGCTCAACAATATGACCGTCGCGCATCTGCACTATTCGTCGGCACATTGCTGCAGCCTCAGGGTTGTGGGTAATCATTACGATGGTTTGGTTAAAGCGGTAGTTAAGTTCCTGAAACATGTTCAGGACAAGGGCTGAATTCTCAGAATCCAGGTTGCCGGTAGGTTCATCAGCAAGGACGATAGCCGGTCGCGTCACTACGGCGCGTGCCAAGGCGACACGCTGCTGCTCCCCTCCGGAGAGTTCGAGCGGCTTATGGTGCAACTTGTCTTCGAGACCCAGAAGGCGTAGTACCTCTCTGCGACGCGCAGGATCCTCGCCGCCATTCCGATGTATTCGCTCTGCGAGTCTTAAGTTCCCTTCAGCAGTGAGTGTGGGAAAAAGGTTGAAGCGCTGGAAAACAAATCCGATCTTGCGACGCCTGATATCGGTTCTTCTGGCATCAGAAGCGGCGGTCAGATCTTCGCCATCGACCACTATTCTCCCGCTAGACGGCGTCAGAAGCCCTCCGAGCAGGTGAAGCATCGTAGATTTGCCGCATCCCGAGGGACCCATGATTGCCACGAACTCACCTTCTTGCACTTCCAGTGAGACACCCCGCAACGCCGGCACTTCCACTTTACCGACGCGGTAGACTTTGACAAGATTTTCAGCAGTTAGAATCGTTCTCATTTTAATGGCGGACTACTTTCGAGCTGACTGTAGTCGCTATAAGACAAACACTCCTCGGAGTTTTTCGCCTGCAATTGCCGTTCAAAGGGAAAGCAAGTGGATTACTGCCACGAATCTCTGATTTTGGTGGAAGATCTCCACACCCGAACATGAATCTTAGTCGTTCACCGCTAGCGAAGCAAGGATCGGAATTGCTATCGGTTAACGGTCATTTTCTTGTTTGGGGTTGCATCGAGATCCACTTCGGGAAGTTGCCAGCGGTTTTCCAGAATGAACGCTTCAGGATTGAACTCACGGTCGATGACTACGGAGCCGGGCGCCTGATATGTGACATTCAATTTGTACCGATCTTGAGGACGCGTGATCTCGATTTTTGACGGAAGTGACACCCTGCCATTGTTCCCAAAAAGCCTCTCGTCGCGATAGGCAACGTCGGTAATCAATCGACCACGTTCATCGAATGTTTGCAGCCGCGCCAGCCGGATCGAGCCTACTCGATCGAACCAGAACCGACGCATCAGTCGAACCTGACCCGCTTCCTGCGGCGCCAACTCTTCAAGCAGATAATAGCCGCGCACCACCCGTTGACCTTTCTTGGCCTGGCGCCTAGTATCAGGCTCATCCTGAAAGAGTTCGCTCTGCGCGTAAACAAGTCCGCCAGAACCATTGATTGGAGCGATCATGAGCGCGTCAGTCAAATGTTGTGGGCGAAGATTTGAAAGAGCGCTGACTGTCTCCTTCTCGCTCATGGTCTTCCTGTCTCTGCTCGTTTGCTCCTCTACGCCATTGATCTCGAGAGGTTCGTAAACGGCATCATTCGTTCCCTTGACGAAGCGTCGATACTTCTCTGCGCCCTGCAACACCGCCACTCTGAAAGTTGTCCCATCCGAAGTCATCTGAGCTATATCCGTCGCAATGAATGGGACCTTAATAATTAGATTTACCTTGCCAGGTCTCTGAAGAGTGACAGTTCCGTCCGCTTGCTTGTATTTCTCCGCAATTCCCGCCTCAGCGAAAGAATTGTCCTCAAACTGAAGATCCACGCGACCGTGAATCGAGTGCAGCGTGGCCAGCCGGTTGACAGCTTGATTGAGTTGGTCCCGATTGGCCTCCGCAAGCGGTGTTAGCAGCGGTGGTACGCTAACCTTTGTGCGGGTGCCCAGAATGTTGCAACCACTCATTACTGAGAGGAGTGAAACCACTAATAAAGCGCCAACTAGCTTCTTAGGAGAGCTTCGGACGGAAGGTGATTTGACCATCAATTGTGTTGAATATAAAAACTTAACGCCCTTAAATAATAACCCGATAATAACCCGAACTAAACCGCTCAACCTAACAAAGAGATTTTTTGCTGTCAAACGCTTACTGTACCGCAGTATTTAGCTTCCATCTGTGATGATCTGATCGCGCAGCACTTTAACCGTATTGGATGCACACAACAACTTAGTCGAGTACTAGTTCGGGCTTGCCAAATCTGTGCCGGAGCCGGTTTATCGCCTGGAGAACTTTCGGCCGGCGGACTAGCATGAGTTCCAGGCGGCGCTTACCTGGAAAATCGAGAAGCATAATCCCGAGAAGGATTGTCAACACGCCTTGTCCAGGTACCCCGGGAAGCGCCATCACGATTCCTAATCCTACGAGTAGGAGGCCAAGAAGGTTCTTTGCAACCACTCCTGCAAAACGGATTCCGGGATGGCGATCAGTCCAGAACTCACGCGGATGATCTGTCCTAAAATATGTGACCGGCAACTTAACAAGCACCAGAGCCACAATTCCGAGGCTCACACTGAACGTGATGATAAAGATCACCACCCCTATCAAAAGACCACCCAGCGTTAACGAACCCAGGAAACCTGTAATCAGCTCCAACATTTCAACGTTGTTAATCTAAAAGTGCCGAATATCTTTTCGTGCTTTGACAAGCGAATCGAGGACTCCATCGACAACTTCTCTAGCGACCCCACTCAGTTCCAGTTCTCGCTTCTCCGCAACCTCCCAAAACTCATCGAGTCCCAGGGCGCCCGCCCGCTCAAGCGCCAGGACCTGAACGAGCAGGTCGATCACGTCAGCCGCTTTAACAAGTTGCGCTTCAGGGCTGTTACGTTGCTCGTAATCGTCGTAAAGCTCACGGTAGAGACTTTCGGGAGCTCCCAAACCCCGTACCATATCGCCGAAGGCTGTGGTCTCAGCCTCACGTCGTGCTGTCGTTCCGAAATACTGCGTGCCCGTTCTTGGCATATCCCCAACACGTGCTTCTGCCCAGTCATGCAGCAGGGCCATCCGAAGCAGCTTCTCTATGTCGAGGCTCACGCCCCTTGACATCAATTCGTCGGCTACCACCATCGCCGTCACCGCAACGCCAAAAGAATGCGCAGCGACGGATTCCGTGCCGAGTGGCAAGCCCCTCAACATCCAGCCGGTTCGTTCGAGGCGCTTCAATCTTTGGAGCTCGATAAGAATTGGATGCATGTAAAAGCGATTCTTTCTTGAGAATCAGTTAAACACCTTTCCGGGGTTGAGAATTCCGTTCGGATCGAGACATTTTTTGATTCGTTTCATAACTTCGACAGTTGGACCGTCCAATGCCAGGTCCAAATATGGCGCCTTAACGTAGCCGATCCCATGCTCGCCGCTTATCGTTCCCCCCAGGTCGACAGCAACCGCAAACGTTTCGCCAACAGCCTGGCGGGCGCGACTGACAGCTTCACGGTCCTCTCGATTACACATAAAGTTGACATGAATATTACCGTCACCAGCATGGCCAAAGTTAACGACGAAGGTGTTCAAGCGACGCCCAATCTCTTCAACACGTTCGATCAATTCAGGAACACGAGACCGGGGGACCACTACGTCTTCGTTAAGCTTTAGAGTGCCAAACTTCTTGATTGAGGGAGAGAGGGCGCGTCGCACGTCCCAGAGCCTGTCTTCCTCCGTCCGGTTTGCAGCTCGAATAAGATCGAAACCGCCACCTGCTCGCAGTACGTCCGCGACGATGGAAGCTTCGCGTTCGACCTCCTGAAAAGTCCCGTCAACGGACACCAGCAAGAGAGCTTGTGCTTCTTGATCGAGTCCAAAAGCAAATTCGGATTCAATCGCGATGATGGAATTACGGTCCAGTACCTCGGTGGCGACGGGAGTGATTCGTCGTCGCGTGAACTCCGGAACGCAAGCGCAGGCCTCGCGCATCGAGTGAAATGTTGCGCGCACGGTCGCAGTGGCTTCCGGCATTGGCAGCAGCCGCAGCGTGGCTTCAGAGATGATTCCCAGGAGTCCCTCCGAGCCGCACATTAATCCTGTGAGATCAAACCCGACAACATTTTTCCGGGTTCTGCCGCCAGTGCGAATGATCTCTCCTGTTGGAGTCACCACCTCGAGTCCCAGCACATAGTTCCTGGTGACTCCGTACTTTGCCGATCGGATCCCCCCCGCGTTCTCTGCGATATTGCCGCCGATGAAGGATTGCGTGTACGAAGCGGGGTCCGGCGGGTAGAAGAGCCCGACCTGCTCAACAGCCTGCTGTAAAGTATACGTTGTCACGCCAGGTTCAGTGACGACATAGAGATCGTCGACAACGATCTCTTTGATTCGATTCATGCGATCAGTGCCGAGGACGATTCCTCCTTGAATCGGAACCGCGCCGCCAGTGTAACCGACTCCGCCCCCGCGGGCGGTAACCGGGAAGTGTTCCCCATTCGCCAGCCTGAGCACTGAGGCGATCTCTGAGGTCGTTCGCGGAAAGATTACTGCTTCGGGTGGGAATTTCTCCTTGACCGCGTCCTGAGCATAGGGTTCGACTTGCTCCTGACCCACCAGAACATGTTCGTCACCAACGATCTCACGTAATCGCTTAAGCACCTTTTCCTCGGAAGCGTTGGTGCGTAGTCGGTCTCGTGATGCGGTTTCGGTCGAGGTTTGCATAACGCGCTACTTTAACGCGTGCTCCGTCAAGCGGCCAGCGGAGAATTAGTGGCCGGCTTTAATCATCCGGAGCGCGCTAAAAAATTCCGGTGGTAAGAACCGCATTGCAGCTCTTATCCACCGGAGATAGATGATCGACTTAGCTTAAAGCTTATGGATCTTTGCGTGTGTTCACGCCGGCAGACTGGTTGACTGTCAGGTTAAAAGTGGTTCCTTTTTCGAGCTTAAGGTTTTCACCTTGCACCGAAAGCACTGATGAGCCCTGGGCGGACGTGCTGGTTGACTCCGAAATCTGGATCCGGCCCAGTGAACGTCCCACATTGGCGGTGGTTTCACCTGTGGCTGTGGTTGTTGAACTAACAGTACTGCCTACTGCACCGGTTGTGGGGCCAACGACCTTCCCCGCTGTGGAGGTTGTGGAACTCACGACGCCGCCGACCGTTCCGGTAACACCGCCAAGCACGTTGCCACCACCTGAGGACCCGCGCTGTGTCCTGGCGCTCGAATTCATTGAGCCACCAGCGTCACTAGCAAACAGATCGTTGTTGCCGCGGGCGCTTGCAGTTCCCCTGGTGATTGAGGTGATCGTTGCTGTGATTGGGACGGCCAGTGAGCCGTCTTCAATTCGATCAAAGACAATTCCAATTCGCGAGCTGTTACTCGCATCTGATTTCTCCTCAACTTCGGTTACCTGACCTACAAGACGCGCTCCTTTTCTGACAACTGTCTGGCCCTCAGATTTGATGGCCTTCCTCGTTTTAAGGACCACCTGGTCGCCCACCTTCGCTTTGCGCGCATCGATTGTGTTTTGTAGTTCCGCTGCGAGACTTGTGCCTGATTTGATATTGATGGCCCTGGTCGCTTGGCTAGCTGAAGCTGAGGTCTGATTGCTTGCCTGGCCTGTGGCGGTTTGAGCGAAGCCAACCAGAGCGCAAGCGATTGTCAAAGCTACTACATTAATCGTCCTTTTCATGTTGTCACCTCTTGTGTATTCGCTTATCGGGTTAGCGGAATAGGGTATTTCGTTCAATGTAAAGCGGACCACGTTTTAACAACGGGCCCGCACGAATTGAAGAACTGCTGCCGAGATGAGTTAAGCCTAAGACGCGTTGCCGCCTTCAAGGCTACGGAGGGATTGCAAAATTATTGCAATTAGCTACAGCCCTATGGCGCCCTGCGAACGACAATCCGCTTTGATTGATCTCCAAGAACTAGGACCAACGGCCGGTCGAGTTGGATCGGATGCTCTTCACCATTGATGCTGATTATAAGATTGGCCGGCGATGACGGGACCTGTGTCTGCGGCGCCGGCGTTAGTCCTGGCAAGGTGCGGGGGACGAGGTGCGTGGCGATCAATCGCCACGTAGCAGGCTCGCAAGTTATTCGAATGCCGGGAGTATCGGTCTCGAAAGATTCGTTTATGGCGAGCGCATCCGCTTTGAAGATTCCGGCGCCGCAACGAACGCCTGTTGGCGCATAGAAAGTCACAATTCCTGAGACGAAAGCATAGGGAATGGGACTAACATTCCTCACAACCATCCGAATGTTGGCTACTGGAGTATCAGGAGCGCCATTAAGGGCCGTGGTAAGCAAGCGCCCCTCAAGGGCCGGTTGGCCCAATCCATCCAGAGCAATCGCTGATTCTGTTAGCGGTGCATGACGTTCAATAGGACCAGGCGCGGCTTCCTGAGCAAACGCACCGGTAGTCAGGGCTACCAGCAGCAGGAACAATGGAACGAAACGAGTTCTCACAAATCGGCCTCCTTGTGCGATGCGTATCTGAAAAAAGGGGGGTAAGTCAACAGGGTGAATAGATTCTAGTTCTAGCGACTCGTTGAATCAATCCTCGGCGATGGGAAGTAACCCCGCGCCACGCGGCATAATGTATCCCACAGCCTCCGGTTGGACCGCGCCAAGGGCCTCGCTCAAAGAACCTGCCGGCGCCATTCGCATCTGCTCAACCAGGTTGGCGGGCAAACTTGAAACCAGAATAACTCGAAAGCGTTCGGTTTTAGTCATGAGTGCCCACGCCGTCTGGCCATTTACTTCATAGGCCGCTCGCAGTCTTGATTCGAGCGCATTGGAATTAGCTTCAACAAACCACTTGGAAAAATCTTGACGGCCCAGCCCTTCGGCGCATTCAGCGAGAAGAATGATTGTTCCACCATCGCGACAGGCGTAAGCAGCCATATCAAGGGCTTTGTGCGCCTGAATGAGATTTATATCGTAGGGGGAACCGCCACAACTGACTATCACCAAATCCCGCCGGTTTGGAATTCTCACCGAGTGGTCGGTGATATATTCGAGACAGCCGATGCGATGAGCTGCCCGCCAATGTCCGGCGTACACGCGAACCGCCAGGCCCTTTTCGTCGACCACGCAGTTAATGCCAAAGGAAGGATTGATGACTTCCGCAATCGCTTCGCACTCTTCATGGATCGCATTTCCGTTGAGAAGGCCCGGCCCGACACCCGCGCGCCGGCCCCCGTTTTCTAAATCCAGCGCCAGCAAATGGGTTGCGGCGATTGCTTTGGAGGAGGCCAGCCCGGGACAGATCGATTTGCGGCCGCCTGTAAACCCTGCGAAGTAGTGAAAGCTGATTGCTCCGGTAATCACCACATGCGAAAACTCGCGAAGGGCGCGATTGAGTTCAATGGGAGTACCCTGCTCGGTTGTTCCCATCATTACCATCTGTTGAGGGTCGGCAGCAGTGTGGTCGAGTGTTTTAAGTCGCTGAAAAATAAAGGGTGTGAGCAGTTCCTGTTTCTCGGCCGGCGTGACTGCCCGGTGAATTCCCGTGGCGAAGATGACGGAGATATCTGAAGGTGCAATGCCGATCTGAATGAGCCGTCTGACCAGCAGGTTGATTATCTGGGCACTCGCGGTGGCTCGAGTTGCGTCTGAAACAACAAGCAACACTGACTCCCCAGCAGAGAAGATGTCGTCGAGCACGGGTGACTCAATTGGTGTGTCTAGTGCCTTGCCGATCTGAATGTCGCTGAGCGGTGCTTCTTGTTGCCGGCTGAGGGCAAGGACAGTAAAGCGCTGCTCATCGAAATCAAACGTCACCGAGCCGGCGCCGTAGGCTAGTTGGATCTTCTGCATTATGGTGCTGGATGTTTAGGGTTACAGGCCAAAGGCCACAAGTGCCCTTTCAATGGCCTGAAGTGAAACGAAGTCGGTCTCCCCGGCGCGTCGAGAGTTGGCCAGCCACTGCCGTAGTTGGCGTGCTTCATCGAGCGAAGAGATTCGACAGGCGCCGGTCAGAGCGAGAGAAACGAGAGCATCCGGAGCGCCGTGCGTTACCAGGGCTGCTTGCAGAGCCGCCTGTTCCCGAAGGTCCAGCGTGAGCAACAAATTGATTTCCATCTGCTATTCTAGCGAGTCTGGCCAGGAATATTAGAAGGCTTCATTATCGTTCGGAACGGAAGCAGGCCGTTCCCGAATGACAAAAATGAAATGTTTCGTCCTCAAAGTTAGACGTCTCCATCTGAATTGTCAGATGGTCCACGCCAAATCGGTCGTTGAGTTTGACGCGCAATTCTTTCAACAATTCAACTTGAGACACGCTGGTAGCATGTATCACATGAGCACTGAGCGCCTCGCGTCCGGACGTGATGGTCCAAACATGTAAATCATGAACGTCCTGGACGCCTGTAGTTTTAAGTATAGCGTCCTCGACGGCGGCGAGATTGATATGCGCGGGCGTTCCCTCGAGCAGCACATTTGTAGCTTCGCGGATCAGTCGCCACGAACTCCAAACAATCAAGAACCCAATCATAATGCTCATTAATGGATCAGCGACATACCAGCCAAACACGGCCATCAGTATTCCGGCGACAATTGCTGCCACCGACCCCAGCGCGTCATTAATCACATGCAGCCAGGCCCCTCGCATATTTAGGTCAATTTCATGGCTGCGGCGAAGTATCCAGGCGCAGATCAAATTGATTATGAGCCCGCCACTGGCCACAAGAATGACGGCGTGACTGCGAATTTCGGGCGGGGCAGAGAAGCGCTTTGCAGCTTCGTAAAAGATCAACAGTGAAATGACCACGAGTGCGACACCATTGATAAGTGCTGCGAGGATTTCTAAACGATAATACCCAAATGTTTTGCTCGGTGTTGCAGGCCGCGAGCCAAACCAGATCGCAAGAAGCGCCAGTCCGATTGCCGCGACGTCGGTCAACATATGGCCGGCGTCTGCGAGCAAGGCCAGGGAGCCGGTCCACCAGCCTCCGACAGCTTCGGCGACCATGTAGAGGGAAGTGAGGAGTAGAACAACTTTGAGGCGCCGGCTGCTCTCAGCTCTTAGCTCGTGCCGATGATCGTGTTTTCTTTGCCCGTTGTGTTCCGCCACTTTTCTAGTCTGTATCGAGTCAAACCCTTTCTAACGCCTGAAGAACGTCTGCAATCAGATCCTCCACAGCCTCGATACCTACGGCGAAGCGAACTGTTGCTGCTGATATACCCGCAGCCGCGAGCTGCTCGGTCGAGAAGCCGGCATGCGAGGAGTAGAGCGGATAACTTACCAGCGATTCGACTCCCCCGAGTGATGGCGCCGGACGCACAATCCGGAGCGCATCGAACAGACGCTCGACCTCCGGTTCACCGCCCCGCAGATCCAACGCCACAATACCACCGAAGCCCTGCATCTGCCGTTTTGCGAGGAGGTGATCTCGGTCGTCCTCGAGTCCCGGGTAATACACGCGAGCGACTTTCGGGTGGTTTCGCAAGACTTCCGCAAGCCTTAACGCGTTGTTGCAAATCGCGCGCACTCGCACATCAAGTGTTTTAATTCCTCGGGCCAGCAGATAAGCCGCAGCCGGATCGAGCGTTGTCCCAATGCGTGATGAAACGTCGCGAACGAGTTGGATGAAGTCGGCACTACCAGCTACTGCTCCGGCAGTTAAATCCGAATGGCCTCCCAGATATTTCGTGGCGCTGTGCATCACTGCGTCGATGCCATGCGCGAGTGGCTTTTGGAGAGCCGGAGTACCAAACGTATTATCGACTATCGAGAAGAGTCCTGCCTTGCGGGCCATTGCCGCGGCGTGGTCCAGCTCGATTAAACGGTTGAGAGGGTTGGCGGGTGTTTCGAACCAGAAGACTTTCGAGTTTTTGCCGGCTAATTCAGGCAGCCGCCCGATTTGCTCGATTGTGACGAAGCGAGAGCGAACGTCGAATCGCGCAAGAAATCCGGTCAGAATCTTTACGGTCCCGCCGTAGATCGAATCGCACGCGATTACCTCATCGCCGGCTCGGCAAAGCGCGGCGAGAGCGCAGAATGTGGCAGCCGAGCCCGAGGAAGTGACGATACAATCCCCAGTCCCTTCGAGCTCGGCGATTTTTCGTTCCACCTCAGCGACCGTCGGGTTGCCGTACCGAGAATAGAAATAGGACTCCGGCAGTTCACCCTTTGCGTAGCGACGCAACTCGGCGAAATTCTTGAACCCAAAAGTCGCGGAGTGGAACACGGGCGCAACAACCGCGCCAAAGGGCTGCTCTTCAGGGCGTTCACCGCCGTGTACGGCGATCGTAGCCTGTGAATGCGCAGCTTGTGCCTGTGATTCTTTATCCGTCATTGGTCTGGTTCGCAGATTAGTCGAAATTTCCCAATGAGAGTTTACGCCAGGAACCACATTCGGCAAATTGCACGCCCACTTTTTTTAGTTGACGATTCGATAATGATCGTCAGCTTGCCGCCGCTTGCTCGTCCTCGATACAACCCCTGACTTTCTCGAGCAACTCGGGCGTCGGCTCTAGTCCGTGCTCTTTCGCGTGGACCCCGGCCTGCTTCATGACGTCATCGTCTGTTTCGCCACGAATCACATGGTTGCATTCAGAACTTGGATTGACTTTATTGCAGTGGATCACCTTTGCCATTGTTTGACTGTCCTCCTTTTCTTGTTTCCTGAATTCTTCGTCATCTACGGCTGCGCGTCAACGTCTGAGGCGAAGTTTCATGTCGAAACTGTCCAATCCCTGCTCCAACTGCAATGATTGGACATACAAAGCGGCGATGATACCTTGGACGATTCGGAAAGGAGATTTAAATGAGGCAGATCGTCACCACGCGAAATGGTGGGCCTGGTGTTTTGGTTGTCGAAGAAAAGCCTGACCCGCAACCTGCAAAAGGTGAAGTGCTCGTTCGAGTCAAAGCCGCCGGACTGAACTTTGCCGACATTCTCGCTCGGCAGGGTCTCTATCCTGATGGACCACCTAAACCTTGTGTGATGGGTTATGAGGTTGCGGGTGTGGTTGAAAAGGCCGGCGATGGTGTTGATGAGTCGGTGAAGGGTCAGGCTGTCGTGGCGCTGACGCGGTTTGGCGGTCAATCAGATCTGGTATCGATTCAGGCAGCACAGATCTTTCCAAAGCCTGAGTCGCTCAGTTTCGAGCAGGCGGCAGCACTGCCCGTTAACTACCTGACTGCGTATGCTCTAGTTTACGTGATGGGATCACTGCAACCCGGCGAGTCGATCCTTATTCACAATGCAGGTGGAGGCGTGGGTCTGGCGGCCATCGATGTTGCGAAGCGCCTCGGCGCCATTACCTATGGCACGGCGAGCCCTTCAAAGCACGAGTTCTTAAAGCAACGGGGGCTCGATCAGGCAATTGACTACCGCAACAGTGACTGGCTTCCCGTCTTGATGAACATGACGAACAATCGTGGCGTAGAACTTGTAATCGATCCCATCGGAGGGACGCACTGGAAGAAGAGCTTCAAGGCCTTGCGACATACGGGGCGGCTGGGCATGTTTGGCATCTCGACGGCCTCAGCCGTGGGCTTGAAAGGCAAGCTAGGATTGCTTAAGGCTGTGGTCCAGTCTCCCTGGTTTCATCCGATCGGTTTAATTAACAAGAACAAGTCCGTATTCGGCTTGAATCTCGGGCACTTATGGCACGAGCGCGAGAAAGTGGCGGCCTGGGTCGATGCATTGCTCGCCGGGGTAAATGAAGGTTGGGTACGGCCGCACGTCGACAAAGCCTTTTCGTTTTCAGAAGTCCGCGCGGCTCACCGCTACATTGAAGAGAGGAAAAACATCGGCAAAGTGGTCCTGGTCCCGTGAGGAGGGCGCAACTAGTGCAGTGCTAACAGATTGCAACTTATGAATCTGCCCTCGGGATGCGCAAAGACCACCAACTGCCGAAACTGCTCATGTTTGATGGAGCCACAAATACGGAACCATCAGAAGCGGAGAAGCTGTGAAAAGGCAAAAGCGACATTTGCGTGGTCCATCGGAAGCCTTTGCCAGGGACAACCCTTTTCACAGCTTCGCAGCGACCGGATGCTTGCGACTACTCACGTTGTCCTCGGTGGTTGATGCAGGGATCCGGTCGCTACGAAGCCGTGAAGAATTGGGCTCGCTTCGTGCAGCCATACGTGGACCGCGAAGAGGGTTGTAGCGCAATTTTTCCACAGCTTTCTACGTTCCTGATGGTTCAGTATTTGTGGTCCCACCCAAACCCTCTTGGCGGCTCAATGAAGCTTGGAACATGCGGGCTCATTTTTCCCAGCTTTCTGCCTTTGGCATGGTTCATCGGCCGATTCTTGGGGGCAGCCTCAAAATTCGAGCCGCATCGCTAGGCACTAGACTACGACTTATCCTGACGCGGTGATCTTTGTCGCTGGAGAGCCAACCCGAAAGAGATGACGGCAGAGTAGACCAGACCTAAAAACAGAGCTCCGAAGAACAGGCCGGAGTAAGCGAGCAGCGCCGCTTGCCAAAAGGGCCGGTCTGCGGCGAGCGGTTCGTTAGACATAAACTCGGGGCCGACCATGAGTATGAGAAACAAGAAGAAGAGAGATGCAGTCGCGCCATAGACCGCCGAAATCCCCACGCCTGTCTTTAAACCATCTTTGAAGGAGATCGTGACGCCACTTTCCCGAGTTCGCTGTCGAATCCCCAGAAAGATGAAAAGGATAGCCGCTAGATTAAAGATAACGGGAGCGAGCAGGTTTAGAGATGAGCTGGCATCGATGGGAAAGATAAATCGGGTTAGCGAAACCCAGACCATCAGGACCGATGTAGTTAACAGACCGTACTTTAGAGCTATGTGCATACCTGCAAGTGTACAGTAAACGAGTCGACCTCAGTACGCCGGAACATTTCCGGCCGCAGCATGCCAGTATGGCGCCCACACAAGTGTTAGTAGCTTTACGGTGATGTTCGCTTTAGTAGGTTTTAGGCTTACGGCTTCAAGAGTTTCATGCTGCACATCAAATGTCTGCTCGATCCCTTCGACGTCTCTTCTGAATTGCTCTTCGAGATCCGCCATCTGTTGGTTTACTGAGGCAACTGTATCCTGAGCGCGCGCGACGTCGCCCGCTTCTTTCATTGAGCGGCCCACCCCACGAGCGGTAGTCGTAGCGCGACCAATCGTAGATGCGCTCAAACTCTTACGACCCAGAAAGGAGGAGAGCAGTGTTGCTCCGAAAGATATAGCCGTTTGCACTTTCTGGGTTCTGGCCTGTTCAGCTTCCCGCGCCACCGCCTGTTCAGCTCGGCGCTTGCGTTCTTCAAATTGCGCGAACCGGGAAGCAAATTTCTGCCGAAGTTTCTCTACCGTCTCATCTCTCTGTTCGCGTGCCAAATGCTGCATCCTGATGCGGAAGTCCCGCTCCGACTCACCCGGGGTCGATATCTGGCTCAACCCGGAGCTCTTCATCAGCTCGAGCCGGTGATTCCGATAGATCCAGGCGCCGAAATCCTTGCGCCACGCGTCGTAACTCTTTGCCTTTCCCGCAAGCGGCGGCAAATCGCCAAATTGTGGCTCGGCGGCCGGTTCCGTCTCAAGATCAGAATCGGTGAGATCAACTGTCAACGCCTGGTCCCAATCAACTGCCTGCGGTGCATCAGTGAACGGCGCCAGCACTGTAAAAGTTTCGCTGGTATCTAGTTGCTTTGAATCCCTATTGCGAATCTCGGCAGCTCCGAGAATCATCGGCTGATAGACCACCGAAGCCCCTGTCGGGTTACTGCTGCGTATGGGAATGAAGTATTGAGAGATCTCGGGGGGCAAGACAGGTTGCTGCTTATGCCCGACCAGGTTAACAGCAGGCATCGCGGGCGATTGAGCATCATGACGGGCCGACGCGGTAACGGAACCTTCACCCGGCTTCATCAACATCTTGATCTGGTTGCGAGTCAGCGGTCCGCGCAGGTATGACATGGCCCAACGGCTCTCAAAAATCACCGGTGCATCATCATGAACATTGTTCAGCAGGAAGATCCGGTTACCTAATCCAGCAAGGACCTGTTCCATCTGGCGGCGCTCGAAGTTTTGGCCCGAGCCGGCAGCAATGCCTTCGAGACCTTCAATCACTCGGGCCTTATCGCGCTCGGTCTGGAGACGGCCAGTAAACCACGTGCCTGTATTTGAAAGACCCTTGTAATCGAGGTCAACTGGATTTTGGGTGGCAAGAACCACCCCGAGTCCGAAAGCCCGACCCTGTTTCAGTAAACTCAATAGCGGCAACTTTGAGGGAGGATTTGCTACCGGAGGGAAGTAACCGAAGATTTCATCCATGTAAAGAATTGCTCGCAAGCTTGTGGTTCCCGATTGCGTACGCATCCAGCCCAACGTCTGATTGAGCAGCAGGGAAACAAAGAACATGCGCTCGGCATCGTTCAGATGGGCAATGGAGAAGATTGCTACACAGGGTTTTCCTTCTCGCGTATACAACAGGTCCTGAACCTCGAGCGGTACGCCTTCCAACCAGGCGCCGAAGCCGGGAGCTGCGAGCAGATTGTTTAAAGTCAGTGCCAGGTCAAACCGATCCTTTGCCGGGAAAAACGACTCGAGTTCCATCACTCCCACTCTGGCTATTGGTGGCGACTGAAGTTGCTGGATCAGAGCGCCCAGATCGAGATCTTTACCAGCCAACCAGGCCGTGTTGAGAAGCTGAGAGAGCAGGATGTGCTCGCGGCTGCGAATCGGATCTGCATTTATCCCAACCAAACCGAGAAGACTGCTGACGGTTGTGTTGATTCTTTCCCGCATCAATTCAGCATCTTCGCGAATCGCAGGAGGGGGGGCAGCGAATGTGTCAAGGATCGAGACGGGAATGCCTGCATTACTTCCGGGAGTGTAGATGGAGAACTCGGCTGCATCCCTAAGCCGTTTGATGCGGGCGCCATCCTGTCCCCAACTAGCCAGCCCTTGTTTCCAGAACTCGGCCTGCTGCGCTGCGTAATCTTCCGGTGAAAGATTCTTTTTCCGAGCGTCCTCTTCGTTAATCCAGGGCAGAAAGTCGTCGGGCTCGAGGTTCGGAAAAGTAAGAAGCAGATTCGCCAGATCGCCTTTAGGGTCGATAACAAGCGACGGGATACCATCGATCACAGCCTCTTCAAGCAGCGCCAGACATAGACCAGTCTTGCCACTCCCTGTCATCCCGACACAGACGGCATGTGTAACCAGATCTTTTGAATCATAGAGTATTAGACCATCCTGCGGAGCCCGAGTGGCCAGGTCGTAGGGTCTTCCAAGATAGAAAGCTCCGAGCTTCTCAAAGTCGTCCATCTGCTTTTCCTTTTTCAGACTCAGATAAGGGCTCTCTCATAGGCAGGACGGAGAGGTACCCGGCGGACACTTATTTCACCCAAACTGTCTTCACGTTAACAAATTCGCGGATGCCGAACTCGCCCAGCTCGCGCCCATAGCCGGAGTTCTTGATTCCACCAAACGGAAGCCGTGGATCGGATGCGACCATGCCATTGATGAAGACGCAGCCCGCTTCCAACTCCTCGATGAAGAGCGCCTGCTCGTCCGGCTCATTCGTCCAGGCGGCGGCACCCAGACCAAATGGCGTGTCATTGGCGATCTGAATCGCCTCGACGATGTCGTTAATCCGGAACAACTGGGCCACCGGGCCAAACACCTCTTCGCAGTACGCCGGCGAGCTTTTCGGGACACCGGCCAAAACCGTTGGTTGGTAGAAGTTACCAGGACCGTTGAGTCGTTCGCCACCTGTTAGTAGCCGTGCACCTTTGGCTATGGTCTGCTTTACCTGATTGTCGACCTCATCGAGGATCTGTGGAGTTGCGAGCGGACCAATATCAATAGTCTCATCCAGCGGATCGCCGACCTTAAGGTTTCTCATCAATTCGACAAATCGCTCCTCGAACTCTTCGTAGATATTGGCTGATACGATGAAGCGTTTCGCGGCGATACAGCTTTGACCGTTGTTGATAGTGCGGGCTCTGACAGCGGTACTCACCGCCTCATCGAGCTCGGCGGAGGGCATTACGATAAAAGGGTCGCTGCCCCCGAGTTCCAAAACGGTCTTTTTGATCTGCTTGCCTGCGATGCCGGCGACGCTTCGGCCGGCGGGCTCGCTGCCTGTTAGTGTAGCTGCGACAATGTTGCTGTTTTCGAGCACTTGCTTCACTCGTTCTGAGCCAATCAACAGAGTCTGAAAGGCGCCATCAGGAAAGCCCGCGCGTTCGAAGATTGTTTCAATAGCGAGGGCACACTGCGGAACATTCGAAGCGTGCTTGAGCAAGCCAGTATTACCGGCCATTAGCGCCGGAGCGGCAAAACGAAAGACCTGCCAGAAAGGGAAGTTCCACGGCATTATGGCCAGCACTGGTCCAAGTGGTTGGAAGTGGACATAGCTCTTTGAAGCATTTGTTTCGATCACCTGATCTGCGAGGTGGCGGCTGGCGTTTTCAGCATAATAACGACACACCCACCCGCATTTCTCGAGCTCTTGAATGGCTGCCTTTATCGGTTTGCCCATCTCGATAGTCATTAACCGGGCAAACTCATCCTTATCCTTCTCCAGGATATCAGCAGCGCGCTGCATCATTGCCGTGCGATCTTCAAAGGGAGTAAGCCGATAGGTGCGGAACGTATCAGAGGCGCGTTGCAATTTCTCAGCAACTGATTGCTCATCCAATGCGGGAAAGGCGCGCAGAGTTTCCCCGGTAGTTGGATTTACGGAAGCGATTGGCATGGACTAAGCATAAAGGAAGGGACGCTGGTCTGTCAGTACGCGCCCGCGGATCGCGGGCGCGTACTGACTGCGAAATAATTTCAGGCAGTAGCCTTCTGAGAAAGTTTGCCGGCTGCAAACTCTTCGATCATCTTTTCGTTAAAGGCCGGGAGATCGTCCGGTTTTCGGCTGGTCACTAATCCTGAGTTGACAACGACTTCCTTATCGACCCAGTTCGCGCCGGCATTTTGAAGATCGCGTTTAAGAGAAGGCCATGAGGTAAGCGTCTTGCCTTTCAGAGCGTCGGCATCGATCAAGGTCCACGGCCCATGACAGATCACTGCGATGGGTTTGCCTGCAGCGACAAAGTCTTTTACGAATGCAACAGCCCGTTCGATGGTCCTCAATTCGTCAGGGTTCCTGACCCCGCCGGGCAGCAGCAACGCGTCATATTCATCAGCGCTGGCATTCTTCAGCGGCACATCCACAGGGAACTTGTCGGCTTTCTCGTCATGATTCCAGCCTTGCACCTCATCCTTGGCCGGCGAGACGATCTTGGTCTGTGCGCCGGCTTCCTCGAGCGCTTTCCGAGGGTCCGTTAGCTCTATCTGTTCAAATCCGTCGGCAACGAGAATAGCAACTCGTTTGCCTTCTAATCTCTTGTTCATTTTGACTCCTTATCTTTTTGCGAGCCGCGAGCGGGTGGAACCACATAATCATCCAAGTCTATCCGCTCGGGTCGTGTGGCGCCGCGCTGATTAAAGTACCCGCCGGGCGCGAATTGCCCTGATCCCCCGACATCAAGAGAGCGTTTCTCTTCACGAAGGGCATCTTTAGCATCAGGGGCTGCCGGTTCCCAGCCTGTGGGCGCTTTCTCCTCGCTTCGGTCTTCGGCAGCGAGGTCTTTCCTTTTGACATCATCTTTAGTGTTCATGATTCTCTCCTTATTTATCAGGCCAATTTAAAATAGATAGGTAATCAAGTGAATCGAAATTCACTTGGCCACGCACTTCTAACTGTATAAGGCAATAGAGGTGCCGCTGAGGGACTACTGAGAACTACCGAGGAACTGCTTAGAAAGCAGTAATCGAGGCATGACTGGCCAGCACGTTTGTAACAAACCCCAACAGGACTGTTTCAAGACGCTACTGTTTTCACTTCTGCCGGAGAATCCAGATAAGGTCAGGCTCGGATTTCAATCGCGGCGTCAGTGGGTTGCATTTTTGAGTTCCGCACAAACACGAGGTAGTTAATCACGAGACAGAAAAGTGCAGCCAGAGCCAGTAGGATGAATCCGATCGCATAGCCACCAGTGGCGTCATTAATCACTCCGAGTACCAAGGGCGGGAAGAAACCACCAAGTCCCCCGAACGCTCCAACCAGTCCAGTAACCGTGCCGGTCTCTTTGGGAAAATATTCAGGCACCAGCTTAAAGACTGCGCCGTTACCCAAACCGAGTGCTGCGGCAGCTCCGAGTGCGCCGACAGTAAACGTTGGCATAAAGGGACAGCCCATCAAGGAACCAAAAACAGCGACGGCAGCAAATACTCCCATTAGCACACGTGCGCCACCAACGCGATCAGCCAGCATTCCGCCAACCGGTCGCATCAGTGTTGCCAATACAACGAAGCCTGCTGTCCGAAAGCCTGCATCAGCAGGAGTTAGCTGGAAGAGTTCTCTGAGCAAGGTTGGCAAATAAATAGCGAACGCTACAAACCCGCCGAAGGTGAGAAAATAAAAGAGCGAGAGTACCCACGCCAAAGGTGAGCCTCGCAGTACCGCCAGGTTTTCAGCGAGCGTTTTCGGTTTTGAAACCGATGTTGCATCACGCGCAAGGAGATAGAAGACGATCCCCCACGCTACTGCGATTGCACCAAAAATGTAAAAGACCGGACGCCATGTACCGAGCCAGAGGGCGAGCACTGGGGCGCCAAAGACCGCCAGGGAGTGGCCGATATTTCCCATCCCGTAGATGCCGAGGGCGGTGCCTTGCTGGTCCTTAGTAAACCATTTGGATGTGAAGCCTATGCCAACCGAGAACGTGGTGCCGGCCAGTCCCATGAATAGCCCGAGAAACAGGAGTTGCGTAAAGCTCGTCGAGAAGCCAATAGCTGCTGCCGGTATTGCGCTCAGGAGCAGCAACGCTGTGAAGACACGCCGCCCCCCAAACCGATCGGTTAGCATCCCGGCCGGTAGACGCCCTAAAGAACCGAGCAAAACAGGAATCGCAATCAGTAGACTGGTAGTCTTGGCCGATAGCTCGTAGGTTTGCTTAAAAGTTGGCGCCAGGGCTGCAATCAAACCCCAGAGGGCAAACGACACTGCAAAAGCAGTGGTTGATAGAAACAGGGCGCGGATTGCGCCCGGTCTAAATTGTTTCATTCGTGCTTGAGGCTCCATGTACCAAGTCTTATTTAACAGGTTCCGGTTCTCGCTCAAGTGAGCCAGACGGGCGCAGGTACCTCTGTGCAATGAGCGTACCGTCACCAGTTCCGGCATGTTGTATTCCTGGAGCCGGGAGTCTTTGAGGAAAATGTCACCGGTACAGCGGAATTCTACGCAGCGAAATGCAGAAACTGAAGTCCGTCACTCGAGATTTTCTGGGTATGCGTATTGCCCATGCACGAGCGTTCTTTAAATAGAGCTGTAGCTACCAATAGCACTGAACTGTTAGACTAGCAAAAAAGTATGAACAGGGAGACCTTCAAAGCTTCAGCCTGGGGGCTGCTGTTTACGCTGATCGTGGCCGGCCTGATCGTTCTTGGTTCACGAAACCTTGCCCATTTCGATGCAGCTCTAGTCGGCTACACGTTCGCGGTACTGTTTGCCACCTTCGGCATTACCTATCGCTATGCGATGTGGTTGCAACGACCTCCGACGGCACTTTATTGGAAGAGAGGTTGGCAGGTCTTCTTACAGCCGCGACATCTGGCAAGAAACATCAAGTCGTGGTTTGTCAGAGTTCCCAGAGACCTTGGCCTGAATCTCTTCATCCTTCATCGCGGCAAATTACGGTGGGGAGCGCACATGTTGATCATGTGGGGCTGCATAATTGCGGTGGCGATCACTTTTCCGCTGGTATTCGGCTGGATTCATTTTGAAACCCTCCCCGGTAATTTCGAGTGGTATCGCACTTACATCTTTGGCTTTCCCACGTTTGCGTTTCCGATTAACTCGCTATTTGGTTTCCTGGTCTTTCATGGTCTGGTTTGGGCCTCGGTGATGATCACTGCTGGAGTCATGCTGGCGATGCGCCGCCGGATGATCGATCAGGGGGCCGGCGCATTGCAGCAGTTTGGTGAGGATTTCCTGCCCTTGATCCTCCTGTTCGCGATCAGTGTGACAGGACTAATGTTGACTGCCAGCTACACTTGGATGAAAGGCTACGCGTATGAGTTTCTCGCGATTCTTCATGCGATCACAGTGATCTTCACTTTGTTGTGGCTGCCCTTCGGAAAGTTTTTTCATATCTTCCAGCGTCCTGCGCAGCTTGGAGTCAGTTTCTATAAGGATGTGGGCCAGCGTGAAGAAGCGGCAAACTGCCGGCGCTGTGGTGCCCCGTTCACGTCACGCATGCATGTAGAAGATTTGATAAAGGTTGAAAGAGAACTCGGCTATCGCTATGAGTTGGTGGACGAGAACGTGGCCCATTACCAGTGGATATGCCCCCCATGTCGCCGGTCGCTGCTCGCCCTCGCGCAAGGACAACTATGGAGAGGCGAGTCAGCCGGATTTGTCGATCTCGGTGGATTGGCGCCCACGCCGGTAATCGGCAATGCAGGCCCCAACCAGGGCCCCTTGGGTGAAGAGGATCGAACTAACTTTCACCCTTAATGACGGATGTAACTTCGTGTTGATTTATTCGTGTAAGTTCATGATGTGGTTTCGTGGATCGTCCGTAAATGGTCGCAAAAGATCAACGAATCGCTCAAGAATTGAGAGTCCCTGTTTAGCTTCAGTCTTTAAAACCGAGAGGTGAATCCACATGGCATTGGCGCCGGAAAAAAACGAAGGCTTGCTACAACAGTTTGGTCCACATACTGCCTATGGCGCCGGCATACGGTTGGAAACCGGGGTTGAACTGGACAGGTTGGTAAAGACACATTGTTGTTTCTGTGGTCAACAATGCGGCATTCAACTGAAGGTCAAGGACAACGAGGTGATCGGTTTTGAGCCGTGGGAGGACTTTCCTTTCAACCGCGGGATGCTCTGTCCGAAGGGTGTAAAACGGTACCTTCAAGGTTCTCATCCCGACCGCTTGCTTCACGCCTATCAACGCGATCCGGAGGCTGAGGCCGGATTTCGACCGATGCCCTATGACCAGGCGATCGAACGCGTTGCCGCCGAGATCCAACGAATCCAATCAAGCTACGGCAACGATGCATTTGGAGTTCTGACCGGCGCCAGTCTGACGACTGAAAAGGCATACTTGATGGGTAAATTCGCACGCATGTGTCTGAAGACTGCAAATATCGATTACAACGGACGCCTATGTATGGTGAGTGCCGCCGCAGCCAACAAGAAGGCATTCGGTATCGATCGGGCAGCGAATCCCTGGGCAGATATATTAAAGGCAGAAGTTGTTTGGATCAGCGGGGCCAACGTAGCTGAATGTGCCCCCATTACCACCAACTACGTTTGGCAAGCGCGAGAGCACGGAGCCAAAATTATCGTAGTTGATCCGCGCATTACGCCGATTGCCCGCACCTGCGATCTATTTTTGCCCGTTAAACCTGGCCGAGATATTGCACTATTCAACGGCATCCTCCACCTGATGATCGAAAACGATTGGCTGGACCATGACTTCATTAATCAGCAAACCGTCGGGTTTGAAGCGGTAGCAGAACATGTGCGGGAATGGAATCCTAAGAAGACCGCCGAAGTTACGGGCATCTCAGAACGCGCAATTCGCCAGGCGGCTGAATGGTGGGGCCCGGCGAGGTCGAGTTTTCTGCTGCACGCCCGCGGTATCGAGCATCATTCGCATGGAGTTCAGAACTGTCTTGGTGCGATAAACATCGTCCTGGCCTCGGGACGAATCGGACGCGAGGGGTGTGGTTACGCGACAATCACGGGACAAGGAAACGGCCAGGGCGGCCGCGAGCATGGACAAAAGTGTGATCAACTTCCCGGCGCGCGCGACATCAGCAACCCTGAGCACCGCGCCTACGTTGCCGGGGTTTGGGGAATAACTGCCGATGAACTGCCGCTGGCCGGCGTCGATGCCTACGAGATGTTTCGCCGAATCGATCGTGGCGAGATTCGCGGCCTGCTCAGTATCTGTTTTAATCCCAAGGTCTCACTTCCCGACAATAACTTCATCACCCGCTGTCTCGAAAAGCTGGAGTTCTATGTGGCGATCGATTTCTTCCTTAATGAAACGGCGCACCATGCCGATATTGTTTTACCGGGGTCATTGCACGAGGAGGACGAGGGCGTAGTCACGCAGATTGAAGGGCGTGTGATCAAGATCAACAAAGCCATTGATCCACCAGGAGACGCCAGGCAAGACTGGCGGATCATCCAGGACATTGCCCGGCAACTCGGACATGAGCACGGTTTCACTTTCTCTGCGCCTCGAGAGATATTCAATGAACTCCGCGTGGCTTCAAAGGGCGGAGTTGCAGATTACTCCGGCATCACGTACGAGAAGATAGAAAAGCAGAGCGGTGTATTTTGGCCCTGCCCAAGCGACGATCATCCGGGCACACCGCGCCTATTTGAAAATGGGTCGTGGAATCCGGTTGCGAAGGGGGCCGGTCCCTTCTACTTTCCGGATGGTAAAGCCCGATTCAACGTTGCCGCCTACACGCCCCCGGCGGAGGACACGGATGAGGAGTATCCGTTGATACTTACGACAGGCCGCGTAATTAGTCATTTCCTCTCAGGCACGCAAACGAGACGGATTGGACCACTCGTCGACCAGTATTCTGAGCCTCGACTCGAAATGCATCCAAAACTGGCAGAACAACTCTCGATCAAAGACGGTGAGCTTGCGATGGTGGAATCACGGCGGGGACAGATAACATTACCGGCGATGGTTGTGACCACGATAAGGCCGGACACGGTGTTTGTTCCTTATCATTGGCCCGGTCGAAAGAGCATCAACCAATTGACGATCTCGGCTCAGGATCCGATCTCAAAGATTCCGGAATATAAGGTGTGCGCCGTTCGAGTCCGGAAAGCGGAGTGACGGCAGACGCGGAGATGGGGAGATGGGGAGACGCGGGGACGGGGAGACGGGGGGACGCGGAGACGGGGAGACGGGGGGACGCGGAGACGGGGGACGCGGACACGAGGACGGTAAGTAACCCAATCGCAAATCGGCAATCGCAAATCGCAAATTCATTAAATCGGCAATCGCAAATCTAAAATCGCAAATTTCCCATGCCCGTACCTGAGCAAAACGAATTCTTCATCGATCCGAACCGCTGCATCGGCTGCCAGGCGTGCGTTCAGGCTTGTAGCGAGTGCGAGACACACAAGGGCTATTCGATGATCCATCTCGATTACGTTGACCGCGCGCACTCTGTCCAAACGGCTCCCGTGGTTTGCATGCACTGTGACTCACCAACCTGCGCCGAAGTCTGTCCGGCAGACGCAATCAAGAAAACCGGCGATGGTGTAGTACAGACTGCCCGCAAGCCCCGCTGCATCGCCTGCAACAACTGCGTGCTGGCGTGCCCTTTTGGCGTGCCTAAGATGAAGACCGACTTCAAACTAATGATGAAGTGTGACATGTGTTACGACCGCACTTCGGAAGGTCTCAAACCGATGTGCGCGACGGTTTGCCCGAGTCAGGCCTTATTCTTCGGCACCCGGGAACAGATCGAACTGCTAAGGCCGCGCTCCGTACCAACAAACCAGTTTCGCTTTGGTCAACAGACCATTACGACTAAGGTGAAGATCATGCTACCCAGAGCTGTTAAAGCTGAATACGTCGACGTTACCGAGGCAATGAGCGAGCGCCGGATCGGCAAGACTATTTCACTGAACATCCTTGAAGGAATGTACGACGAGGAGCAGAGCCAATGATCAGGCAGAAGCGCGAACACGTCACAGTACCTCCTGATGGAGGGCGTCCTGAGGACCAGCCGAAATGGCGGCAGGATTTTCCCATCGATTGGCCGCAGGATAACTATGTTTCGCGCCGTGATTTCACCAAGTTCATGGTTTTAACGAGTCTGGCTTTTACTTTCGGGCAGTTCTGGATTATGGGACGTAACTTTTTGCGTAAGCAGCGTGGCGAACCGTCCATTCAACCGGTCGCTTCTGTCGATCAAGTTCCAATCGGAGGGTCGCTCTCATTCGTTTATCCTGAAGCCCACGACACATGCGTACTTGTTCGAACAGGTCCAGAGACCTTCGTGGCTTATAACCAGAAGTGCACGCATCTTGCTTGCGCGGTTATGCCGCAATTCGATCAGGGACGGCTTTATTGTCCTTGCCATGTCGGTTCATTCGACCTCGTAACGGGGTCGCCCACGGCGGGCCCACCGCGTAGACCTTTGCCCAGAATCAATCTCGAGGTGCGTGGCGGGACGGTGTATGCGACCGGCGTAGAGGTGAAAACAGTATGAAGAGACGCCTCACACCCGAACATCGAACGACAATCATTTACGGGATCCTATGTATTGTGCTGATCATCGTGATGTTGCAGTTGTGGCTGCTAATGGCGACTATGAATGCCTATCTTGGTGGCGACGAGTCGGTGATTTGGCCGGCCGCCCTGGTAAGTCTGGTGTGCTTTGCTTTGAATGCCGGTCTGCTCTGGTACATTTACCGAATGGACCGACGGTAAACAGAGCCGTGGAAATTACAAGCCCACTCGCTCACGACGCTAAAGCCGAGCCCGCTTCGCGCCACTCGCCCCGACCGCGCAAGAAAACGAAATAATGAATCACCAGGCACATCAGGGCGAACACGGACAGGAGCACAAACCCAAGCGTATAAGAATCCGTCTGCGCGCGTATGTAACCGAGTACGAGTGCCGGAAAGAACCCGCCGAGTCCTCCCGCAGCCCCGACGAGTCCTGTGATCGTGCCGGTCTCGCGCGGGAAATATTCCGGCACGAGCTTAAAGATCGCACCGTTGCCGAGTCCGAGCATGGCGGCCGTGCCCAACGCCCCTATCGTGAATAACAGCATCACGTTTGATGTCAGTCCCAGCGCAAGAAGCGTTATCAGGGCGAACACGAAGGCCAGCAGCTGAGCGCCGCCATAACGATCAGCCAGCCACCCACCGACCGGTCGCGCGAGCGTTGCCACAACAACAAAGCCCGCGACACGCGCGCCCGCGTCTGTCGGCGTCAGACCGAAGGTATCTTTCAATAGTGTCGGGAGGTAGATGCCCAGCGCCACGAAGCCCCCGAAGGTGAGAAAGTAGAAGAGCGAAAGGGCCCACGCCAGGGGCTCGCGCTTCAATATGCCGAGATACTCATGGAACTTCTTTGGTTGGGCTTTGACCGGAGCGTTGCGCCCGAACATGAGAAAGACCAGCCCAAACAGACCAGCCGCCGCGCCGAAGATCCAGAAGAGAACGCGCCAGTTGCCCGTAACCGCGACTAGAGCCGGAGCGCCGAAGACGGCGACGGATTGGCCGATGTTGCCCATTCCGTAGATGCCGAGGGCCGTCCCCTGCTGCTCTGCCGGAAACCACTTCGACGTGAAAGCCACCCCCACCGAAAAGCTCGTCCCCGCGCAGCCTAAGAGTAAGCCCCAGAAGATGAGCGACTGGTAAGAGCCGCTCAAGCTCACACCGATTGCCGGAATCACGCAGAACATGAGCAGCAGGCCGAAGACAATTCGGCCACCGAACCTGTCTGCGAGGATGCCCATCGGTAAGCGCCCTATCGAGCCGAGCAGAACGGGAATGGCAATGATGATGGAAGTTTCGATCGCCGAGAGGTTGTACATCTCTCGAAACTGAGGGGCCAGCGCGCCAATCATTCCCCATACGGCGAACGTGATTGCAAATGCAATTGTCGATAAAGAGAGGGCGCGCACTCCCTCTGTGCTCCAAACGATTTTGCGCAGAACTCCTCCCACGAGCGCGTTTCCGGGCTGATGATATCCTTGATCCAGTTCATGGCGCGTTGCTCCTCCTGACTAACTCTTCGCGCACTCCTCGCAAGCGTTTCCTCCAGATGAGGTTCATTCCGACCAGCGCGAGGACCAGCCCAATAACTCCGGTTAAAAGAAACCGGGGTTCGATCCGGGCCACGCCCGTTTGCGTCTGCGAAGCCACCGTTCCTTGCCTCGCGCTTTGGAAGAGAGCGAACAGTTGCACGATCTCCTCGTCGTTGAGCGGACGACCATTGAAGACGCTGTTCATCGTCGGGAAATTCGGATTCTGCAAAATGGCGATCAGTTCGGGGTCGCGATACCGCACGTTGGCCGCTGTCAGGTCGGGACCAAGTGTGCCGCCGCCAAACACGCCTGCTCCGCTGATGCCGTGACATGACATGCAGGAGGTACCCCCGGCGGATAACGAGGCGCGGCCCGTAAACAAAGCGAGTCCGGCGTTCACATCAGAGGGAACTATCTCGCGGCTCAGACGCGCACCTTCCGGGATGAACATCTTGCCGCTTCTCGACAGTTCTTCAATGAGCGTAAGGAGCAAATTCATCTCCGCCTGAGTGAGCACTTGATCCGGCATCACTTGTGGTGAGAATCTGCGGAAGAGTTCGCGCGCGGCGGCATCGCCCCGACTGTTCATCGCGGCCGGTCTCAGAATAAATTCATGCAGCCAGTCCTTCGTCCGGTGCGTGGTCACGCCCTGCAGGTCCGGACCCTGCTTGTCTCCACCGCCGATGTTATGGCAGCTATAACACTTACTGCTGAATAGAGCTGAACCGTCGGCTGCTGATTGAGCTTGCGCGCCGACGGTTGTGACGAAGAGAATGCTGGCGGCGGCGATTCGTTTAAACGTCGCTGAGTTCAGCCAAAGCGGGGTTGGGAATAGAATAAGCATCGTCCTTAGGGACTCCTCAATTTTCCCCAGCTACCTCGGTGAATTGGGGACTATTCCCCATTCCTGGCTTCGATATCGCGGCCGCCGCCTCTGCAATAGTCCTCTCTTGCAATAGCGACACGATTTCCTTTCGCACCCTTTGCCAGTCGTCGTGAAAAGCGCAGGAAGATTCGGGAGCGCAAAGCTTGTTTCCCAGAATGCACATGTCCAAATACGGGTCTGGCTCTACTACACTGAACACGTCCCACAACGTGATCGCCTCGGGAGCGCGCCCCAACTCATAGCCGCCGTGAATGCCTTTCACGGATCGGAGAAGCCGGTGGCGACGAAGTTCGCCCAGAACCTTTCTGAGGTAAGCCGGCGGTATGTCTTCGTGTTCGGCAATTTCCTGTAGGCCACACAAGCGGTGCTCCGGCTGGCTGGCGATGTAAGCCAGCGCCCTGATTCCGTAGCCTGTTGCCTTCGAGAAGAACATTTCGCCCAAAGAAACCAAAGTACCTCTTTGTCCGGTATGATGATTGCGAATGATGGCCCCACGGACAATAATCTGTTTGCATCATTTATCTGATTAAGGAGTGCATATGAGGCGCGAAGAGATTAAGGAAATAGCTGAGAGCACGTCGGATCCAGCCTTTGCTGCCGATGGTCAGGGATTAATTGTGGCATGGAATCGTGCTGCAGAAGCTTTATTTGCACTGTCCGCCAGCGAGGCCATTGGCCGTCCCTGTGGCGAGATTGTGCAAGGGACCGATGAGTGTGGATCGGTGTGTTCTCAGGATTGCACGGTACGTCAGGCTCTGGAAAAGCAACACCCAATCAATAATTTTGACTTACAGGTTGAGACTGTAGATGGGAAAATGGTGCAACATCTCGGTACTGGTTGCCAAGGTTAGCGGTTCGACGAATCCTTTCGCGATTCATATCATTCGCCCAATTGACTTACGTAAACGATTGGAAATCCTGCTTCGAGACTTTGTCGTCAGCAACACCAACGTGCCGGCCGACGAGGCGGTCACACTGATCACATCGACCCGCTCCGCTGCAAGGGAAGCGGAGCTGACCGAGCGTGAACTTGAAATTCTTCGCCTGTTAGGAAAGGGTGCAACAACTGCGAGGATAGCGAACCTTCTGCGCATCAGCCGCACGACTGTAAACAATCACGTCCAGCACATCCTAGGTAAACTCGATGCCCACACGCGCCTGGAAGCGATTCGGCGGGCGGAACACGCGGGGTTGATTTAGTGCTTTGAATTAACCGTGACTTGCGATCCGGGTTATCGGAACCACAACATCCGAGTTCGTCAGCCTGTCAGAAACCGAAATAGTGCTCAGCTCGGAGAGTAACTCGGTCAGGTCTACGCCCTCACGCCTGCAAGCCTGTTCGATTGTGACCACGCGCGCCATCGTCTTGCGTAACACAGGATTGCTCAGTGGCCCGAAACCATAGCGCAAAAAGATGTCGAGTGATTGAGGGTAGCGAGCCAGCACATCGCCCACTTTGGTTTGCGGGGTGATCTCAAACCGCCCGGCAATCTTCGTCGCCGAAACCGATCTCTCTTTTTCCAGTTTCCTCCCGGCGCGCATGTTCGCGAAGAGCTCATGGCCCCACAACGTTAGTCCCACGACCTCGATAAAACCTGAAAACCCCATCACGAAAAACGCTGACGGGTAAAAGTCAGTTGCAATTTGAGACGAAACTCGCGTCAGGTTGCCGAGGTTCAGCAGCAGGAAGGTCGGCCAGAGCGACGCGGCGCGCCGCAAGTCAACGCCCGACAGCGTAGGCACGACTTTGCTCGACACGCCGACGATCATCATCATGATGAACCCGACAGTGAGCGCGTGACGATAAGCGCCGAAAAACGCGTGCGAGAACGGAACGTGCGTGCCTGTCAGCGGCATGTAAATTCCGAAGTTGTAGATTGGCGTGAAAACCAGCATGGCCATCGCAATAATGAACCAGACGTATGCCGCGCGAATGAATTTCAAGCCGCGATCGCGTTCATTCTCAGGAACCGGGCCAAAGAGTCGAAACTGCCGTGGCGTTCCGATGGCGACGGCAAGAAGCACAATCGTAGTCAGCCACTGGACCTTCAAGAGTCGATGATTGCCCGTGGCCATCCCGAAAATGAAAAGTACAACGCCGGCGAGAATCGACCCATTTACTCCCCAAAAGAGAAAGGCTTGCCATGTGCTGGAGGGTTCGCGCAACGCATAAGCCTGGGGTAGAAACCGTAGCGAAACGCCAAGAATCATAACCACCGCTAGCCCGAGCAACTGGACATCTCGGTAGGGAATATTGAAGGTGGCGAGATTAAAAAGAAGTTGCTGACGGCTGCCTGCCAGTTCGAATAGCTTGAAGATCACCGGATTGGCAATCGCCGCGAGCAGGAACCAACCCAGCGCGGCATAAACAAACCGATCATAGATCTCGGGTTTGTTTGCCCGACGAGCGGTCATCACGATCACCGTGGCAAAAGTGATGACCGCTGCGATTTGAATGATCGCGGCCACAATTTCCAAGGGCAAAGATGGGGGCGTCAACAGGTGCGCGACAGTTTGCAGCAGGATTCCGGCGATCATTAGTGGCAAGGCAGAGAACGCCAGCCCCGGTCGCCACAAGGTGGTGTGTTTGAATCGGGGAAAAGCCTGATAAGCAAAACCCATGATAAAGAGGCCGACGAAGCCAAAGACCACTGCGTGCGCGTGGGCCAGCACCCACGAGTAGTTTGTGTTGGTGAAGCTTTGGCCCAGGCCGATCATCAGTAAGTTGATTGCGCCCCAAAGACAGCCAAGCGTCAAAACCGTAGCGATTCCTGCTAAAAAGAACGGGCGATAGATAGTGTCTCCTAGTGATGGCGCGAATTCAGCAGATTGCGATGGAGGTTGGGTCGCTGCCTCGTTCATCTCGCGCAGCAGTATTTCAATTGGCACTCCGTGCAATCGGGCGAACCAACTGAGTTGTTCTCGAGGGCCAGTTGGACCGCCACAACCGCGCAGCCCATAGCGGTCAAGAACGGCCCGCGTGGATGGATAGCGCGCGACAATATCAGGAAGGAAGGCGTCGGCAGTGATCGGGTCTACTTTGTTCATCTGGGTGGACATTACAATCAATCGTAGGAGTCTCCCCCGTGTCGTCTTATGCAGGCGCAGTTACTGCCACAGTTGCGTGAAGGCGCAATCGTTCAAACACACTTAGCTTCTCCTGCTCGGTCGTGACCTGATCCAGGAGCGGATAAAGAAACTTTCGTTCTCGCGTATCGTAATGGACGAGGAGACGTTTGAAGGTGGTTTCCGAGTCCAGCAAGAAGATTACAGCTCGTTCGAATTCATTGGCTGCGAACAACTTCGTAAACTCTGCTTTGAAAAGATTGAGGTATTCCCTTATCTTGCGATGCTCATTCAGGAAGATCTCAGCGCTGCCGCCAAGGGGGGCTTCCGCGCGGTCCCCGTATATCGGAATTAATACTTCCTCCTCATCCCAAATGTGGTCCAATAACTTGCTCTCGTACGCTTCCAGCTTTTCCAAGGCGGTCTCTAACTCGCCGCGAATGAGTGCCCGTTGGTGCTCGAAAAACAGTTCATCGAGCTGCTTGTGCAGCATGAGTAAGTCGCTGAAGCTCTTCATTGCCTTGAAGTCTTTGGGTTCAGAATCAGCCCCCGGCGGTCGGCCATTTCCTTTGCGATAGCTTCAAATTCCGCGTTGTCCAGAATGTTTTCCGCCAGCGGAAACAACTGTGCTTCTTCAACCTCGATGTGATTTTCGTATCTTGAGCGCAGATCTTTTAGCAGGCCGATGAAAAGCCGAGCTTCGTCCGGCGATAGGCTTCCTGCAGCAAGCCATGCGCTCCCAAGCTGCTCGAGTTTTTGATGCCGTATTTCCATCTCCCCGTGCTCTAGGTGCAACGTTTCTAATAGTGGAAGGGCCGCGTCGGCCTGTCCACCCTTGTGTGCCCGAAGGCGAGGGAAGAGCGAGTCCTCTTCGTCGCGCGTATGTTTTGGAGAAGCTTCACGAAAGTATCGCAACGCAGCTTCGAACTGGAGGCGTCGGCCTTCATCCAGGCTCTGTCCCTGAGCCTCCTCCGAGATAGCGATAAGCCCCGCGAGGAAAAGCTCGATCCTGCGATGGCAGTCTCTGAGCAGACCCAGGGGCTTTCGGAAGTCACTGTCTAGCTTTTGACCGATTGCTACAGGCATCAGAAGCGTTCCATCTCGAGGAAAGAGGATGTTGTCAAAGGCTCTTCCCTCATTCCGACTAATCCAAGAACTGCTAGAGAGCAACGTCTGTGCCGGGAAGAATCGCGTATTCTTAGTACTATCAAAAGGAAGCCACCTGCGAAATATCATCCATAGGCTGGGAATAATCCCTCAGCTTCACGCCTTATTGAACAGAAATCTCTTTGCCATCCAAGTTGCGCGAATTTGTAGCTGATAAAGCGCTGGCAGGCGGCGGAGTGCAAAAATGTGTGACTAAAGTCACTGCATGAATCTTGCAGGCGGTTTATGTTATGCAAGAGAAGGGAGAAATCCAAAAGATGACATTCACTACGACAAAGACTGTTCGTGAGTTGGCCCTCGAGATGCCAAATGCAACACGTATTTTCGAGAAACTAAAGATTGATTATTGCTGCGGCGGAAGCCGTCCGCTTGAAGAAGCCTGTATCGCCGCCCGTGTAGAAGTTGATAGCGTCATGCGGCTGCTTGAGGAATCAGCGAAGGCGGGCTGGCAAAACAGTGCAACAACGGACTTTCAGACATCGCCTCTAACGGAACTAATGACCTACATCGTGGATAAACACCACGCCTTTACGCGTCAGGAGATGGACCGGCTTCGCGCGCTGCTCGATAAGGTCTGCTCCGTGCATGGGCAGAACCATCCCGAACTGTTGACGATTCAGGGGCTTTTCCGTGAGTTATGCCTTGAACTCGCGCCGCACATGTTCAAGGAGGAACAGGTACTATTCCCGTACATCGAGCGAATGGAAGAGGCCGAAAACAACAGTCGTGAAATACCTCTGCCGGCATTCGGCACGTTGCGCAACCCGGTGCGAATGATGATGATGGAGCATGACGCCGCCGGAGAGCTACTGAAGAAACTTCGCGAGACGAGTTCCGACTACACCGTGCCGCAAGATGGCTGCATCAGTTATCAGACTCTGTACCAAGCCATGGAAGCGTTTGAACAGGATCTCCATCAGCACATCCATCTCGAGAATAACGTGCTGTTTCCGCGCGCAGTGGAGATGGAGGGCTGAACCGGCGGATTGTGATTCAATCCCTTAACGTTTTCATAGACCAGATCAGGATGCTAACGCCGAGACCGACGGTAAGCAGCGTAAGAGTGAGAAGATTGTTCTGGAGCCTGAAAGCGGAGAAGAGCAGCGAACCCCAGAGGAGGATAACAGTGTAGATCTTTGCTTTAAGGGGCAGCCCTCTTCGTTCCCTGAAGTTGAGAATGTATGGCCCAAGATACTTATTGGTTGTTAGCCGCCGGTAAAGTCTTTCCGAGCTTCTGATGTAACAGGCGGAGGCCAGGAGCAGGAAAGGCGTGGCCGGAAGAAGTGGCAGGATAGCCCCCAGAATACCGAGCAGCACGCAGATAGTGCCGATAACGTTGAGGATAATTTTTGTTGCAAGGTTCAACTTGGCTCCTGGCGGCTACTTGCTCTTGGTCCCGATATTATCCCCCTTCGTTAGGGCGAGGGAAGGTGTCTGTATTTTCTTCTTCGTTTACTTTAACGAAGCAAGTGAGGTCCTTTTCGACGATGATCTTTAGAGATCCATTATTGCCCAACGTTTGCTCTGCCTCAAGTCCGACCTGATCGCCTTGGATCCATTGCTTCGCTAAGGCTAAAGGCATGGTCACTGTAATGCTTCCGTGAGCGTATCGCGCGCCGAGGTTTGGAGAATCGTCCGAGCTCTGCAGCACGTAAACCAATCGTTGGCTCGGTGCAGCGCCAAATTCCGTAATGGCTGTGACTTTTCCGGTTTCTTCGAAGCGGGCTAGCTCGCTCCGAGTGAGCCGCAAGCGCAAAGTGTTATTTTGAATTCGCAGCTTCATGCTTCGCTCCTCGTCATGGTGGTTCTTCCAGCTATCCTCTCTAGATGTAAACGAAAGTTGTACCTGTGTAAGATAAGCCGACGATATTAACAGCGCTGTGATATAGGTCACAGCCTACCTCAAATCCGCAGTAATCATTAGTCAAATACTGAGCGTGCTTCAACTCACGGCATTCGTATTGCCGCAAGTATCGTCAGAAATATGCTGGCCGCAGTGAAGGAGATTCAATTCGCGGGCAGTAGCGTAGGACACAGGGTTCCGTGGTAATCCGTGAGAACGGAAGTGCAAACCGCACTGAACTACTAGCGAGGGCTGTTAACCAAGAGGGCTGGCTCGGTAACGACTCAGCCCGTTCAATCGATGGGCAAGTTGCGGGACAATCTCACCTTCTGGGAGGGAATTTTGCCACTCCGGCAGGGTTTCATTTTGCGCAAAGTTTCCCAGCGGGTGAGTAAAAACCCGCGATGGAGCACCGCCGATTCGCTTCGCCGGTATTAAGGAGTAGCAACCGAACTTTCTCCTTAAAGCTTTCGCCTGCGATGGAACTGAATTCTTAATCCAGCAGTTCTTATCTTGACAGCCTGCTCGAGGGCTCAATATAGTGACCAGTAACAATGCTGAAGTGGTCCACGACATTCATTCTGATATTGGCGTTTAGTGCCAGTGTGATCACCGGCATGCCTACGCACTCTCATAGCAGCAATCCAGCGATGATGAGTTGCTGCAAGGCAGCGAAGGGCGAGAGTACTACACAAGCCTCGGTGGCAAAGGTTTGCTGCGCCATTAACTGTTCTGAGCCAGCGCCAACTA
>DATKDA010000014.1:0-9007 GCA_035512935.1 Pyrinomonadaceae bacterium | reverse complement strand
GCTCCCTCGATATGTCAGAGCATCAGCCTAACATCTTGGCCGCGATCTCTTTTACCAGTTTTGCGCATACTGTGCCGGTGATGTGAAGTGGATCCGTGCGCGGGTTGAACTCGACCACATCAGCCCCGACCACCTGCCCGCGCAAGTTGTTGATGAGATCGATTGCCTGGCGCGTACTTAATCCACCGGGTTCGCGGTGTGAAACACCCGGAGCGAACGCCGGATCGAGAGCATCTACGTCGAAGGAGATATATAACGGCGAATCGAACTCTAACCTGATATCGTCACGCCAGTTGCGCATCTCGATCATTTCAACACCAAACCGCTTAGCCTGCTCTCTCTGGTGGGCATTGAGTGAACGAATGCCGACCTGTACCAATCGGTCAACGAGCCCGTCTTCCATGATCCGCGCAAACGGCGACGCATGTGAGTAGCGATTCTTTTGAAACTCGTCATAGAGGTCGGGGTGAGCATCGAACTGGAGCATGCTCAACTTCGGAAACCTCTTTTTGAAAGCCTTGATGATCGGGTAGGTGATTGAATGATCGCCACCAAGCGAAATAGGGGCCAAGCCATCATCCAACAGAGTGAGCATTGAATCCTGAACCAGTGAGAGCATTTCCGTCCCTGGCACCGGCTCCACGTCGCCGGCGTCAAAGAAGAGCGATTCCTTGCCGAGATCCACGCCCGACTCGCTCCAGAGACTTGAAGCATCTGAACGCAAGGCTGCCCTGATCTGCGGCGGCGCATCGGCGGCGCCTTTCATAAATGATGAGTTTTCGTCGTATCGAAATCCGATCAGTGCAAGTCGGGCGCGATCGTTTTGAACGGAATCAGCTTGACTCATTTGTGAACCTCCCCTGGCGTTCGACTGAAAATATATTGCTCAAAATGCATTGTGTCACGTATTCTACGTCCCGACCTGTGATAGTGGAAACATAATATCGGAAGCCTGTGGCTTCTTTCTCATTCAGGTTTCGGCGCCAACCTCGTAGCGAGCGTGCTCAAATTCCGTTCACCCTGAGGATTAAAACATTATGTATAAGAAGTGCCTCACGGTCCTTGCCTTATTAGTTTTTCTTCTAACGGCTACAGCCAGTCCTGCCCAAGAAATAAGTGCTCCCCAACGAGAGTCCTTTTGGGGAGGACTCCAGCTGCCAGGTTCGCCCTTTGCGCGTCGCACCGATTCCACACGTAGAGTCTTTTTCCGTGTCCCAGCCGACTGGAAAGAGCAGGGTGAATCGGTCTTCATTGGACCATATTCAAGCACCCTAAATATTAGTCTCGAAGAAATACCTGAAGGCTTGGCCTTTGAGGATTATCTGGGGGCACTCATGCAGCCGCTAAGGAATTTGCCGGGCGGAGCTGATTCGTTGCGGGTTCGCAGGACAACAATGTCGGGGATAGAAGCGCGCGAAATTCTTCTCGAGGTTCCAGATGTGCGCGGCGATCTCAGTCGAAGGATCATCTGGAGCATGGTCCATGAGTCTACTGCTGTGGCGTTCATCCTCATTGTGCCGGCAGAACACGCTGCCGAAGTTGAGCCATACTTCCGCGCAGTTGTCCAGTCGGTAGTGGTGCTGCCATCGGGTAAGTTTTGCTTTTTTGAAGATCTCCGCTCTAGTGTAATTAAAGAGAGTAAGCCGGTTGCGATCAATGAAGTTCAAGAGCTGGCAGCAGCTTTTGCCGGTTCGGATAACACGGTTCGTGCAAGCGGCATCGAACGACTTGCCTCAATATTCTCCAGGCAGCCTGATGCTGCAATCGACCTCTTTGCTGACCGGAGTCCGATGGTCAGGTCGGCAGTAGCTCAGGCAATTCTACAGAGTCGCAATCATTCTCTAATGCCTTTGCTTCAAGAGGCGGTTAAGGATCGGGAGCTGTTTGTAGCAGAATCGGCCGCTCGTGGTATTGCTGCAAATGCCGATGCGGTGAGTCTGTTGCGACAGGCTTCCCTCGAGTGGATCCAACCGGAGGTTGTAGCTCGCGTATGGCACTTTCTCGATAAGCAGAAACAGATAACCATCCTTAATGAAATCTTTTCGAAGAAGGTGAGCAGAAGGTCGGTAGGATCAGGAAACCCAGGGCGGGGAAGCCGCGCGGGAGTTACAGTAACTGCCGAAGTGATTGCTCCGAACGCGAAGCTCTCCTTGCCGCATGCGACTTTTTCTGGACCGGAGGTCGACGCGAGCAGGATTTTGGGGGCTTTGACCTTGCTTTCGGCGGTTTCCGTCGATGACTTTGGGCTAAAACTGCCGCAGATAATCGCGACCGATCACGATTCTATAATTGCCCTTGCGCTCAACCTGGCGTTGCATAGAAAAGAGAATTTACCCCCGGTCGAGCTGTTTAAGCTGCTGTTTTCATCTTCTCGAAGGCCTGAGGTGAGACGACTGGCCGCCCTTAATCTGGATCGAGCCGCTAGCGCAGCGGACATTCCCCGGCTCGAAGAGTACTTGAAACTGAATCACGTCCGCAGAGGCGCACCGGCCGGAAGGACCAGAGCTGCGCGCCCTAGTGTATACGATGCGGATGTAGCGGAAGAGGTAGGGCTAACGATCAGAAAGATCAAGTTGCGCGAGGAAATAGAGGCGGCTGCTAAAGAGCAACGGGAGAAGATCATTGTTCGGGAGAGTAAGGATCCAAAGATCAAAGAATGGATTTGGAAAGAATTTGCCGCACCACCTCAACGTATCGAAAGTCTTTCGTTTACCAACGTCGAAAATGTCTCCAGCATGGGTGAGACACTCTTTCCGTCTCAGGTAGACCATTATCTGGCTATCCCGCAGCCCGCTGCTGCGCTCGATCGTCTGGAGAAGAATATCGGTGGTTTACAGCTTGAGACTGCGCGCTCCCAAGCCAGCTTTGTTCTTATGCTAAGTGCTTTGCGCAAATCATTGGGCCAAGCACTGGCTGCCCCTGATGACTCCGCGCTTACGAATCACCTCGGAATCGAAATGAGTGCGCCCATCTCGATGGCCCAATGGACCGCTGCGAATGCTCCAAGCGGTCTTATTGAGGCCGAACGGCGCGCGATCGTTATGCGCGTCACGGATCGAGATCGATTTGAAAGGCTCCTGAGCGTCTATCAAACCAATATCGGTGATTTTCGCATTGTGGTCGATAGGCTTGGAATTGTGACGCGAATCCTCCCAGTTTTCGTGCCCCTCACAGCGCGAGCGATTCTGAAGCCGGATGCGGAGGAAGTACCAGGCCTGAGTGCCATGAAGAAGCGTAACCAATTGGACGAATCAACGATTCTAAACTACACATTCAGTAAACGGCTGCAGATTCAAGGGCAAGCGATTGCACTAATTGAGAAGGTCTCCGTTACGTGGAGGGGGAATCTAAAGCGAGATTCAATCTACCTGACGTACCTGGGAAAAACGGCAGTGTTGACTCCGGATCTGGAATCTATGTCTGATATCCTGACGAGGATATCGGAAGGTGGCCCTGGCCTCAGGGAAAACGGTGAGTTTACGAAAGCGATAGCCGCCAGTGGTGATGCGGTTTACTTCAGCGATCTGGAAAAGATTTTCGCCGCTTCAGGGGAAGGGAATGGTGACGCTAAAGAGTTCGGGACCTTCAACGTAAATCAAAACTCCTGGGAAAACTCTTACTATATAAACTTCACGGACCGCAGCTGGTCCAATCTTTTGGCACCGTTTAAGACTGAAGATCTGGCGGCGCCCCGCGAACTCCTACCGAAAACAACTCTTGCATACTTCTTCTTGAACTTTGACTTGACAACTGGGTGGCCAAAGTGGGCGAGCACGGTTTTGGGCCTCAAAGACATCACGGACTTTGAACCGATCTTGACACCCGGTTTTGAGAACGAACTACTTCCCGAGCTAGCCGGTGAATGCGGGGTCGCCCTTGTTGAACCCCCTAACCTCTTCGGTAGTACGGATTTCGGGTGGGCCGCCTTTTGCAAATTGAAATCGGACAAGTTGAAGCATTCGCTGCAGGAAGGAAAGCTGTTTAAAGGGACTTTTAATGCCAAGCAAGAGCTGTTTCAACTTTCCCACAAAACGGGATCCCTCTATGCCACTGTCAAACAAAACTACCTGGTTGTCTCAGATACAACACAAGGTATTGAGGCCCTGGACACTAAGGAGAAACTTGCTGGCTCACGCGAATATATTCGGGCGGCGGCAGGTGCGCCCGCAGACCTAATCGCCTTTGGCGGCTACAATCTTGAGGCGGGAATGCCTCAAGTTTCTGAGAGCGATAAGTCAGTGGAAGCAGAAAGAGCGGCATTCATTTCGTCGCTGAGTAAGGCATTTCACAGCACTATCTTTTATGCCCGTACGACATCACAAGGAATTGAGGCAAGGGCCTCCGTATCCATGGACCGGGAGGGCAGGTTCTCGGTCGGTGAGCTTTCAGCCATATCAAAAGATTATCGACCGACTTACGCGGTGGTGCAGGCAAGCGGAGTTCCGATCTTTAACCAACAAGATCTGAGAAAAGTGCAATTGGCGCTAAGAACGAACGCTTCGGGAGCGATCGATCGAATCAAGAAAGAGATTGAAACGTCATATCAGCAAGTCGAAAAAAGGTCGGAAGAAGAGCTTGCCTTGGTTGTTCTTGCACGGCGATCTGAGCCCCGGACTAAATTTACCCTTCCCATCACAAACCCGGATCTTCAACCTTTCCTCAAACCTGCAACGTTTACTGATGAAAGCGTAATCTCGAAGGCGCGAGAAATAGTTGGCAAGGAACGCGACGCCTGGAGCGTAGCGAAGAAACTGGCTGACTGGACCCATCAAAACCTTAAGTGGAAAAAGATCGAATCTGCGACGCCAGGGGAAACGTTGGCGACGCTCGAGGCAGACTGTACCGAGTTCAGCGAACTCTACGTGGCTATGGCGCGATCGCTGGGACTTCCTGCGCGCCTTGTTCTCGGTATGGCTTATTCAGGCAGTGCCTTTGGAGGACACGCGTGGGTTGAGGTCCATATCGGCGAATGGATCGAACTCGATCCAACCTATGGGACGACCTTTGCAGATGCCACTCACATCCGGGACTCGTCAGGCGCGCTACTTACCTACGCGTCATTGAACCTTCTGGAGATCGAGGTACTGGAGACGACAAGCGGCATTACGGAATCTCAGAAGAGTGCCCGTTTGCTTGCTGAAACCATTGCTGGCCAGCTCTCTGAAGGTAAAGCTTCCGGCCTAGATCTCGCCTTGATTACTGACGAGCATATGGGCGCCGGCAGTTGGGAAAAGCTCAGCGCAAAAGAGCGTGACGAGATGTCATCTGCTTTCAGGCGCGTGATGCTTGAACTAAAGTCCGGTTTCAAGGAAGAGGACGGTGAAAAGCTCCGTTTAGTGCGAGTTTTTGAAGAAGGCGAACGCGCCGAAGCACTGCTCCTTCAAACTGGCGACTTACTGATTAGACTAAAGTTGATCAGGATGAATGACGCTTGGCATCTCGCTGAGATTGTGCAGACAGACACAGGTCTTCATGTCATCGCAGAAACGCTGAAGCCGACGATTAATAGTATTTTGGCAAGACGAACTGGTCAGCAACTGCCGCGACAACAGATCTCGGATTTTGTGAGAGTGTTGATCGCAATCGAGCAGGATCGGAAGATAGGTCTCGACGTGGTCGAGCACGCTCTGAAGGAAAACCCTGGCGATCAATGGCTCCTTTATCTAAAAGCATTAGCACTATCCATTAACGAGCAGAACGAGGAAGCAATAAAGATCTTTCGTCAACTCGTTGATGCCGAGACCCCACTGCCCCCGGCTGTTTTTGCGCTCGCTAACAGGTTGACCGATTCAGAGAATAAGGAAGACCACGAGCAAGCAGTAGCTCTGTATCGAAGGTACATAGAGCTCGAGCCGTACGATCCAAGAGCACCTGCCAACCTGGCAGGTTTATATGAAACTTTAGAAAACTACGATTTGGCCGAAATTCAGTATAAACGCGTCATTGATATTGATTCCGCCAATGGCGCCGCGTACTTCGATCTGGCGCGTCTGCTTACGCAGAGGGGACGCATGACGGAAATTGCCATGATTCTTGATCGGGCCGCTGAGAACCTCAAGGAAGAAGAGGATCTATTTGGCCAGTTAATATCCAAGCTTTACTTTCGCGATGATTGCGAGGCGGCTGAGGATCTGGCCGCTGGACTAAATGATCGCTTCGAAAAGAGTGGTACAGCAAACCTCTTTCTCGGGCACTCGCGAAACGAGCATGGGAAATATCGAGAAGCAATAACAGTATTCCGTAGAGCCGCGACGCTGATGAAGGAATCCGCGGAGCCGTTTAATGGAATGGCGCGGAGCTACAGAGGCTTGCAGAACTGGACCGAGGCTCTTGCGGCCGCAGATACTTCGATAAAGATCGCACCCGAGGATGGAGGCGGTTATTATCATCGAGCCTGTGCGCTTGCCCGTTTAAGGCGTTCGCGCGAAGCGTTACAGGCGCTTGAAAAAGCGATCGAGCTTGGATCGTACCTGGCACTCGAATTTGAGGAGGAGGAGGATCTAAAATCCCTCTCCGCACACCCTCGGTTCAAAAAACTCGTCGAGGATTTCAACAAAGAGCCGGAAGACCAGTGATCACCCAAAACAAGCCAGTCCAGCGTCGTATCGAAGTTGCTCGCGAAAAAGACGTTCCGTTGATTTTTGGATTTTTAAAAGAACTTGCTGAATACGAGCATCTTACAGATTATTACGTTACCAGTGAGGAGCAGATTCGTGAGGCCTTCTTTGGAGCGCAACCTTCCGTAGAGGCAATTCTTGCGTATGAGGGTTCGGAAACGGTGGGTCTAGCTGTCTTCTATTACACCTACTCGACCTTTGCGGGTTCTCGTGGGATCTATTTAGAGGATCTCTACGTCAAAACCGAAGCGCGCGGGAAAGGCGTGGCAAAAGAGCTGCTTGCTTACTTGGCACGATTAGGGATGGATCAGGGATGCACTCGTATGGATTGGGCCGTGCTTGACTGGAACGAACTCGCCAAAGGCTTCTATCGGAGAATCGGCGCCCGGCCGATTGAGGGCTGGAGTGTATATCGTCTTGACAGGGAAGCGTTCGCAAAACTTTCGGAGTTATCGAACGTTCAGGATGCGCACCGTCTGTAATTCGCTTCTGAGTCTCCGGATTAGTAATGAACTTCCCGCTTCACTTCGAAGTCGGCTAAACGGAACCTGCTGCCGTCCATTGCATTTATTGGCCGCTCGCGAACGCGCTCGGGTATGAAGAGCAGAGGTGCAGGCAGAGCGGCTGGTCTGGGTTCGGGTTCAGGGTTACTTGAAGGTTGTCTAGGAGCAGTTGGGATCGGCGTACTGCCTCTTCTTCCCGATTGGGGAGCAACGTGCAGCGCGGAGCCGGCAATAAGGAGGAGTACGAGGATTAGTTTAATCATGGGAGTTCCTCACTATAGGTGAAAGCTACATTGCCAAAGCGCTGTAGCGCATCCTGTCCGGGTTGCGTCGTTCGAAATCACCCAACTTCCAGGTAAAATTGACCAGTCACTCACAAGGTTTCTAGCCATTACGGTAATCTTGCGAAATTAATTCCGACCGGTAGGGTTTAGATTTAGCAAATATGGCCACCTTGAACCTCTACGAACAAGGAATACAAGGATTGGCTTGCCGTCATGAAAAGACGATTTCTTTTTGGACCACCAAAGCAGAGGTTCGCACAGATTTCATGCAGAATGATCTGTCCGATCCGGTCTCCGTCCGGTGCAAATACGTGGACTCCATCATATCCAGCGCCTACCCATCCGACACCAGCCCATATGTTGCCGTCAGTATCTGCCCGGATCCCATCTGCGAAACCCGCAACCTCGCCTTTCTCCATCTTCATCTTCATCGAGGTGAACTCCTTCCCCGCTCGCAGCGTCGCGCCGTCCAGCACGTCAAACACCATAATGTTCTGTAGAGCGGCGGGATAATGTGAAGCACCAGTTTCGGCGATGTAGAGCTTTTTATAGTCAGGGCTAAAGCAAAGACCGTTCGGTTTGTACATTTGATCGGTGACCATCTCCATCTTGGCAGTCTTGGGATCAATACGATAGACGGCCTCCTTTTGACTTAACTGCCGAAGCCCGCCTTCGTAGAAACTGGTGTAGCCGGGATCGGTGAACCAGATACCACCGTCGGGATGCACTACGACATCGTTGGGAGCATTCAGTGGTTTGCCCTGCCAGTTCTCGGCCAAGACGGTTATGGTGCCGTTATGTTCGAAGCGGACGACGCGATGCGTATCGTGCTCACACGAGATAAGGCGTCCTTGCCAGTCGAAGGTGTTGCCATTACTGTTGTGGGACGGACTTTGAAAAGTACTGACATGTCCATCCTCGGCCAACCACCGGTGTTTTAAGTTGTTTGGTATGTCACTCCACACCAGGTAACGACCTACAGTGTTCCAGGCTGGTCCTTCTGCCCAGCGCATGCCGGTGTGAAGTCGTTCGACGGTGGCATTCGCAACCCTGTATTTGGCAAAGCGTTGGTTGAGAACGACGACATTTGGGTCGGGATAACGCACCTGCGCTTGCAAGCCGCTAATTTTGGCTCCAGCAGAAAGAGCGGTGAGGGATGCGGCAGCAACGGTTCCCGATATGAAACCACGACGAGTCATTCCCCAACGCTTTTTAGCTTCACTTGGATTTTCTTCCATCTTTCTGATGCTCCGCTTTAACTAGCTTGGCCCAGCACGCACTCTAGACCTCAGCCTTTCCGAAGATCAACGGTCCACGAAGGCACACTAACTAACACGAAAATTATCAAAATAGGTTACTCATATTTTTCTCTACTTGTTTTTTCGCTACTTACCAAAGCGTCATCAATCAGCGCACGAGTTGGTCCAACTGGCGCAGGTCAAGTCCAGCCTCGCGATAGTAGTTACGAGTTAACTCAAGGGCGGTAAAGCCATCCTCATAGGCTGCAAACCCTCCATTCGCCGACTTCTCGAGGTAAATGAGGCCGCCCTCAACTGCGAAAAAGATTATGGCCGGTTCTGGAGAGTCCTCGGTAATAACCAGC
>DATKDA010000013.1:0-18883 GCA_035512935.1 Pyrinomonadaceae bacterium | reverse complement strand
TTCCAGTCTGTTGTCTTTTAGAGGGCTCGTCTCAATTATGTAGATCTCTTCAGCACTGTCGTTGGAAAGGGTCACCTCAAGCACAATCGGCTCGTCTGGTATGAAAACACCCTTCTTTACCGCGGCTAATAGTTCGTGTTTTCCGGTAACCATACTTTCACCTTCGTTGGACTCTTCACGATGGCCTATCAACCCTCCGCCCGATCCATCTGCTAGAGAATTAACCTCTCCCAGCGTTCCGTACTTTACGCTTACGGCAACCGCGAAAGTCAGAGTGCTAATAATCACGACTGTGGACATTAGTGGCGACTTAGAGCGATTTGACTTCATTTCTGCCTCCCTTTTGACCAAGTCATGAGATTTATGGCCCCTGCTATTCAGAGACCCAAGTGTTAGCGACTGCATTATGCGTCCAAGTCGGGTGTGTCGTTGAATCAGCGTCCAAAGGGTTTGCGGTATGACTGCTTGAGTTCAGCGTCCAATTAGTTCCGCTTCGTGATGCTTGTCCAGAACCAACTCCAATCCGAGTTCGCTAGAGAAATATAGCTGTCATAGTACGCGCAAAATCGCGAAGTTCAACACTGGAGTGCGCCAGTTCTTTGTTAGCGATGTCCCGGCTCCCGTCTCTTTTAGGCCGGACACAAGAATCGCCCGATGAACCATGCTAAAGACCACCAACGGCAAAAGCTGGGAAAAAAACCCGCATGTTCGGAGCCTCAGTGAGCCGCCAAGAGTGTTTAGGTGGGGCCACGAAGTCAGAACCGGGAGCGAAGTCGTGGAAAAATTGAGCCCGCGTGGGATAGTCATCGATGGGCCCCCAAAGAATGTTGGAGCGCAATTTTTCCGGCTTCTACGCTCCCGGTTCCGACTTTGTGGCAGTCCAGGCACGCTCCTCACGCACATAAGACAGCGAGCCGAGCAAAGGAGTTTTCAATCAAAGACTTGCGTTGACAAATCTGCCGCCAGAGAACACAATCGCACACGTTCCGTTGAAATCAGGATTTTTCGTCGGAAACCGCAGACACTACGAAGATTAGCGAAGTTTCGTTAAGCGGTCATTCTGGTTTTCTCACTTCATTCAGGTTGTTCCGCTTCGCCGGGCAGACACCATTTATTATTGTTGCTAACCATTCCGATAAAATTCGCAAAAAATATCCTTGGGCGCCGGGATTAAATGCTCGGCAGGAGATGACGATTAGGTTATGAGCCGGTACCGCAAGATCGTGTGGAATGAGGGGATGCTCCTGACCCCTCATCATTTCCAACAGTGGGATAATTATTACGAAGAGCTGCTCACCTCAAGGTTATCCTCGATTGCGCCTTATGAATGGGGCATTCTCGATCTACAGCCGAATAACGAGGCAATCGCTAATGGCAACATGGAGATTCTACGTTGCCGGGCAGTAATGCCTGATGGACTATTAGTCGCCATTCCCGAGACGGATCCGGCTCCGGTTCCTCGTCCAGTGGAGGGTCATTTCGATCCTGACGCTGAAAAGCTGGATGTATTTGTCGCTATCCCGGCGAAGCGCTCAGGCGCCGCAAACTTTCAGCGCAACGGAAGCGCTCCAGACCAAACTGTGCGCTACTTGCAGACCTCCGGCAGCGCTTTGGACGAGACCTCCGGCGAAAATGAGCAGCAACTTTCCTTTGCCAACAGCAATCTGCGTCTGCTCTTTGGCGAAGAACTCAGCGAGGGCTACACTGCAATCAAGATTGCCGAGTTGGAGCGCACGACAACCGGGCAGCTAAAATTTTCCGAGACTTACATTCCGCCCGCACTTAATATCAAGGCTTCTACCTGGCTCGAGAACATGCTGCGGCAGTTGGTCGAGATCCTGGTGACAAAAAGCAGTTCGCTGGGTGAGCAGCGCCGCCAGCGCAGCGCCTCGCTTGCAGACTTCACAACTTCTGAAGTCGCAGTTTTCTGGTTGCTTCATACGGTTAACACCGCAATTCCTACACTGACCCACCTCTTCCGCACCCGCTTGGTCCACCCTGAACGGCTGTATTTCGAACTCGCCGAACTGGCTGGCAAGTTGATGACATTTACCACCGATAGGCATCCCAAAGATATTGTGCGGTACGACCACCTGGATCTGTATGGAACCTTCAGCCAGTTGTCGCTGGAGATTCGGGATCTGTTGGAAACCGTGATCCCGACGCGCTGTGTTCCGATTCCGCTCGAGAAGGTGCGCGAATCTCTTTATGCCGGGCGTGTGCTCGACGATCGCCTGCTCAAGGAAGCCGGCTTCTATCTCGGCGTCAGAGCAGAAATAGCCGAACACCAACTGATCGAAAGAGTGCCACGCGTGATCAAAGTAGCGTCCCGAGATACGATCGACGTCGTGATCGGTTCTGCTCTGCCAGGTGTTACGCTAACGCATGCGTCACCACCGCCGGCGCCAATTCCGACACGGCCAAAATTCCATTATTTTGGGCTCGACACGAGCGGAATGTTCTGGGAGCGGATAGCCGGCTCTAAAGTGCTTGCCGTTTACGTTCCCGAAGAACTTAAAGATGAGACGGTAGAGCTTTATGCGGTTAAGCCCTGACAGTTTGAATTCCTTTAATACGGGTTAGCCACCAGTTGTATGCAACGCGTAGCCGAACAACCAGCAGCTCCCGCCCGGCGACGAGCCCGACCCAGTAGCGACCTCGTGAGCCTTGCGGCGCCGGTACTTGACATGGTCCTGAAGCTACGGGCGGGCGTCGTTGCACCGTCACAGGAGCTGCGACCGGCAATATCGCGCCTCCTTAATGAAGTAGAGCAGCGGGGCGCCACTCTTCGTTACAGCGATCGTCAGGTGAAAGCTCTGAAGTTTGCTTTGGCAGCTTTTGTTGACGAAACGATGATGAGCACCAACTTTCCTTTGCGGGAGGAGTGGGAGAAGTTTCCGCTGCAACTTGAATACTTTGGGGAACATTTGGCAGGGGTCAAATTCTTCGACACGCTCGAGGAGATGCTGAAGAACATCGAATCTGAAGCTGACGTTGTCGAGGTCTATTACATCTGTATGCTGCTGGGCTTCAAGGGGAAGTACAAGGTTTACATGGAAGATCAGCTTCAGAGTTTGATCGAACGCACCTCTGCTGAGTTGCGGCGAGTTGGGAGATTGCAGGAGACAGAGCTTTCGCCGCACTGGCGCGTTACCGATCAACCTGAACCACCCCCGGAGGGAGGGGTCCCCTGGTGGCTCCTTCTGGGCGGAGGAGCGGTTTTTTGTCTGGTGGTTCTAATCTATTTGATCCTCTTTTTCGTGCTGGGAAGCGATCTCAAGTCAGCTCAAGAGCAGTTATTGCGTTAATAGCGATGTCGCACGGTAGCCAAATAAAAACGGCCCTGGGTATTTCGGCGCTTGTCTCGTTCTATGGGATCGCCAGCCTGCTCATATGGTTTGGGGGTTCCTACTTCGACATCGGGATGCACTGGCAGATCATTCTTATTGCTCTGCTTCTCATCACCTGGCCATTTGCAATCCTAATCAATCACTTTCGAAAGAAGCGCGCCGCTCGCAAGGAGGCGGCCGCCATGTCCGCTGCTGCTCAGGGGCAACCAGGCGCGCCGCCGCCGGCAGCACAAGCGGCTTCGAGCGCACCCCGTCGTGTCTATGAAGAACTTTCCCGCGGTGCGGAAGAAGCAGTCCAATGGTTGCGCAGCACCCGGCTCGGGGGAACCAAGGGAGGAAGTGACGCAGTCTATGGCCTGCCGTGGTTTCTTGTCGCCGGGCCGCCGGCCAGTGGGAAGACATCGTTGGTTCTAGGGTCAGGGCTCGACTTTCATGCCTTGCCCAGTCAGCGCCGGACAGAAGCAAAGATAATTAGGCCCACCCAGCACTGTGAATGGCGGGTCACTGATTCAGCGGTACTCATCGATACCACCGGACGCTATCAGAATGATGGCCCACCGCGAGATGAGTGGTTAGCGCTCACAGATACGATTAAACGTTATCGGAACAACCGGCCTCTGGATGGGCTGGTGGTGGCAGTAAATGCCGATCGGTTGTTGCGTTCGAATGAGAATGATATAGAGCAACAGGCCAAAACGATCCGGGCGCGGCTCGATGAGATTATGCAGCGGATGCGGACTCGCTTTCCTGTTTACCTTGTCTTTACACATATTGACACTGTGGAGGGGTTCAGGGAGTTTTTTGCGGCGCGGCGCCGGGACGGGCGAGGAGAAGTCTGGGGCGCCACCATCACGCTCGATAAGACCGCGAATGCGCACGCGCTGTTTGACGTCGAGTTTGACCAGCTCTGTGACTCGTTGAATCGTCTGCGTCTTCTGCGGTTGGCCGCTCCCGCGGCGCCTGCTCAGCAATTGCGTGTTTTCAACTTCCCGGCACGGTTTGCCCGAGCTCGAAGCAGGCTGGGCTTGTTTACCTCCGCAGTATTTAGACCCAACCCATTTAGCGAAAGCCCGATGCTGCGCGGCTTCTACTTTACAGCTAGCGTGAGCGGCGCTGCTGCCCCACGACCTGATGATGGGAGCGATGGGAGCGAAAGAGCTCCGCAGGCTGTCGGTGAGGGATTCTTTATTGACAAGCTCTTTAGAGAAGTTCTGCTGCGGGATGGAAATCTCGCGGCGGCATTTCAGGCCAACCAGAAACGGCCGCCACGGCTCGGAACCATCCTGGTTATCGTCGCAGTCCTGTTCCTGTTCTTGCTAGCAGTTGGCTCTACAGTCTCTTTCTTTGCTAACAGGGCTTTGGTGGCTGAAGCGGTCGAACGCGGCAGTCGCGTTGACGAAATAATCAAAGCTGATGCCGGTAGGGATCCTTTGAAGAAGGAAGCCGCCGCGGCCCGGGTCGAGGTCGAGGCCATGGATTCCCTCCGTGAAACATTGGCCGAGCTGGATAACTACCAGGAGAATTCCCCGCCCTTCCACATGAGGCTCGGTCTGTATTCCGGTAACTCAATCAATCCACCCTTAAGATACATATATTTTGGCGCCATCACCCAACGCTACTTCAAGCCCACTGTGGCTGCAATCGAAAAAGACCTTCAGGCATTTATATCAGCGGCGGCGCCTACTGTGGCCGTAGCGGCCAGCGACGAACAGAGCGCTTCAGCAGAAGATGTTCTCGGTAAGCATTACGATCTGTTGAAGGCCTACCTGATGCTCTCAGATCCCGAAAAAGTTGAGCCAACGTTTTTGGCGAGCCAGTTGGAAGAGTATTGGAAGCGGTCATCACCACCTGACATGGAGATCGTGTCGCTTCAACAACTGGAGTTCTATTCGCGCCAGGCGGGTGACGAAGATGCGCCTCAAGCACCACGGAACGATAAGCTTGTATCAGAAGTAAGGCGGAAGTTGACGGCATATCCACCGGTAAATCGCTTCTACAAACGAGTGATTACCGAAATCAACACCAAAACTCCGGCGGTCAGCATCGATTCCATCCTGGAGGGCAGAGGTCGGGGAGTTTTGGTTGGTACCTATACCGTCCCAGGCAGCTTCACGCTCGCCGGCTTTCGTCAACACATGACTGAAGCCATCGAGTCGGCGGCCGATGAGATCAGCAAAGATGATTGGGTCATGGGCGCAGCCGCCGGCGGCGCGCAAACGCAGAGCACTGATATCAGCAAACTACAGAGCATGTATCTGCGCGACTACACGGACCAATGGCGTCGATTTATCAGAGGCGTCAGCGTGCAACCTTTCAAAACCAAAGATGATGCGGTTGCTGCTTTGAAGGCCTTGTCAGCGACCGATTCGCCAATGGAGCGTGTAATGTTGGAGGTGGCGCGCAACACCAACTTTGCGGCAAAAGATGAGAACGCGGGTTGGTGGGCTTGGATCAAGAGCTTTTTTACGCGTGATCAAAGTGGCGAGGGGGGCGGCAATACCGAAGTCGAGCGAGAGTTCAAGCCTCTCTTCCAATTTGTTTCGTCAGGTGCTGAGAAGAAGGACAGTTCCCAGATGTCTCAGTACCGCGCTGAGTTACGTCGCGTTCTTGACCCACTTGAAGGTGCATCCGCAGACCAACTGGCGCAGACATCCAAGGCCCTGCTGACGGGCAAAGACGATATCGGGCTTCAGAAGGCCAATCAGGTAATTACAGGTATGCTTGAGGCGTTTAAGACCGCAGCCGCTGAAGATGTTGCAGCGTTATTGAAACAGCCGCTAAATAATCTGCGGGCGATGCTGTTTGGTGGCGGTTACGAGCAGATTGACAAGGGATGGCGTGAACAGATCTATCCACGCGCAAAGGCCTTCGAGTCAGGTTTCCCGTTCACCGAGGCCGGTGAAGCCTCGCTGACGGATTTGGCCCGTTTTCTAAATCCCGTGAACGGCCAGTTTACCGTCTACTTTAACGAGCGACTGGCGTCGTCATTTGATGACGTTCAGGGTCAATGGAAGCTTAAAGAGGCGGGCGCGTTCCGATTCTCAGATGAGTTTGTCGCTTACTTGAACAATGCGCGCCGGCTGCGCGAGGCACTCTTCCCGAGCGGTGGCCAGCAACCTGAAGTCAGCTACGACATCACGCTCGAAGCTGTGCCGAATACTGACATCGTGATCGAGATTGATGGCACCCGAGTCGAGACCAGAGGCACGTCGCCACAATCTGCAAAATTCATCTGGCCTACGCGCGCAGGTTCCTCCGGCGCCAGGATTACCGTGATACCCAGCGGCGGCTTGTCCGGTGAGAAGACCTATCCAGGAGAATGGGGGCTGCTGCGTATGTTTGCCGCAGGCGCGCCCAGTCAGAGTGGGGAGAACCAGTTTACGCTCACCTGGAATATCGGCTCAGTACCCGTGCGTGCCGTGCTAAGGCCGTCCAGCGCAAACCACCCGTTCCGGCGCCAGTTGTTTACTAGTATGCGAGCGCCGCAAAACCTGCAGAAGTAATTGTGAGCAGCCCTGAAAGGAAGGAACTCAATGAGCCAGGCAAGAGCATTGTTCGAGGCAGGTAAACTTGATGAGGCAATTGAGGCACTGCTGGCCGAGGTCAAGGCAAACCCCAGCGACGCCGCTCGGCGAACGTTTCTTTTTGAACTGTCGTGCTTTACGGGCGATTGGGCCAGAGCGGAAAGACAACTCGACGTGATTGGACATCAGAGTGCTCAGGCTGAACTGGGGGTAATGGTCTACCGCGCCAACATTAACGCCGAGCAGGAACGTGAACGTGTCTATCGGGAAGGTGTGCAGCCGCATTTTCTGAAAGAACCCCCTCCCTACATTGATTTGCACATCGAAGCGCTCAAGCAGATGCTCGCCGGGAATACCGCCGAGGCCCGGGCCACGCTCGACCGCGCTGAGGAAGACCGACCCGCATTTTCGGGCAAGCTTGACGGAAAAGAGTTCGAGGACTTCCGTGATTACGATGACCTTGTTGCTCCGGTCCTCGAACTGATCGTTAAAGATAAGTATGTCTGGATGCCCTTTGAGCAGATCCGCCGCTTTGAAGTGGTACCACCGAAGAGCTTGCGCGATCTGCTCTGGGCCAGCGCCAAGATCGAAGCGCTGGACGGGACTGTGGGTGAGGTCTATATGCCGGCGCTGTATGCCGGAACGAGTGAACAGAGCGACGATCAGGTGAGATTGGGCAGAATGACTGACTGGAAGCCGCTCGGCGACGACTTTCTGCGTACTGTGGGTTTGCGACTCTTTAGCGTCGGTGGGGAAGAGAAGTCACTCTTCGAAGCAAAGGCGGTTGAATTCAACGAGGTGCCGCAGCAGGCCCAGGGCGCACCCTCGTGATTACCCGTCTAAACTTTGAAAACGTGAAAAACGTGTTGACAAAACCTATCGGAGAGAATCAAAGTGCAGACTCTCTGGCAGGATCAAAACCAGCCGACTTCATCTTGTGTCGAATGTTCTGTGAACTCGGAAATACCGCGGCGGAGTCTACGAAGAGTTGATCATGGGACTTACCAAAAGCGAGAGAAGCATCGCTTGATTGAATAGGGAAAGGAGAGTTCAGGAATGTCTTCAGTTGTAGCAGAAGAGACCTCGGTAGCAGCCCACCCTTCTGCCCCTCCAACCGTCCCTGCCGTGATCGATGTGGAAGCGCTGCTGGCGCCGATTTCCGACGAGAACCCGGTGGGTGAGAGTCTTCAATACTCGGGAGAATACGACGAAATTCGCGAGGCACGCCGCTCGGAAGACAATCTTGAGCAGGGCGATTGGCAGCGGGATCCAAAGAGTGCTGAGTGGCCGAAGGTGGTAACACTTGCGACGACGGCCCTGGCTTCAAAGACGAAAGACATACAGATTGGCGCCTGGCTCACTGAGGCGCTGGTTAATCTCTACGGATTCGTAGGCTTAAGGGATGGGCTGAAGCTGATGCGCGGCCTTCACGAGCAATACTGGGACAATCTTTTTCCAGAAATTGATGAAGGCGATTTGGATGCTCGGGCAAATGCCCTTTCATTTATGGACGCAAGGGTTGAGATCCCACTCAAAAGTGTGCCGCTCACAAAGAGCGGTCTCGGAGTGGATTACTCATACATTCAATGGGATGAGTCGACCAAGTTCGATATCCCCGACAATCTTGACACGTTGGATTCTGACGCCCAGGCGCGTTTCAGCCAATTAAAAGCCCAGGCCGAGGAAGAGGGGAAGACGACCGCCGAAGAATGGCGCAAAGCCAAAGGCGCCACCCGAAGGGCCTTCTACGAAGAGACCTATCTCCTGCTTAATGAATGCTGGGATGAATTTCAGGGCCTTGATCGCGTGATGGATGAGAAGTTCGGCCGCCAGACGCCCGGCCTCGGGACGTTGAAGCGATCACTCGACGAGGTACGTACCCTGGTCGAGAAGGTCGTCAAGGAAAAGCGTATTCTTGAGCCGGATCCATCGACGGATGGAGATGTGTCGACGGATGGCACCCAGCAGGAACCGGGCGGCACCGGCGCGTTGGGGGCTGTGGGGCCCATTCGGGGGCGCGCCGACGCCCTGAAACGTCTAGCCGAGGTTGCCTATTACTTCCAGACAACCGAACCACATAGTCCGGTTGCTTATCTGGTGCAACGAGCGATCAAATGGGGCCAGATGCCCCTTGAGGTTTGGCTTGAAGATGTGATAAAGGACGGTGCAGTTCTTGGCCATCTAAAAGAGACTCTCGGGCTTGAAACCGCCGCTATCGTTGAAAGTGACGAACAAAACTACTAATTTCGTGCGCCTGTCGCGACGAAGGAGTTTTGCACTACCGCAACGGAAGCTTCTTAGAGCGAGAGTCAATCGTTATCTAAGACTTGCCTAATACCTGCAGCCGACGGACCTTGAATCGATCCGCTTGCGTTCAATCCGTCGCTCAAATACGACTTTGAAAAGGAGTTGACCTATGGCTAAAAAAGAGAGTATTCAGCACAAAATCGACCGTATTCGTCCTCCGCGCGTCCACATTACTTATGATGTGGAAGTGGGAGGCGCTATCGAAAACAAGGAACTACCCTTTGTGCTCGGCGTGCTGGGCGATTATTCGGGAATGCCCGATGAGCCACTTCCGCGCGTCAGGGATCGCAAACTGGTGGAGATCGATCGGGACAACTTCGATCAGGCGCTGGCGGCAATGAAGCCTCGGCTTTCATATCGGGTTGACAATAAGCTCACCGACGACGGCAGCAAGATGGGGGTCGAACTGCGGTTCAAGAGTATGGACGACTTTCATCCTGATAATGTAGTGCAACAAGTAGAGCCGTTACACAAGCTCGTTGAGGCGCGTAAGAAGCTTTCAGATCTGCTGTCAAAGATGGACGGCAATGACAAATTGGGAGAATTGCTGACCGAAGTCGTGGACAACGCTGGAGCTCAGCAACAATTAAGCGCTGCTTTGGGTCTGGATAACAAACCTGCGTCAGAAGACGGCGCCGGCAAGGAGGAGTCAAATGAGTAAAGAATTAAGCCGAGAGAAAAGCGTGGTAACCACCGAGGAGCAGGCTGAGGGCGATCTACTCACTCGAATTCTCGATCAAGGCCGACTGGCCAGAAACGAGATTCAAGCAGAGCAGGCGAAGGGCATGATTGCCGAGTTTGTTCAGGAGGTTATGCAGGGCCATCTGGTCGTTACCAAGGACATGGAGTCGGCCATCAATGCCCGTATCGCTGAGATCGACAGACTGGTTTCTGCCCAACTGAACCAGATCATGCACGCTCCGGAGTTTCAAAAGCTGGAAGGCTCGTGGCGTGGCTTGCATCACCTGGTGATGAACAGCGAAACCAGTACAATGTTGAAAATTCGTGTGTTGAATTGCTCGAAAAAGGACCTTCTGAAGGATCTTGAAAAAGCCGCTGAGTTTGATCAATCAGCGCTCTTCAAGAAGATCTACGAAGAAGAGTTCGGTACCTTCGGCGGTCAACCTTTTGGCGCAATGATTGGCGATTACGAGTTTAGCAACCATCCGCAGGACATGTCTTTGCTGGAGAAGATCTCCGGAGTCGCCGCTGCGGCTAATGCGCCTTTTATTTCTGCTGCCAGTCCTCAACTTTTTGGCTGGGACAACTTTCAGGACCTGACCGAGGTGCGGGACCTCGCGAAAATCTTTGATCGGACAGAGTATGCTAAATGGCGGTCTTTCCGTGACTCTGAGGATTCTCGCTACGTTGGTCTCACGTTGCCGCGCACGCTGGCTCGGCTGCCCTATGGCAAGGAGACCGTTCCCACTGAAACGTTCAACTTCCAGGAAGACGTCACCGGCAAGGATCACAATAAGTACCTTTGGAGTAATGCTGCATATGCTTTTGGCACGCGCTTGACCGAATCGTTTGCGCTCTACCAATGGTGCGCAGCAATCCGGGGTGTTGAAGGCGGCGGTCTAGTGCAGGGCATGCCGACTCACACTTTCCAGACGGACGAGGGCGACGTCGCCTTGAAGTGTCCCACCGAAATCGCAATTACCGATCGGCGCGAGAAGGAGTTTTCCGATCTTGGGTTTATTCCCCTCGTGCATTGCAAGAACACCGACTATGCGGCTTTCTTTGGCGCGCAGTCCTGCCAGAAGGCCAAGAAGTACGATCAGGATGCGGCCAACGCCAACGCGAGACTTTCAACGCAGTTGCAGTACATCATGGCGGTCTCGCGTTTCGCTCACTACATCAAGGCGATGATGCGCGACAAGATCGGCAGCTTTATGTCGCGCAGTGAGTGCGAGGGCTTTCTTAATCAGTGGATCATGCAGTACGTAGTCGCAAACGATGATGTTGGTCAGGCGATGAAGGCTTCCCATCCGCTCAAGGAAGCGCGCATCGAGGTAGCCGAGATTCCTGGTAAGCCCGGGGCTTATAAGGCGGTTGCATTTTTGCGACCCCATTTCCAATTGGACGAGTTAACAGTTTCGCTGCGATTGGTGGCTGAACTGCCGCCTTCCGCCAGAGGATAGAGACAAATCCAAATCGTTACGGCAAGCCGTATATTGCAGTACCTGGCCCTGAGATAGGCGAAGGGTTTAGGCCACAACCACTAAACAAGATGCTCAGATTAGCGTGAGCCAAGAAGGAGGAGGAGCCATATGGCGTTAGTTGATTACTTTTTGAAGATCGACGGGATAGCAGGCGAAAGTGAAGACGGGAAACACAAGAATGAAATTGATGTCGAAAGCTGGAGCTGGGGTGAAACCCAGGTTGGCGCTCACGGCGTGGGTGGTGGCGGCGGGGCGGGCAAAGTCTCAATGCAGGATTTCCACTTCGTCATGAAAGCGAACAAGGCATCTCCGCTGCTATTTATGCACTGCGCGAATGGCAAGCATATTCCTAAGGCCGTCCTGACATGCCGTAAAGCGGGAGAAAAACAGCAAGAGTATCTGAAGTGGACATTCTCAGACCTCCTGGTTTCGAGTTTTCAGACCGGTGGCAGTCAGGGCGACATGATTCCCACAGAGCAGATCTCTTTAAACTTCGCCAAAATCGAAGTGTCCTACCAGCCGCAAGACGTAAAGGGCGCCCTTGGCTCACCGATTAAAGCCGGGTGGGACGTGAAGAAGAACGAGAAGGTCTAAAAATGATTCAATAGCCTGGTTTATGCGAGTGCACTGGGCTAATCCGAGCATTCCCGCTGTAGTCGCTTTTTAGCGGTGACCTAATCGATTATTCGCTTTGAAGTGAATGGCGAGGCAGGAAGTGAGCAATTGGCCGGCGTCCCCAAACCAAATGGGGACGCCGCCGACATGCTTCCTTTCTACTTAAGGGGAGAAAAGTGGCCCGGACCGACAACGAGGTTCAGATCACACCGTCTGTGCTGGACCGGCTTCTGGATTATGAACCCGAGGTGACCCGCGAGCCGATCTCTTCACGGTCGAAGACTCTCCGGCAACTGAAGCAATCGGTTCGTCGCGATCTTGAGTGGTTGCTCAACACGAGGCAGGCCTTGCTGGGATTGTCCTCCGACATGAAAGAGACGAACAACTCCGTGGCGACCTTTGGCTTGCCCGACTTTACTCACCTTAGTATCGATAGTGCCGGCGATCAAAAGTTTATCAAACGTGAAATTGAAGAGACGGTAAGACGCTTTGAGCAGCGGTTGGAAAGTGTAGTGGTCTCAATTGAACCGGTTCGCTCGGTCGAGCGGATCCTGCGTTTTCGCATAGACGCACGTTTGAAAATCGATCCGGCACCGGAACCGATAACATTCGACACTGTACTGCAGCTTGGCAGTGGGCAGTACATGGTACAAGGGGAATAAACCTCCCTGGGGTGCTGCGACTCGCCGCCGCTTTGACTCTCATTACAAAAGGTGGACCAAAGCCGCGCCGGGCTGCCGCACTCTGAAGCCTTCCTATATGCGTGACGATCTGCTTGGTTATTATGAACGTGAGCTGGCATATTTGCGGCAAATGGGCGCGGAGTTCGCCCAGAAATACCCCAAGATTGCCTCGCGATTGTTGCTCGAAGGAGACCGCGGGGAAGACCCGCATGTCGAGCGATTGATCGAGGCCTTCGCTTTTATCGCGGCTCGCGTGCGGCTGAAGATCGATGATGACTTTCCTGAGATCACGGAGTCTTTTCTCAATGTCCTCTACCCACATTATCTTGCCCCCATCCCATCGATGGCCATCGTGCAGTTCAAGCCTAAGGAAGGTACTTTAACCACCGGCTACACGATTCCGCGCGGCATTGGTCTCTATTCCCGGCCGATTCAGGGTACTCCCTGTCGCTTTCGTACCGGATATGATGTCACTCTGTGGCCGCTTGAAGTCATGGATGCCGCGCTGGAATCGCTTGACCCCGTGGATACACGAGGAAACTGGCGCGAAGCGGTAATCAAACTGACAATCGCCTGCAAGAACGATACAGCTCTGGCGACGCTCAAGAATGGTGAAAGCCAGCAGCCAATCGACAAACTTCGCTTCTTCATTAGTGGTGAGCCACACCTTGCCTATGCTCTCTATGAGATGGTCTTTAACAAAGCCACCCGCGTAGAGCTTCGTCCAATTGTTGAGAAAACGTCGCGCCGCACGCGCAGGTTGGCGGCATTGAAGGTAGCCCCCGTAGCACTGCCGGCTTCAGTGCTGAAGCCAGTGGGGTTTGGAGAGCACGAATCGTTACTACAGTACACGCCTCGGTCCTTTCCCGGATATCGGTTACTTTCAGAGTACTTCGGGTTTCCCGAGAAGTTTCTCTTTTTCGACGTGGAGGGCATGACCGAGGCTGTTCGGGCGGGATTTGGTGGCCGTTTCGAGATACACATTTATCTACGGGACGTTAGACCACCAAGGGGGACTGTTAGCACCGGCACTTTCCAACTGGGTTGTGCGCCGGTCGTAAATCTCTTCCGAGAAATTGCCGAACCCATCCGGCTAACGGGGCTGCAAAATAAGTATCATGTAATTCCGGATGTGCGCCGGCAAATGGCACTCGAGGTGTATTCTGTTGATTCCGTCGTGTCCGACGATCCGCAGAAGGGCCAATCGCGTACTTTTCAACCGTTCTATTCTCTCCGCCATGCTTATGCCGATGAGCAGGATCGCACCTTCTGGTATGCTTCGCGCCGACAATCGCATCGTGCAGAAGATCCTGGCACTGAAGTCGATCTCACGCTCGTTGATCTTGATTTTAATCCGCACGTCCCGGCTACGAGCGTGCTCACGGTCCACACGACTTGCACCAACCGCGATCTCCCCGCCAGGCTTCCGTTTGGCGGCGCCGAAGGTGAACTCGAGGTTGAGGGCGCGGTACCTTTATCTCGCGTTCGCTGTTTGACAAAACCAACGCCGACCCTGCGTCCGCCGCTTCATCGCGGGCTCCAGTGGCGGTTGATCTCGCACCTTTCGCTCAATCATCTATCACTCGCTGAATTAGGATCCGACGCCGGCCCTGAGGCGTTGCAGGAGATCCTCTCACTCTACAACCTGATGGATTCATCAGCGGCGCGCAAGCAGATCTCTGGCATCAGAGGCGTTCTTGGCCGGCGAGTGGTACGACAGATGGGGGGTCGGATTGGCGCCGGCTTCGTGCGCGGAATTGAGACTACGATAGATTTTGATGAAGAGCAGTATGTGGGCAGCGGCATATTTCTTTTTGCCGGTGTGCTCGAGCGCTTCCTGGCTCTGTATTCATCGGTGAATTCTTTTAATCAACTCGTTGTCCGCACCAACCAACGTGAAGGAATAATGAAACAATGGCCACCACGCGCCGGCGAACAGATCCTCCTTTAGATCAAGAGCTTTTTGAAGAGCCGTATCGCTTTGATTTCTTCCAGGCGGTGCGTCTATTGGAGCGTATCTATCCCGACCGCCGTCCAGTGGGGCAAGACGGCGATACTGCAAAAGAAGTCGTGCGCTTTCGGACCCATCAGACCCTTTCATTTCCTCCTGCTGAGATTCATGATATCAGTCGCGATCATGTTCGCGAAGGCGATCCACCGCCTGAAATGACCGTCTCTTTTATGGGTGCAACCGGCCCTGCTGGAGTGCTCCCGCACCAGTACACTGAGCTCCTGATGGAGCGCGCGCGTTATAAGGACACCGCTCTTTGGAGTTTTCTGGATATCTTCAATCACCGGATGATTGCTCTCTTCTATCGGGTATGGGAGAAGCACCGGTTTCCGATCGCCTACGAGCGTACCGGTTTCGACGCTTTTACCGAATACCTCTTTAGTATTGTCGGCATGGGTACGGAGGGGTTGCGCGGCCGCTTACATTTGCCTGATCAGGGGTTGTTACTTTACGGGGGCCTAATTGCTCAGCAGCCACATTCCGCCAGCGCTATTCAGAGCGTGTTAGGTGATTATTTTGCCGTCGATGCAAAGGTAGAGCAGTTTGCTGGCCAGTGGCTCGAACTGGATGACGAAAATATTACCCGGCTCGGGGCGGCCAACAGTGAACTGGGAGTAAGTACCATTGCCGGCACGCGGGTTTGGGACACCCAGTCCGACTTTCGCTTGCAGATAGGGCCGCTGAACCTCAGAAAGTTTGAAGCTTTTCTTCCGAAAGGCTCAGCTTTTAAACCCTTAACCAGTTTGGCGAGATTTCTCGCCGGCCTGGAATTCGATTTTGATGTCCAACTGATCATGAAAGCCTCAGAAGTTCCGGAATGTAGTCTCGGAACGTTTACTGATGAAGGGCCGAGACTGGGTTGGACCAGTTGGCTAAAAACGAAGGACTTTGTTAAAGATGACAGGCAGGTCATCCTTGCCGTCAAAGATTGAACGCGATACCCGAGTTTCGCGTGGGAGGTCACAGGATATGAACGTAAATTTAAAATCACTCATCGAACGGTTAAACGATACCAGCCGGAATGCACTCGAGGCTGCTGCTGGTCTCTGTCTTTCGCGCACCAATTATGATGTCGATCTTGAACACTTATTATTGAAGATCGCTGAGGCCCCGGATACTGATTTTGGGAAGATTCTCAGGCATTTCGATGTCGATCAGACACGTTTGAATAAAGATCTGACTCGCGCATTGGATCGTTTGAAGACCGGAAACGCGCGCACGCCGGCGTTATCACCTCGCCTCCCTCAACTGGTCCAGGAAGCTTGGTTGTTGGCCTCGATCGAATATGGAGCGGCCAAGATCCGCTCTGGCCATCTGCTCCTGGCTCTCCTGGTAAATGAGGATCTGGCGCGTCTCGCTCGCGAGATCTCGAGAGAGTTGAGCACGATTTCAGTGGAGACTCTGCGAAAAAATCTTAATGAGATTTGCCAAGGGACCGCCGAAGACAAAGAGGCCGTGGGACTTGCAAGCCAGCCGGGGAGCGTCGATGCAGGAGGTCAGCCGGGCGTAGGCGGAAAAACAAAAGTGCTGGATCAATTCACCGTCGATCTAACCGCCAAGGCGCGTCAGGGCGGCATAGATCCTGTGCTGGGACGCGACTTCGAGATTCGCCAGGTGGTCGACATTCTCACGCGCCGCCGGCAGAACAATCCCATTCTTACGGGTGAGGCAGGCGTTGGAAAAACCGCAGTCGTCGAAGGCTTTGCGCTGCGCATTGCCGAAGGCGATGTTCCTGAACCGCTTCGCAATGTTGCGGTGAGGACTCTCGATTTGGGTTTGCTTCAAGCGGGCGCAGGCATAAAGGGTGAGTTCGAAAACCGTCTGAAATCGGTCATAGATGAAGTCAAATCTTCTCCACAGCCGATCATTCTCTTCATCGACGAAGCCCATACAATGATTGGCGCCGGTGGTCAGGCGGGTCAGAACGACGCCGCCAATCTATTGAAGCCGGCGCTGGCCCGCGGCGAACTTCGCACAATCGCTGCTACCACCTGGGCAGAATACAAGAAGTATTTTGAGAAGGATGCGGCTCTGGCGAGGCGCTTTCAGGTAGTGAAGGTTGAAGAGCCTGACGAAGAGAAGGCGATTGCAATGATGCGGGGTCTTTCAGAGATGCTCGAAAATCATCATCGCGTCCGCATTCTTGACGAGGCCGTTGCAGATGCGGTCAAGCTTTCGCATCGCTACATCACGGGCCGGCAATTACCCGACAAATCCGTGAGTGTGCTCGATACAGCCTGTGCGCGAGTGGCCATCGGGCAAGGGGCCACGCCCGCAGCGGTGGAGGATGCGCAGCGAAGGATTCAGCAGTACAACGTTGAACTCGAGGCGCTCGAACGCGAAGCGATTACGGGATCGGATCATAGTGAACGTATCGAAGAGCTGAATACGGCGCGGGTAAAAGAAGAGGAGCGCCTGGCCCAACTGAAAGACCAATGGGACCGCGAGCGCGAGATTATCGAAAAGGTGCGTGACATCCGCGGTAAATTGGAAGAGTTGGTTACTCAGAAGAATGGGAACGCACAGGCCGCGAGCGGTAACGAGGCGGTTGCCGCCGCTGGCGCTACAGGCGCTGCGGGAACCGCACAAGTCGCTGCCGCGGGTGCGACCGGCGCCGCCTTAACAGACGATGGCGCCGGCGTCACTGCCAATACACAAGCCGACGTCGAAGGTCTGAGGGTAGAGTTGGGGCGTCTCAATGACGAACTCGATAAGATTCAGGGCCAATCGCCGTTGATGCAGGCGTGTGTGGATTCGCAGACGATTGCCGAAGTTATTTCGGGGTGGACAGGAATCCCGGTTGGCAAGATGTTGACGGATGAGATCAATACCGTGCTGGCATTGAAGGATCGGCTCGAACAAAGAGTCATTGGGCAGTCGCATGGTTTAGAAGCCATTGCGCAACGCATCAGAACGGCACGCGCCGGGCTGACCGATCCGCGTCGTCCAGTAGGAGTTTTTCTGTTGGTTGGACCAAGCGGTGTTGGAAAGACCGAAACCGCGTTGACTCTTGCCGATACCCTTTACGGTGGAGAGCGAAACTTGATCACGATCAATATGAGCGAGTATCAGGAAGCCCATACTGTTTCCTCGCTCAAGGGCTCGCCTCCAGGTTATGTCGGCTACGGCGAAGGCGGAGTCTTGACTGAGGCTGTGCGGCGAAAGCCCTATTCCGTCGTTCTCCTTGACGAAGTCGAGAAGGCCCATCCCGACGTCATGGAACTTTTTTACCAGGTCTTTGATAAGGGGATGCTTGAAGATGGCGAAGGTCGCGAGATCGATTTCAAGAATACGGTGATCCTGCTCACCTCGAATGTGGCTACGGACGCCGTCATGAAGCTTTGCGCCGATCCGGATACCAAGCCAGAGCCCGAGGCGTTGACCGATGCAATCCGGCCCGAGTTACTAAAGGTATTTAAACCGGCGCTGCTGGGAAGAATGGTAGTTGTGCCTTACTACCCGATCTCTGATGATGTGATGCGCGAGATCATTAAACTTCAGCTTGGCCGAGTGGGCCGCCGGCTCGCGGAGAACCATGGAGCGGAGTTCAATTACGATGAAGCGGTTATAAATGAGATCGCTAATCGTTGCACCGAGGTCGAGAGTGGCGCCCGTAACGTTGACCACATTCTCACGCGCACATTACTGCCTGAGATGTCCGGTGAGTTCCTTTCGCGAATGTCGACCGGCGCCCTGGTTTCGCGGGTGAGAGTCTCGGTTGCGGACGGGAGATTTCAATACGAGATCCAGTAACCGGCAGTTGTTCGTATATACAGGTGTGAAGGCGCTAATGTGATCTCAGGCTGGGAAAGTGTTCGCCTTTTGCTTCGTAGAAGGATTGTGTATTAATGCCAACTTATTCACAGGCAGACAGGCCGTTGGCCATTGGCACAGGCTTGGGTGAGGACGCCCTGCTGCTAATCGGTTTTAGTGGACATGAAGCCATTTCTCAACTCTTCAGCTTTCAGTTGGACCTAGTTGCTGAAAATGAGACCGACGTTGCATTTGATAAGCTTCTCGGTCAGCCAGTTGCCGTCAGAGTGATCTTGCCTGGGGACCGGCAACGTTATTTCAGTGGTATTTGCAGCCGCATCAGCCAGGGAGCCCGGGGTGAGATCTTTACTACTTACCGAATGGAGATGGTGCCGCAGTTCTGGTTGCTTACCAGATGCGCTCAGAGTCGTATCTTTCAACACCTCTCGGTGCCCGACATTCTGAAAAATGTCCT
>DATKDA010000012.1:0-10193 GCA_035512935.1 Pyrinomonadaceae bacterium | reverse complement strand
GAACAGCCAAGAGATTGACAGTCATCTCTTTCATGCTGAACTATTTAGCCAAATTGGGCTTTCTGTTATGTTCGGAAATACGAAGCTTCAACGGTTTTATTAGGAAACCAGATATATCTAGTTCGGCTGTATGGCACCCCTACCACCTTCCCATAACTGAAAGGAGAAGGAAAGATGAAAGCGACATTCTCTCCCGTGTGGCGAGTGATACCCATTTTGTGGCTTGCGCTGGGCGTCTGCGCACCGTATGCCAGCGGCCAAGCGGTCATGAACATCCAGCAGGCTACCCTGATGGAGCCTGACCAGAAGACACCAGAGATCTCGACGGAAGAACTGCGGAAAATCTTGGCAGAGAAGAGCGCCACCGTCTTCGACGCCCGCCCGTTCAACGAGTACGCCGTCAGCCACATTCCCGGTGCAGTCAATGTGTCGGCTAAGCCGGGGGTCCCGATCTCCCTGTATGTCTCAGATGTCGCAGAAATCGGGCGTGTCGTACAGGACAATAAAGCGGCCCCAATTGTCCTCTACTGCAATGGTCCATTTTGCGGCAAGAGTAAACGACTGGCGGAGGAACTGCTGGCGGCGGGCTATACCAAGGTGCGGCGTTACCAGCTCGGCATTCCGGTGTGGCGTGCCCTCGGCGGGATCACGGAGATTGAGGCAGAAGGCGTGCAAAACGTCAGGGAGCAGGATCAGACCGCGGTGTGGATTGACGCCCGTGACCCAGAGGAGTTTACTGCCAACCCCATCCCGAACGCCCGCAATCTGCCCCTCAGTGGTGTCAAACCTGGTAAGGACGTGGGAGAGGTGAAAAAGGCGAAGGACGATGGGCGCTTGCCGATGGAAGACCACAACACGCGCGTTATTGTGTTCGGGCGCGATGGGGCGCAGGCCAAAGCCGTGGCGGAAGCGATCGCCCGGGAAGCCTTCCATAACGTATCCTACTTTGCTGGGCCACTGGAGAGGCTGCGAACTGCGGCAGTGCGTTAGTTCATCAAGTCGAACCCCTGCGGTGCGACAGGCGCCCTAACTGCGGGGAGATTGTGGGCCGCACCCCGGTCTGCAGGGCAACAGTGGCGCGCTTGGAGATGAACAGCCCGGCTCAGGTCGCAGCACGGCAGCAGTGGATGCGCCTTGGCCTTTTCGCCTAGGCAGGCACGGCCGAACAACGGTGTGCACCTGGCGTTCGGCGGCTCGTCGGTCGTAATCGACAAATTTTGAAAGGAATATTCCGAATTCTCTGCATGGCGGCGTTTTCGCTGACATTTGCCAACGCCCAAACGCTGGAAGATGGCAAGGCTGAATATCTAAAAATGGAAAAGGCAGGTATCCACCACACTGCAAGACTACGTGAGTATTAAGCCGGTTCCCAACACGGGTCAGCCAGTTGAAACTACCGTCCTAAGAATGATCGTTCCACTCAGCGAGAAATGGCATTTTGAAAAAAGAGACTTTTTTGTCCCGCGGGCCACACCGAGCGATGCGCCGCCGACCATGTCGTTGGACCGGAGCGGCGGGAGCGTGAAACGGAGGATGAAGGGCCACTACCAAGGGAACTCAACGGAGCGCCTCGATCTCTCCGGTTCCGCGCGAAACGTAGAGTTGCGTTTCGCCACGTCTGAAAAGACCTTCGTTATACTTCAGGTCTTTCATAGACCAGTGGGCCGGCGCGCCGATGCCCCGGGCAGTTGGATCTGGCCGCCGTGAGTATGTCCGCTGCAGGTCCTCCTCGAGGGCCCGTTGTTGGTAACATCTCCGTCTCGCCCCCGATACTCAGACTGATGCCCTGCAAACGGCACTGCGCAACGGAACACGCAGATTAATGAGTTTCACCGGCAGTCGCGGGAGCCAATCGCAGAATTTGAGTTGAGTGAGGGCTTACTGGAGAGCCTAGAGACCGCGCCGTCCGCGACGCCGGAAGAGGAGTTCTTCGCACAACTGCTCGATAGCGAGTTGCAGCAAGCGCTTGAAGAACTGCCCATCGAGTTTAGGACAACTATTTGGCTATCAGACATCGAGGAACTCAGCTACGAAGAGATCTCTGATATCACCAATTGCCCACCGGGCACAGTTGCTTGGTTGCCATAGTCCAAACATCACCGGCCCAACTGTCATCTCGCCCGGTTTTCCCGCCATAGATCCAGAGGTTATTATCGAAGACTACGCTATGAAATGCCGTCCGAGTTGACCAGGGCGCGTTTGCGAATCCCAATTGCCAGTGCTTACCGTCAGACGAATACCAAACGTCGTTAAGTCCTCTCCCGCCGAAAATCCATATCTTGCCGTCGAAAACCAGGCCCCCGTTGCTGAGACGCTCACTCCATTCGGCGGCATCAGTGGCTTGCGTCCAGTCCCGACCATTGCTGGAAAACCACACGTCACGCAATCCGGCGCCGCCAATAACCCACAATTTATTGTCGAAGACCAATGCAACATGACCACCTCGCGGAGCCCAAGGAGCGTTCGCCGCCACTTTCGTCCAATTCATACCGTCCTCTGAAGACCAGACATCGTTGAGAAGGTGGGTCGGTAATTGGTCTGCACGCCCTGAACTCTCCACACCGCCCACCAGCCACATTTTATTATCAAAGACTAAGACGCTGTGATCTCTTCTCGGAGTCCACGCTGCGTTGGCGGTTGCTATCTTCCAATTGTTTCCGTCACTCGAATACCAGACATCATTTCTAAACTCAGCCCACGAGCGCATTCCGCCAAGCATCCAGATTCTATTGTCAAAAAAGACATACGCCATGCCGTACCGCTCACCCCAATCTGTTTTCGGTTGCGCGGTCCAGTTGATTCCGTCCGCCGCGGACCAGACAGACTTATGCCCGACGATAAATAATTTGTCCTCGAAGGCAACGAGAGGAATGATCGCCATCGGCCAACGTCCTTGGGCACATTTCTCCTGGAAGCAGCCTTTGCCCGGCTCAATTGCCAGACGCCAACTATACTTTTCTGATGAAAGACTAAATCCATTTGCCCCACCCGGATATGCTCCTAAGCGAGTTGACGGGAATGTAGCGAATAACGCTATTAATAAACTTATGGTAGCAGCGACCATTTCAACTATGTGCTCCTTCCGAAAACGAGTAGCGTTATAACTGAATCTCAAGAATTAGACGAACATAAGTACCATTCTCTTCCCGGATTTCGGGTCGCGATAACAAAAAGAGCAGGCGAGTTGGCATTCATTAGTTAGTCCGAGGTCGAGCGCGAAACCTCGGAGCGAGCCACGTTCGCTTTCAGATACCGAAAACTCTTCGGGCTTAGGTGATCCACGAGATTACTCGCTTTACGATTCCTCCAGACGTACCGTTGGAAGCAAGCCATGCATCGATTCCCAGCGAGCGTCCGGCACGCAGGAAAATGAAAAATCCGTTCAGGAGAATCAGGAAGAAGTAAGTCCAGGGCCATTCGTGCGGCCGGTTGTAGAGCCCAAGCCAGAGGTTGATAGCCATCAGTGTCCCCAGCAATCCGCCGAGGCGAGTGAACAATCCGAGCATCAGCGACACCGCGATAAACATCTCGCCCGCCCACACTTGAAACGCGAAGACGTTGAAGTGTGGCAGTATTAGATCGTTTACTAAGGTGGCGTGCTGCTTGAAAGATGCATAATGGACCATCTCGCCCATCCAGTAGCGCAGACCACCGCTGCCGTCTGGGTTATCGGTGAACGTTGGCGGCATCTTCCAGAGCATTTGCTGGTACCACATGCCGCCAACAAAGAGGCGGGCTAGCCAGGTATAGGTCTTCTCCATCGTTCGCTGCTCGGCATTTCGCGTGAAGTTAAACAATGCGATGACGAAGCTCGCAATCAACAGAAGGACGAACGCGTAGAGTGGAAACCTACCGTGTATTGTGCTGTTTTGCAGGAATTGCATGAAGTCATAGAAGGGATTCGACATATTTAGCTCCTTCGGATAGTGGCGTCAGTTTCCAGCGACCGGTCCACTTGTGCTCGCGCCGCTTCGGTAGGAAGAAGATATTATTCGGCTTAACAGAAGACCCCTTAGCGCACTGAAAGGTGACGGAAATAAAATGTGGGCCCCCTTTCCCAAGATACGACGCGCTGGTCTATAATCCCGCAGCGCAGAGAAAATTCCAAACCAGTAAACGTCGAGTCGGGTACTCGCAAAGGCACAATCGTGAACACTCAATTGAACCAAGACCCAACCGTGTCTCCGAGCCAAGGTAATCGTAGACTGATCTACGCGGCAACTCTCATGCTGGTGATCGTCGGAAGCCTCTTGGTCTATAAAGGAACCGCGGCGCTCGCCGCCATCGTGAAGGTACAATACACCGGAGCACTCCAATCACGTGTTGATGTCGTTCCCACGCCCGGCAATGCTGCGGCGCAGGTTAACGTTGTCGCCCGCTCGATAAACTACTTCCTGGTGATTTGGCCTGCGCTGCTGTTTGGCATTCTAATTAGCGGCGCTGTTAGCGTACTCGTTCCGCCTCGTTGGCTGGGTCACGCTCTGGGAAGCGGTCGAGTACGGCCTCAATTGGTTGCCGGACTTGCAGGAGCGCCGTTGATGCTCTGCTCATGCTGCGCCGCGCCCGTCTTTTCGGGTTTGTACGAACGATCGTCGCGACTGGGACCATCGCTTGCGGTGATGCTCGCGGCTCCATCCTTGAATCCCGCGGCGCTCATACTTACATTCATGCTGTTTGACCACCGGATTGCGTTGACTCGTCTTGCAGGGGCCGGCGCTGCCGTATTCCTGACCGGAATCTTCGTGGACAAATTGTTTCCACTCAAACCAATCAATTGTTCAATCAGTGACCAGGAAAGCAACGGACCGTTGTTAACAACCTTCTTGCGATCGTGCATGCAAGTGGCGGTGCGAACAGTTCCATTGATTGCAGTCGGGGTGTTGATCTCAATGGCCATTGCGCTGTGGCTGCCGGTGGGCGCTCTCGCATCAACAGGCGGACAAACAGTGGCGATTGTTGTCGTCGCTCTGATTGCGGTCCCACTGGCTCTGCCTACATTCTTTGAAATCCCGTTGGCGTTGATCTTACTCTTAGCGGACGCGCCGGCCGGCGCGGCCGTCGCGATGATGATTGCCGGGCCTGCTGTGAATCTGCCGTCACTTTTTACCATCTCGCGCTCGACTAACTGGAAGGTAGCCGGTTCGGTTGCTCTGATGATCTTCGTGCTTTCGGTCGCGGCTGGGCTCCTGGTGAGTCTGTTCTGAACTAACGCAGACCGGACTTCCTCAACGCAGGGTCTGAGATTCTCTCAGCCCAAGAGGTGCGGATTACGTCAGCGTTCTTGATTCTCATTCATTGGGATAGAGCCTTTCGTAAGTCGCCGGATAAAGCTTTTTGACGCACGGGGGGCAGATGCCGTGGCTGAACTCGGCTTCCGAATGCTCCCCGATATAGACTTCGATTTGATTCCAATAACCCTTATCATCCCTGATCTTCTTACACGCTGAGCAGATGGGCAGCAGGCCGCTCAAGGTCTTAACTCTAGCGAGAGCTTCTGTGAGTTCCTGAATCAGCCTTTCTCGCTCCTCTTCGGCCAAGACCCTCTCTGTGATGTCTTGAACCAGAGCGAGTTCGGCGAGCCTCCCCGTGTAGCGGAACGCCCGCGCCGTAATCTCTACGTAGATGATCGTTCCATCCTTCTTCTTGTGTCGGTAGTGACTGGATACCGTATCAGCACCCTCTTTAACCTTGGATAATTTATCTAGAAGGATTGGGATATCCTCGGCTGGGCGAATCTCCTTAACCGTCATGGCGTAAAACTCTTCCTGCGAATACCCGTAGTGTCGAATTGCAGCTCTATTGACGGCTAAGAAACGAAGCGTTTCAAGGTCATAAACAAAGCTGGGGATCGGGTTGCTTTCGAACAGGAGTTGATACTGAGCTTCTGAATCGCTCGGAAGCATATCGCGCTCGCCCTCAACGGATGTATTTTCCGGTTCCTGGTCAGCCACGTTAGCATCCTCGTTTAAGTATAAGGCTGGTGGTTGCTGGTGGTAGAAGTTTCCTTCAACCTCTTACTCCATCGAAACTGCCGTGTGCTAGTCTCGATCGCACTCCAAATTCTTCTCCATGTCAACGCCTAAGCCAAGAGCGATTCGATTAACAAAATTGAAGTAGCCGATAATGGTCGCCGCATCATGTATGGCAGTATCAGAGTAGCCTACATTTCTTAAAGCATGAATGTCATCTTCCCTGACTGCTTGCGGCTCTTGGGTGAGCTTGAGCGCATAATCAATGAGCGCGCGTTGTCGTGTGTCAAGCGGGGCGGTGGACGGATCACGTTCCAAGGCCGTGAGCAGCCCATTATCTTTCGTCAGCTTACGGAGAGCCTCCCCGTGATGATGGATTCAATAGTGACAGTGATTAACCACTGATACGGCGACGGCAATCATCTCGCGCTCAGTTCGGGTCAACTCAGACCTACCGAACATCAACTCTCGATAAAGATAGAGGTGTGCGGTCAGCACTTTCGGGTGCAGACTATGAGCCTTGAGAATGTTTCCGACTTCACCACGCGTTGAGGCTACTTCGTCATAGGCCTTGCGCAGTGCACCCTCCGCTTCTGGTACGTTTACGACCTTGATCCACGCCATAGAGTTTTGATCATCCTATAGATCTCAGATGCGGGCTTCTCCGGAACGAATGTGGATATCTTATCGCCAGAGTTTGAAATAATACGACAACCACTTCTTGTAGGCCGAAAGGCCTTCAAGTATGGCGTCAACACCGGCCTGCTGGTTAACCTGCGTCAGCGTCGGATAGACATGAATCATGCTGCCTAAAGCATTTATTGAAAGTCGCTTTTTCATGGCCAGCACGACTTCATGTATCAGCTCACCTGCATGCGCGCCGACAATATGCGCGCCCACGATCTCGTTCTTGCGGCCCTGGCAGATTATTTTCGCGTATCCTTTTGGTTCTTCTTCGGTCTGAGCGCGGTCGTTATGGGCAAAGTCAGTGCGGTAGACGTGTACGTTGGCTTCGCCAAACTTCTTCTTTGCATCACTTTCCGTTAGCCCTACACGGGCTACTTCGGGATCGGTGAATGTGGTCCAGGGAACAACTCGAAAGTCGGTCTTTTGCAGCAGTGGCCAAAAGAAGAGCGCGTTGCGAATCACAACTGAAGCTTCATAAGCGGCCATGTGTGTGAAAGGGAAGTGTCCGGTGATATCGCCGGCCGCAAAGATGTGGCGCGCCGACGTGCGCAGGTAGTCATCTGTGAAAATGCGCTGCTTATCATGCTTAACTCCGGCGGCTTCGAGATTCAGCCCTTCAATGTTAGGGCGGCGTCCCGTGGCTACCAGAATCTCGTCGGCAGGCAACTCAGTGTTCTTACCATTTTGCTCAACGGTAAGTACCTTTTGGCCGTTTGCGGTAGCTGCCCGCACCGCTTTGTGATTGAGCAGAATCTTGAGACCTTCAGCGCGCATTATCTCTTCTACGGTTGCTGAAACTTCTTCGTCCTCTTTCGCAAGTAAGCGCTTGTTCCTCTGAACGATGGTTACGTCGCTTCCGAAGCGCGCAAACGATTCGCCCAGTTCCAGCCCGATCGGACCGCCGCCAAGAACAATGAGTGTCTCGGGCAATTTCTTGAGGTGAAAGACTTCCTCATTCGTAACGAAACCAGCTTCTTTCAACCCCTCAATTTGAGGTATAGCAGGGCGCGAGCCCGTGGCGATGCAAGCGCTTGGCTTTGATAGTTCTCTTGGTGCTATCGTGGCTTGTCAGCTCGAGTTCATGCGGCGATAGAAAACGTGGGGTCGCAAAGATCACCTCCACGCCCCAGGCCTCAAACCGCTCTGGCTTGTCATGCTCCCCGACGGTTTCGATAACACGCGCCACACGATCGCTGATCGAAGCGAAAACGCCATCCTTGAAGTCAAGAGAAGTTGGCGCAAAGCCAAACGCCTCTGCGCGCCGAACATCCGCAGCGAACCGGGCCGAACGGATAAAGGTCTTCGACGGCACGCAGCCCGTGTACAGGCAGTCACCACCCAACGCTTTCTTTTCAACGAGGGCCACCCGCGCCCCGAGTTGCGCCGCCCCACCGGCAACTACCAACCCGGCAGAGCCACCGCCAATAACGACAAGATCGTATCGGTTCATGAATCTTCTCTAAGCTGATCGTCCGCTTCCTTATCGTCACGTCGAGACTCGACGTGGCACGAACCGGACATTCACGTCGGTACTCCCAATCGTGGTAAGACGTATTTCATCAACAGGAAATAACCGACTATGATCAACGGGAATATTAACCATTCAGGCATAATTGCAACCCTCACTTGCGTCCTACTAATCTGAAGAACCTCGCGGTCACAGATTGATGGGGCCCCAGCCCAGATACCTCACTACCTGTTGCCACAATGAGCCGGTGCACGCGAACTGGCTTTGGCAAGCCGCGCAAGCGCGCGTCAAAGCTCTTCTCAATGCGAAACTGTCGCTGGTCTCTATTTCCTTCACCTTCGATGTCGGCGATTACTTGGTCGGTAACAACAACATCGTTGCCGCACGACAATCCCTGCACGCGCGCAGCGGTGTTGACCGCACCGCCGAAGAAATCGAGCCGGTCATTGAGCTTAACCGCGAGACAGGCGCCGGCATGAACGCCGGCCTTGAGCACCAGTTCGCCGCCCATATCTTGAGTGTCTTGAGCGCGCGCGCGAAGTTCCGCTTGCGCCTCAAAGGCGGCGCGCACGGCGTCGGCGCCTGAGGAGAAGGAGGCCATGACGGCATCGCCAATTGTCTTAACCAGAGCGCCTTTGTTCCTATTAATAGCTTTGCCGAGAATCGCAAAGTGGTCGCGCACTAAACGATACGCGCGCGGGTCGCCGCGCTCTGCGTACATTGCCGTCGAGGAGCGCAGGTCAGTGAATAGAATCGCAACGCGGCCAATCCGCAGCGATTCATCGTCAGCGGGAGCTTCACCCGAAAACAATTCCCAAAAGGCTGGAATCAACAAAAGGTCAAGCCCGCGTGTCGTATGCTCTGCCTCTTCGTCCGCTCCTGGGAGTACCTCTTCTCCACGGTCTCTCCGCAATCGTTCACCTGCTGAAAAGGTCACGCGCACATCGCGGTCGAGGTGAAGGTCGAAACTCGCCTCGCAGTCCACACATTCAACGTTTCCACGCGCATGTCTGAGCGAGCCAATATCTCCGGTTCCACCGCCGCACATGGGGCAGTAGACCTCCCAGTGCATTTCGAGCAACCCGTCACGCACTCCATAGGCGAGCGCGCCCAGCAACTCGCGCTCATCAATATTTAGTTTCTTGGCTAACCACCCTGGAGAAAGCCGTAGGTTAGGCGCGCCGGGCGTCAGGAGATACTCCCGTACCCGACGCAACAGGATAGGAGTGTCTAGAGTGTTCGGTAAGTTTTGTACCACCGCGGCAGTAGAACTTTTGGGCTTCCGCTCACTAGGGAACTCTTCGCCGGCTTTATTCACTTGCGGCGCGCTCCAGTCGCTGGCGTGCGGTGATTTTGATCCGTTTCCTTCCGATTTCAATAATGCCGGCGGTCTTCAATTCATTGAGCGCGCTCGTGGCAGTCTCGCGGTACACTCCCAATCTTTCAGCGATGTCCTGGTGAGAAAGCCCTTGAACTTCGTCACCGTCGGCCTCTCGCAGCAGCAAAGCTGCTATGCGAGGGATCAGCCCCTTAAATGCCAACTCCTCCAACTGTCGCTCGGCGTCCACGACGCGCTTACCCACCGCTTCCAGAATGCGCAGCGCTACTTTCGGTTTCGATAGAAGCAGTCGCTCGACATCGGCCCGGCTCATGGTGCATATGAGAGATTCTTCAGTAGCTTCGGCAAAAGTGTCGTACATGCCCTGGCCGATGCAACTCATCTCTCCAAAAAAGGAGTACGGGGGAAGGTTTGCGATAACCAGTTTGCGGCCCTCGGGAGACATCCGGTAGATCTGCACCGCGCCCTTCTTCAAGATGAACAGCACCTCGCCTGTTTCTTCGGGCGAATAGAAAACACGTCCCGTAGTGCAGGTTTGCATTCTGGTAACGCGGTCAATCTCCTGCATCTCTTCCGGTGTGAAGTCGCGGAACAACTCCATCACCGAGAGATACCCGATCTTACGCCCTAATGCGCTCTCGTCTAGATGTTCGTCCTCGATAACATTCCCGCCGCTGGCGCTTGATTTCCGGTTGCCCATGAAGCGCCGGGTCAGCTTTGATAGAGTTCC
>DATKDA010000011.1:0-5664 GCA_035512935.1 Pyrinomonadaceae bacterium | reverse complement strand
GGTACCGAACTACGCACGATCCGCGGCCTTGCCACAGGACTCTTCTCTAAAAGCTTCAATGGAAACGATCAGATCATCTTCAGTGGGAAGAGCGGCAATGAAGTCAAGCTGTGGGATCTCGGGAGAGGCGAGGTGCGGACGCTGGCCGGCCATGAATCGGGGATCTTCTCGAGCGTTTTTAGTCCGGATGGACGTGTCCTCGCCAGTGCCGGCACGGACAACAGCATCAGGCTTTGGGACACCGGCGCCGGCGCTGAACTACATAAACTCGAGTGGCGGTCCGGTGTAACCGGTTCATTGGTTTTCAGTCCTGACGGAAAGATCATTGCGGGGGCCAGTGCTGATAAGCACATCGCACTTTGGGAAGTCAGTTCAGGTAAATTCCTTGGTCAGCTGGCAGGACACAGAGGCGGTATTAACTCTCTGGCATTCAGTCCCAACGGCAGGACTCTGGCCAGCGGCAGCTACAAAGAGGTCAAACTCTGGGATCTCGAAACGCGCAAAGAATTAGTAACGCTACCCGGCCACTTCAACAATGTGAATACGATCGTGTTCAGCCCGGATGGCAAATTGTTGGCGAGCGATAGCTTATCGGAACTCTACATCTGGGACACAGTATCGGGCGCCAAGCTTCGAAGCATCCGCGCCAACAACAACGAGCTCTGCACCTTTGGCCCTGATGGCAAATCTGTTTTCAGCGGCACGATAAATAGCGAGATTAAGGAGTGGGAGATCAGTACCGGCAAGGAGCTTCGCAGTTTCAGAGGTCATAACTCGGCGCCACTGGCGTTCACATTCAGTTCCGATCGCAAATTGATGGCCAGTGGCAGCGCGGATAACACGATCAAACTTTGGCATGCAGAAACCGCGACAGTCATTCATACCCTTGCCGGACACGCAGGCCCCGTTCACTCAGTAGTTTTTAACGCGGATAACAGACTTCTAATCAGCGCCGGTGATGATGGAACGATTAAGGTCTGGGCCACAGACAGCGGCAAAGAACTGGCTACGTTGATCTCCTTTGGCGAGCGAGATTGGATGGTGATTACCCCGGATGGGCTCTTCGACGGCTCCGTTGCTGCCTGGAAACAGGTGGTATGGCGGTTCAATAACGAGACGATGGACCACGCGCCCGTCGAGGCCTTTTTCAATGAGTTTTTCTATCCAGGGTTACTTATGGAGCTCCTAAGTGGAAAGCGACCACTGGCAACTCAATCCCTGGCAACGAAAGACCGCCGCCAACCGCAGTTGATACTTAACGTGGCTGACAATGCGACGACTAAAGCTCGCGATGTGCAAGTGACCATCGACATCGCCGAAGCGCCAGCGGACCCGCGCCAGCAGACTGGAAGCGGCGCCCGCGATGTACGACTTTTTCGCAACGGCACGCTTGTAAAGCTGTGGCGTGGCAACGCCTTCGAGTTGGGCGATCAGGATGGTTGTAAGCAACAGGGCCAGGGGAAGGCCGTCTGCATTGCGACGGTTACTCTCGTGGCCGGCGAGAACCAGTTACTTGCCTATGCCTTCAACAATGACAACGTCAAGAGTGCCGATGAGATGCGAACCTTAGTCGGAGGCGCGAACCTCGGACGCCGCGGCCGGGCTTATGTGCTCGCCGTCGGGATTGATAAGTACGCCAATCCGGATTACGAGCTTCGCTATGCGGTTGCCGATGCCCGAGAGTTTGGTCTTGAGATCAGGCGCCAGCAGGAGCGGTTGAAGAACTATGAGGAGGTCGAGGTTGTTACTCTTTATGACCGCGAGGCAACTAAGGAGAACATCCTGCTCGCCTTGCATCGGCTTAGCGGTGGGGAAATACCGGTGAGAAGACCTGTTCCCGAAGCGATTAACCGCTTTGCGCGGGCCGAACCTGAAGATCTGGTAGTGATCTATTTTGCCGGGCACGGGACCGCGCACGACGAACGTTTCTATTTGATGCCGCACGACTTTGGGTATAAAGGCTCGCGGCGGATTGATAATAGAAAGGCGCTGCAACTCGTCCTGGCCCACAGTATTTCCGATCGAGAGTTGGAAGCCGCTTTCGAGAAGATTGATGCTCGACACCTGATGCTGATTGTCGATGCCTGCAATAGCGGTCAGGCTCTGGAAGCCGAAGAGAAACGCCGTGGACCAATGAACTCGAAGGGGCTGGCGCAACTGGCTTACGAGAAGGGCATGTATATCCTGACGGCGGCCCAGAGTTATCAGGCGGCCCTGGAGGTTTCCGAGTTGGGTCATGGCTTGCTTACCTATGCTCTGGTTGCTGAGGGCCTGAAGAAACTGAGCGCGGACAGAGATCAGAATGGCGAGATCACCCAGCGCGAGTGGCTTGACTATGCGGTCGAGAGAGTGCCGCGGATGCAACTCGCAAAGATGAAGCAACGCGAAGTCGAGATTGGGCAAGGGCGAAGTATTCGTAAGCGATCAAAGCTGGCATTCGTTACGGGTGACGAAAAGATTGCCGATCCTGAGAAGCGCAGCCTTCAGCGCCCGCGGGTGTTCTATCGACGGGAACTGGAAGCCAGCCCGCTGATTATCGCCACGGAAAAATAAAAACCTCTCAATTCCGCCTGGTGTTCAAGTTCATCCCAAACGAAACATCACCAGGGACCACCACCAGACACCACAGGCTTCAGCCTCGTGGAGTTTCAATTTCCGCCTAACCTTAAGCTTCGCAGGAGCGAGCCAGACACCACAGGCTTCAGCCTCGTGGAGTTTCAATTTCAGCCTAACGAACCAATGGACCACCACCCAAGACACCACAGGCTTCAGCCTCGTGGAGTTTCAATTCGGCCTAAGACCCCAGGAAACTAATAACGCAAGAAGCTCTTGACCTCCGCCGTCCTATACTCTCCTACAGTTCCTGCGTAAAAGGATGGCTGCCAAACATCCCAGGCGTCCATTTGCTTAAGCGCGCCAGAGAAATGCTTCTCCATCCAGTGCCGCGTGTTGTTCAGCACCGCCAGCGCACAATCGTAAATACTTAAGCTGGGAATTGCCTGCAGCAGCAGATGCATGTGATCAGGAAGGAGACTCATGCGATCTACAGCGAAACCATGCCTTCGGCCCACGGCCAGCACATACTCGAATAGGCCGGGCGCGATCGCCTCGTCAAAAAGCGACGCACGGAACTTTGTTGCCAGCACCAAGTGATAGTCGAGCATGCAGACTGAGTGTGGTAGCGTAAAAGCAGGAGACCTGAATGCAGAGTTGCGATACCTTAGCGGTTTGGTCCACTCGCCCGCATACCCGTGATGGCTTACCTGAGTCTCGACATACTTTCGAGCGGACTCGAGGTTGACCTTCCCTGAGCTTCTGGCGAAGTAACCTCTCGCCCAAAGTGTTCTGGTGCGATAACGGTCCAGTTCTTCTCTGAAGGCCAGGCCAAACTCTCGAGACAAATTGCCTTTCAGCATCTTTACGGTGCTGGAAATATTCTGCTCTGGTTTCAGGCTAAGCAGGATACGCAAGTAATCATTTTTAATGTTGGATTCCAGCAAATGGTACTGTTGTCGGCTGCAGACGTCATCAAGTACGGTCCGCGCCAGCTTGCGTTCATCTTCCCTTTCAAACAGCGGGTGGAGATAGTGAGTCTTGAAGCCCAGATAGAAATGGAGCTGATAGGCAGATTCAAGAAATTTGAACGGAGGCAGAGTCTTAGTGAGGATGGTGCATGATAGTCCAGGTTTAGATGGAAGTAAAAGGTTCGGGTGTTTTTCCTTTAGGCAGAAATTGAAAACTCCACGCGACTAAAGTCGGTGGTGTCTTGTGTGGTGTTGGGGTCGTTGTGTTAGGCAGAAACTGAAACTCCACGCGACTAAAGTCGGTGGTGTCTTGTGCGGTGTTGGGGTCGTTGTGTTAGGCAGAAATTGAAACTCCATGATGCTCAAGCCTGTCAGCGGCGTCCGGCATAAGTTGAACCATTTCTTTGGTTTCCCTTCGCTAACCACGCCAACGAGTCAAATCCATAGATATATTTACGATGATTTCAGAAACGTGAGTAGGAATGAGTGACAGGTTAATTTTGGAAACCATTAAAATGCTTCGGCGCAGTACGATCGACGATCCGACCTAAACCCCAACCTAAAGGTAAGTAGGTGAATTTTCACCATGGTCCAAAACTTGAACTGTCGTGTCTTAAATGGGTTCGAGGATGTTTAGTTAGAAGCTCGCCGAGCCTCACAACTCATCCAGGCGGCGGCGGACGTAGTCTTGCTCGACCTGATTAGCCGTCAATTCAAGAGCACGCGAATAGGCCGCCCGGGCCTCTTCATACCTTCCGAGCCGTCTCAGTAAATCGGCACGAGAGGAGTGGAAAAGGTAATAGTTGTCGAGCTTTCCCGACGCTCCGGCAGCCTCGATCAGCGCCAGCCCCTTCTCATATCCCTCGCTCATCGCAACCGCAGCGGCGTGGTTTAGCGCGACGATTGGTGAGTGATTGATCCGCTTCAGCTCAGTATAAAGAGCGACGATCTGTCGCCAATCAGTTTCAGCCGCGCTCTTGGCCTCTGCATGAACGGCGGCGATCGCGGCCTGTAATTGGTAAGCGCCAACGCGGTGCAAACCAAGCGCTGTCTCGACCAACCGTACTCCTTCTGCGATCTCGGTCTGGTCCCATAGAGAACGATCCTGCTCTTCAAGAGTTACGAGTTCGCCACGTTCGTTGATCCGAGCCCCGCGTCGCGAATCCTGAAGCAACATCAGTGAAAGCAATCCAATGTTTTCGGGATTGTCCGGCATCAATTCGCAAAGCATCCGGCCCAGGCGGATTGACTCTGCGCAAAGATCTTTTCGGATTAGGCTCTCGCCGGCCGTCGCCGAGTAACCCTCGTTAAAAATCAGGTAGACGACCGCGCGCACTGCCGCAAGACGTTCCGGCAGGACCTCAAGTGGCGGAACCTGATAGGGAATGTGAGCAAGACGAATCTTGTTCTTGGCCCGCACGAGTCGCTGGGCCAGAGTTGGTTCGGGTACAAGGAAAGCTCTGGCAATCTCGGCAGTGGCAAGGCCACCCAACGTGCGCAGGGTTAGTGCAACCTGCGCCTCCTGGCCAAGGGATGGATGACAGCAGGTAAAGATCAATCGTAACCGGTCATCCGGATACTGCGAGTTCTCGTCGAACAGTAACGCAGGGTTCTCGCTTCGCGATTGGAGCGACTCGTATTCCAACTCGGACTGACGGGCGTTCTTCGTCTTTTCGCGCCGCACCATGTCGATCAGCTTTCGGTGGGCCACTGTTGTGAGCCAGGCGCCGGGGTTTACCGGCGTGCCTTCCTGTTCCCACTTGACTACTGCTGTAGAGAGCGCTTCCTGCAATGATTCTTCGGCCAGATCGAAGGAGCCGGAGTGACGGATCAGAGATGAGATGATACGGCCGTACTCTTCACGAAAGACGCGCTCGAGGGTCTCCTGTACCTGCGGCATGCGTGAGATTTGCACGCACGGAGGCCACGAGGCAAGCAGAACTTCATTTTTTTGGCAGAACTAGATTAGCCGAGGAGTTTCAGTTTCGACCTAACAGAGGTTCCTAATGGATACCCTCGCGTTGTTGCACGACCCACCCCAAGAGGGGTGTCATGTTTATAGCTGCCGTCGCGAATCAAAAGCCACCCGGTAGGGGTGAGATGTCTATAGCTCGAGCCCGACCAAAATCTTCCGGCGCCG
>DATKDA010000010.1:0-18296 GCA_035512935.1 Pyrinomonadaceae bacterium | reverse complement strand
TTTGGCTCGCAGTTAGGTCAAAGCTGAAACTCCTCAAGCTGAAGCAAGAGGTATCTGGTGACGATACCTCTCTCATTCACCCCTACCTTTAGGTTGGGGAAGTGCGGCACCTCCTCTCATTCACGCAACCATTTTAATGGTTTTCTCTGAGCGCCACTCCAAGCCATACCGCTTCACAAACATCGCGTACTCTTCGGCATAAGTTAGCTTCACAACCTCTTCAATCGAATTGCGCGTCGGCAGGTCAATAGACACATGAGTATGCTTGTGAGAATGAGGAAAAACCATTGAAATGGTTTCGGTGAGTATAGCCGCTGCTTGCCACCCTGTTTAGCTACGGAGTTTTAGTTTTGACCTAATAGCAATCGTTTCCGTTAATAGCTCTTGCCGCCCATTTTATTCACAGCTCCTGAAGCATTCGGATATCTATAAGGGGGACGGCTTCTGTTAGGCCGAAACTAAACAACCCCAGGCTAAAGCAGTGGGGTATGGGCTTATCTTTGTCCAGCTACTTATCTTACATTCACCTTGCAGTAATCTTGTTTCTCACTTAACGAAAACCCATCCTCACCAACTATCATCACATTGTCCTCTCCTTAAATTCTCTCCCGGGGAAAATCATTATGAGAACTAGAAAAGACCTAAGTCTTTACGCACTTTTAGCTATTCTGGTCATCGCCCCGAGCGCGACACTCGTCGCCCAAACTCAACTTCGTCCGGGAATGAATCTCTTTTCTCTCCGCGATGATATTGAGATCGGCCAGCGCTCAGCAGCGCAGATCGAACGACAGTATCGCACCTCCAATAACGCGCGCGTCACCAACATCGGCCGGCGCCTTGCTTCTGTGTCATCGATGCCGAATCTGCCATGGCGCTTTCGCGTAATCCAAAGCAATGATGCCAATGCGTTTGCGCTGCCTGGAGGGTATATCTACATAACCAGCGGAATGTTACAGCGCACGCGCAACGAGTCAGAGCTTGCGGGCGTGCTGGCGCACGAGATCACGCATGTGACGCTGCGACATGGGACAAATCAGGCTTCGAAGGCAATGCTTGCGCAGATGCCGTTACAAGTGCTTGGTGGAAGACTTGGCGGTGGCCTTATGGGTACGCTAGCGCAACTAGGAATCGGGCTCGGATTGAACTCAGTCTTTTTGAAGTACAGTCGCAGCGCTGAAACTCAGGCTGATGTCGGGGCAGTCCAGTTGATGCGCCGAGCGGGATACAATCCTCAGGGTCTGGTCAGTTTCATGCGGACGCTGGGAAATCGTGGCGGGGTTTTCTTTGCCTCTCATCCGGGCCCGTCGAATCGCATTGGACGAATCCAGCAGGAGATTGCCGCGACAGGGCGACGTAGGTAAAGGCTAACCTCGACGGCGGCGGGGCGTGCGTCTTTTCACGGGCGCCTTGGCTGCTGGTTTCGTCGCTGCTTTCGGTTCCGACGGTTTCATCTGCTCAGTTATGAACTTGATCAAGGCTTGCTGCGAAAGGTCTGCCTGCAACTGAACCTCATGGCCTTCGGCATTCATTGCGACGTTGCTCACGATCGATTTATCTGTGATGGCGTTGAGCGCTTGCTGGAGAAGCCCCGAGATGATCTTTGCGGTGTTTGCGTTATCCGCATTCATCGCTGCCCGCAATTTAAAATGCGACTGGTCCATTGTCACAGCGGCATAGAAGTTCCCGAAGCTTGACGTACAATTAGCGCTTCCCATCTCTCCTTCGACTCCTAATAGGCCAAAACTCTTCGCAAATGAGTTCAGCGGCAGACCGACCACGCTTAGCAGTACGTCAGGGTCTCGCATCAACGAATTCAAGGCTTCCTGAGTTATGCGACCTTGTCCCTGCGCGGCATCAATTGCGGCCTTAAGATATTCGGGAGTACCAATGCCAATCTTGCTGGGGCTTAGTGCTACGACGGCCATCTCCGCAAAGGATTTTAGAAAGTCTAGCTTTTCCGCCTCCTTCGCGATTGGATCGATCCTGAACAGGGTCAGGTTCTTCTCTCCGTATGACTCCTCACGAGCCGAGTCACCTAAAAGGATTTGAGCAAAACCCGCGAGGGCCTCCGCTCCAAAGTCACCGCCGGCAACCAGCATGAACTCGGGTGGGATAAAGTTTAGTTCGGCCGAAGGCTTCCGGAGGCGGGCAGCGACTATCACATAATCAATCTGCGCCGGATCAACGCCCATTGATTGCTCCAAGTTGTCGAACTCCTTACGCAACTTGGCAACTTCAACAGGCGGAACAAACCGCGGTACTGCTTCATTCAAAATGCGTTTGGCGTTGATATAGATTAGAGTGTCAGCCTCGGGCAGATTTATATCGGGCGGGACAACCGATGGTTTAGCTGCCAGGGTTCCGGCAGGGGTGTTTATAGGGTTAGAGACTGTCTGGGCAGATGTTGCGGCCACGAGTCCAAGGGTTAGGGTGCATACCAGTAGGCAGAGCAGCTTCACGGTTTAGGCCTCCAGAGGTTCAAATGTGTTGGGATTTTCTAAATGGTCTCAAGATTGCGGACGGTAAAATCGTTTTCGACGTTGCCGGTATTGAGCGTAGAAGCAGGTTCAAACAAGAGCACCTCTGTCTCTTCATCAGCTACCGGGCGATGTTCAACTCCACGCGGTACAACTATCAGCTCGCCTTGCTCTATCCAGACTGTGTAGTCGCGGAACTCCATGCGAAATCTTCCCTTGACCACCATGAAGAGTTCGTCTTCATTTTCGTGATGATGCCAGGTGAAAGGACCCTGAAACTTTACCAGCTTTACTTGTTGGTCGTTCAATTCGGCAATGACGCGTGGGTTCCAGTGATCGCTAAAGCTTGAGAGTTTGTCCTCGAGATTAATGACTTTCATGAGATTCAATTAGGCTCAGCGAGCCGGGCTCGGTTATTGCGCCAGATTAGAACGAGCAGCGCGATTTGAATCATGCTTGAGACAGTGCCAAACGGCAAGTACCAGAGTGATCCGACCGCGGCAATCAGCATTGCTGTCCATGCCCATCGCTGTTTTTGAGCAAAGAACGAGATCACTATCAACCAAAAGACCCCGTAGACAACAAAGATTGTTTTCATCAGAGTTGAGCGCGGTTCGATACCGGCAGCGGCTACGAGATTAGCCCAGGGACCTAACTGACCTGCGTACTCGCCGCTGGAGGGAGTGACGTAATCACCGACAATAAGTGCGCGAGCGCCGTCGAAGGCCATCCAGCCGGCTTGCAGTAGTGCGAGCAGGATTACGATTTTGTGAAGCAAGCCCGTCATCTCGAAGGGTACCGGCTGCGTTTAGGCAGATTCACAGTTTTAACTAAAATAGCTTCTGCGATACACACCTCATTTTACGGCGGTCTCTAAAACGTCTCTCCGGCGGGTATCGGGAAGTAGCGCGTAAAGTTCAGTGAAAGCCGCGTTCGTCCAGCCGAAGCCGATTTCATTCGAGCTGTAACCGAACTTCAAGCCGTCGCGCAGGTCCGAATCCCGGCGCACCACATCGTATTTCTCCACTACGACGTTGTGTTCGATGAACTCTTTCAGGATTAACGAGAGAAACTTCATCGAGATCCGGTCTGCTTCTTCATGATAGCCATAACGTCGTAAGCCGGCGATTGCTATCATCTGCATTGGCGCCCAACCAAAAGGTGCGTCCCACTGGCTGCCACTCTCATTCGTGCTCGTCGTCAAACCGCCTGGCCGTTCAAACTTTTCGAGATTGTTTATTACACGGCGCGCCTGCGCGGGGCTCGCAATGCCGGCCCACAGCGGATAGAACGCAGTCACAAACGGATAACGCCGGACAGACTTGGTGCGGAAATTGTAGTCGTAGTAGAGGCCATGCTTTTCATCCCACATCAACTGGTTAATCTGAGCCGCGCGCTTTACGGCCCGCTGAGACCACGCTCTCGCCTTTGCCGGCTGACTCAGTTCTCTCAGGATTTCGGCAGTATCGCGCTCCATCATGTAGAGCAGCGAATTGAGGCAGACTGGATTGTAATTAATTATGTCGATACTGAATGGTCCAAAGCGATTCGACGGATCGAAGCCGGACTCGCGCATCGCCCGGTCACCTTTATAGAAGAGATCTGTCAGACTGTCCGTTTGGGCGTCATAGTAATCACGAACGTCATAATCGGTGACCTCGTGGGTGCGGTAAAACTCGCGTACGCGATCGTAATGGGTCTTGCCGGCCTCATCGCGTTCGCTCGCCACGACCTCAGGAGCTGGCCCACTCCCCGAATCGTAGTATTGGGAAAGGGCAGTGTCCGAGACTAAATGGTCCCCGCCGGTCCAGTACTGGTAATACCGTTCAATCAATGGAAGCGTGCGACGCAACCAGTTCTTGTCCTTTGACTGGCGATAAGAGATCAGAACCATCTGCGTCAGAAATGGCGGTTGCGATCGCGTCAGATAGTAACTGCGATTGGCGTTCAGAATTTTTCCGTAGTGTTCGATCTGATAGAGGAAGTTATCAACCAGGTTTTGTGCCAACTCGATCTCGCCGTCCCGGACCAGGCCTACCTGCGTGAAGTAACTGTCCCAGCCATACATCTCGTTGAAGCGCCCGCCTGGAACGACATATGGATACGGGAGGTAGAGCAGGCCGTGTTGCTCTAAGGATTTGCTCTCGCGTGGCAATTGACGGATCTCGATTTTGCGTAAGTCTGCCGCAGAGAGCAGGCTTCGCAAACTCTCATGAATTCTTTTTACATTCTCCTTTCGAGAGATGTAGACGGGCAGAGGTTCATCAGCGGGCACACTGAACTTCGGATCGACGGCGGCCACGGGAAGTTCTCGGTGTGAGCGAGCAAGCGTACGCCAACTGTCCTTGACGTATTTTTGGAGTGCCTCGAGTTGTTGCAGAGTGGCGCGCTGCCCCGCAACAGGTGTCAAGGCTACCGGTATTAGTGCGGAAAGGAGCAGAAAGCAAAATAGGTTACGAAATATTTTAGAGATTCGAGTCATCGTTTTTTGGAAGAATCTCTGAGTTGATGCCTCCAGCCTCAGAAATTAGCGAGATCTCCTACCTTCCCTTCATCGTCATCACTGCTGCCATCGTTTCAATCCCATCCCAGAGATTCTGAAGGCGAATGTTCTCATTCTCAGCGTGCTGGTTGTTGTCGTAGTTCGCTATCGGCACGCTGATCGTCACAGTGCGAAGGTTCTCTGTAATTATCGAAAGCGGCAGACTGCCGCCCGAACTAGGTAACCTCACTATCGGTTGCCCCGATGTTGATTGGACCGCGGCAATCACATCCAGTGAGAGAGGTAGATCCATCCTTGTGCGTTCGGCATTGTAGCCACCCGTCCGATGGATCATCTTCGCGATCAGTGGATGCTTTAGCCGCTCCTCGTCAGTAGGGTCACGGTCAATAACATAGAATCCCTGTTTGCGAACATGAGCGACAAGCCGTTCAAATTGCCGATTGAAATCGTTGCCTTTGACCAGGCGCAGATCGAGGACGGCAGAGGCAGTAGTTGGTATAACGTTCCGGGCAAGTGCGCCTACATCCCCACTGCTCATTCCATTGATGTTAAGCGAAGGTTCATTAATCAGTTCGAGTAACGGTCTACCTGAACCTTCCGTCCTGGCGAGTCCAAGCGCGGCTTTAATCTTCTCATCGTATTGAGGCGCCTCTGCGATCGCCTGACGCTCCAGTTGCCCAAGTGGTTGAACGTCATCGTACCATCCGGCGATCGTGACCTTCCCGGAGTCATCCTTCATTGAACTGAGAAGCCGCGCCAGAACCATGGCTGGATTCGGCGACCAGTTTCCATAGTGCCCGCTATGGAGTGGCCTTTTAGCCCCATACACTGTCAGGTCTACGTTGGTGTCTCCGCGCACGCCAAAGACGACCTGTTTCCTTCCTGACTGATGGACCGGACCATCACAGATAATCCAGGCGTTAGCCTGGAGCAAGTCCTTGTGGAGATTAATGATCGTCGCCAAGTTTGGCGAGCCGGCCTCTTCTTCACCCTCGAAGACAAACTTGATATTCGAGGTTGGCGTGAGCCCATTTGCTTTAAGCGCTGCAACCGCAGTCAAGATCGACATAACACCGGCCTTGTCGTCGGAAGCAGAGCGAGCATATAGACGCCACTCGGGATCAATCGATTCGCCGGCTTTGGGCATTGGCAGGATCCTGCCGCCCGCTTCGATTGAGGCCGAACGAAGCGCTGGTTGCCAGGGCAGAGTTTCGGTCCATTGCTTGGGATCTGTTGGTTGCCCGTCATAGTGGGCATATAGGATCAGGGTACGGGTCGCGCCCGGCACCTTCCATTCACCATAAACCATTGGCGGCACTCCGGGATCATTCGTCTCAAGGAGACGTCCATTCAATCCCCGACTGCGCATCATCTGGACTATGAACGCGGCATTGCGACGGATATTCTCACGGTCCGAGGCCACATTCGGAATTGCCAGGAACTCTAAATACTCGTCAAGTATGCGATGTTCATTAGCCCGTCGATATTCCCGGATTTTGCTTCCCTGTGCGAGTACGGGGACGGCATTGGCAACCGCGAGAAGCAGAACCCAACCGAGAGTTCTAACAAATACGAGGTTCGTAATGTTCAAGGCAATCGGTCTCCCTAACATGAAGTAGGCTCAAAGTGCCGCCGAGAGTTCGGAAATTTATCCATTATTTCGCATTGATAAAGGTCCGACGACTAACCGACGGACCAGATCCAAAATATTTTTGAAGCCGGGGAACCTTTTTTTCGATCACGGTATCTAAGCGGCAGCCTGTCGTATTAGTTAACGCGCAACACAATTCTAACCTGATCGATTTTGCCGATCTTTGGAGTATCTCCCTATGAAGAGTATCAGTAAACCTTCATCGTTTCCTTCCGGCATCTCGTATCTGGCTGCCTTCCTGCTATCAGCAATACTGGGCAGTGGTTTCGCGCTCTTTGTTAACGAAACTCACAACTTTATGGCCGGCAAGCATTCTGAACCGGTCATCGAAGGGACCTGGCAGGGGAGCTGGCACGGGCAGCCGGCCGTGGAAATCACCATCAACCATTCCGGCGATCAGCTTTCGGGGACCGCAGTGTTTCGTCAAATCAAAAAGGACAAATCCGGTCCGGATATCGTTGGTTCCTCGGTCTCCGTTGCGCTTAAGGATGCCAACTTTGACGGCAAGACCCTTCGCTTTAAGCTTGCGGATCGCCCGGTAGCTACGGACTCGAGTATCGAGATGACGCTCACCGGCGCCAACGAGGCGGAACTTAGATACGTTGGCTGCCGTCTGTCGGCTCGCAGTGGAGAGATCGTCAGGATGACTAAGACCGCTTGACGCGCCGTTGTTTCGACCCACTTGCGAGCGTGCGATAGCGAAAGCAGTGCGGATCGTGATCGTTCACCATTCCCACTGCCTGCATGAAGGCATAACAGATAGTCGAACCCACAAACTTGAAACCTCTGCGAACGAGGTCTTTACTTAGCGCGTCTGAGTCCGAAGTGCGCGCCAGAATCGGGTTTCCCGCTGTCCTTTGCAGAGACTTCCCCCCAACAAAAGCCCAGAGGTAGTTATCAAAAGTGCCAAACTCCTGCTGCACAAGAAGAAATGCTTTCGCATTCTGAATGACAGCTTCAACCTTAAGGCGGTTGCGTACAATTCCAGGATCCTTCAGAAGCGTTTCAACCTTCCGCCTGTCGTATCTCACGACCCGGGCAGGATCGAATCCTGCGAAGGCGGCCCGGTAACTTTCCCGCTTCTTAAGAATGGTTTCCCAGCTAAGTCCTGCCTGAGCGCCTTCGAGAATCAGAAACTCGAAGAGGATGCGGTCGTCGTGAACAGGCACCCCCCATTCCTTATCGTGATAGGCAACTGCGAGCTCTGAACGTGCCCAGGCGCAACGAGTCAGTGGCATAGAAATTAGAATAACACGGCAGTTCCTTTAGTTTGATCAGTTCGGGTTCGCTTGGCTGGTTCAGCGTTTGACTTGAAACCACCTTTGGTTGTACAAGTGCCCTACAAAAGTTTCTAAATAACCGCCTCGCTTATCTCGCCTTCTGAGGCCAGGTAATCTTACATTTTGGAAAGGAGATCGAAAATGGCTTTACGTTTAGGAGATACGGCGCCAGATTTCACAGCCGAAACTACTGAAGGTACTATTAACTTTCATGAGTGGATTGGTGATAGCTGGGCCTGCCTGTTCTCTCACCCGAAAGACTTCACTCCGGTCTGCACAACCGAGCTCGGTTACATGGCGAAGTCCAAGCCGGAATTTGAGAAACGCGGCGTTAAGGTGATAGGCCTCAGCGTTGACCCGACCGATTCTCACAAGAGATGGGCCGAGGACATCAAAGAGACACAGGGAACGGCATTGAATTTTCCCGTGATCGCCGATCCCGATCACAAAGTCGCGGAACTCTATGACATGATTCATCCGGAGATCAGTGACGTTTTTACCGTTCGCTCCGTATTCATTATCGGTCCAGACAAAAAGATAAAGTTGATGATTACTTACCCCGCTAGTACGGGACGCAACTTTGACGAGATTCTTCGAGTGGTTGACTCGCTGCAACTGACCGCCAAGTACAGCGTGGCAACGCCGGTAAATTGGAAAGATGGAGAAGACGTGATCATCGTTCCTTCACTTTCCGACGAGGACGCCAAGGCTAAGTTCCCCGGCGGCTGGCGGGCGCCAAAGCCGTATTTGCGCATCACACCCCAACCCAACAAGGCTGAAAAGGATTCGGCAGCGGCCACGACCTCCAGTTAACTGGGCTACGGATCGAAACAACAATGAAAAGGCGCAAAGTGCATCATGCACTTTGCGCCTTTACTTTTCTCATAGCCTTCAAAACCTAAAGGGCCGCTAAACCTAGGGCGAGGTTAAACTCGCGGTATAGCTCGTTATATTCTCGCAGCCCCTGTTCCAATATGCGGGGCAGATGATCGATCTCTTTCGTGTTCACGATCGCGTTGACGTTATTCAAAAAGGCTGCGTGCGCGTCCAACGTTTTCAGGGATGGAGATAGAAGGACCACAAAAAGACGCCGCCGCTGAGCCGGTCTTAAGACCTGGACCTCCCGAGTGACAAACGCCGCTCCCTGCTCAATCAAGTCGAACTCAGGGTCAAGCACCAGGATCTCGATCTGGTTGGCCCGCATTCGTTCTACGGCCTGCCTCGTATCCTGAGCAACGAACACTTTGTAATTTTCTTCCGCGAGGAGACGCGCGATGGCGTCGCGATGTTTGTCCGAGACGCACACCAGCGACTTGCGGCGATCCCATGCCGGTCGCGCTCCCGGCTCGCTAGTATTCATGTCTGGAACTTTTTGAAAGAGACTTACCAGCATGCGCCCGATCTCCTCAGTTGAAACCGGAGGGGATTTTTCTGCAGATTCGGTCCCGGAAAGCTCGAAGAGCGGTGCTGCATCGGATTTATCGTACCGCGGATGTTCAGTCGCGGGTGAGTTCCCGATCGACAGCGCTCCTTTCTCCGAAGCGGGACTCGCAACACCGGAGTTCATTGTCCCATTGCATTTTGGGCAACGGATCGTGAAAGGTCGTGCTGGCGCCTTAGAATCGTCGATTTGCAGTCTGGTGGCGCAGTTTTGGCAAGTGATGGTCATGGCAGATTTGCAGTTAACGTTTTCAAGCTCTGGAAGGAGCCATTACTCGAGCATGCCGAGCAATGAACCGGTTTCGGACAACGAGCCGGCCGCCGATTTACCATTGTTTTCTCTATGATTAAAGTCCTCTGCGGATGTCAGACCCCTCAGAGAGAGCAGAAGATTGTTCTGGTTGGTTGCAAAAGCAAGACCGTCTTCAAGACTAATCACGCGTCGTTCGATCAGGTCTTTGATCACAGTGTCAAAATCCTGCATCCCATCCATCTTCCCATCACGCATAGCGTCAAGCAGTGATTTGCCTTCGGTTTCCCCGGTCTCGATGTACTCGCGGGTGCGCGGACTCGACTTGAGAACCTCAACTACGGCAATTCTTCCCCGCGCATCGGCGCGCGGGATCAATCGTTGCGAAATGATGTAGCGGAAAGTTTGCGCCAACCGCGTTCGGATGACTGGTTCTTCATTCTTCGGATACAGACCGATGATGCGGTCGACTGTCTTCGACGCATCGATCGTATGTAGGGTGGAGAGGACCAGATGGCCGGTCTCCGCGGCTTCGAGCGCAATTTCAGTGGTTTCAAAGTCGCGCATTTCACCGATGAGGATGACCTTCGGCGCTTGTCTCAGGGCGGCCCGAAGCGCCGAGGGGAAATCTTTGGTGTCGTGCCCCACTTCGCGTTGATTGATGGTGGAATTCTTGTGCTGATGCAAGTATTCGATCGGATCCTCGATCGTTACTACATGGTAGTGTTTCTTTTCATTGATGATGTCGATGATGGCCGCTTGCGTGGAACTCTTGCCTGAGCCGGTTGGACCGGTGACCAGGACGAGTCCATTGCGTAATTCAGCGATTTCGGCGAGCTGGGCCGGCAGCGCCAGACTCTTCAAGGTCGGAATATCGGTGGGGATCACACGCATCACGATGGAGTAGACACCGCGCTGCTGAAAGATATTAACGCGAAAGCGGGCGCGTGAGGGAAGTGAGTAACTGAGGTCGGTGGTTCCGCTTCGCGCTAAACGTTCCGCAGCATCGGGGCTGCCGTGAAGCAGCGTCATGGCAATCGTTTCGGTCTGGTAAGGAGTCAGTTTCTGCAACCCGAGCGGCTGCACGGGCGTCAGTTTGCCGTTAATTTCTACTTGTGGAAGCTGGCCGACTGAGAAATTCAAGTCGCTGATTTTGTCGGAAATGAGCAACATGCGCTCGAGGACTGGCGGCAGGTCAAAGAAACTCATGCGGAAGATGACTCCAGTTGGGGGGAAGCTTAACGTTATGAAGTACCGGCGGGACCGGGGCTCACAGCCCGAAAGGACGTTGGGATTTTCACCGATCACAGCGCCAAACGCAAGCTAAAATTGTTTTACGCGGGGTTTCTTGGTTCTTTTAAATTGCTGAGAAGCCTACCCGTTCGGGAGGTTATGTCTTTTGGTGGATTGATGAGAGCGCTGATTACGGCCACGGCGTCGGCCCCAGCGCCGATCACGTCGGCAGCGTTTGCAGCAGTTATCCCGCCGATGGCTACGAGTGGAAAGGCCCCAATGGCGGCACGGATTTCGCGCAGACCTTTGAGTCCAATCGGCGAATCGGGATTTGATTTTGAAGCGGTTGGGAAGATTGGTCCGGCTGCGAGATAGTTGATTGGGAGCTTGAGCGCTTCCAGTGCCTGTTTCAGATTATGGGTCGAAAAGCCAATAATGGCCCTGTTGCCAAGCAGTCGCCGTGCGGCTGCTGGGGGAAGATCGTCCTGGCCCAGATGGACCCCATGAGCGCCCAATGCAAGGGCCAGATCAACTCGATCATTGATGATGATCCTTGCCCCATGCTCGCGCGAAAGCTCTAATGACTCGCGAGCTTCACTGAAGAATTTTCCGGCTGGAAGTGTCTTCTCGCGAAGTTGAATGAGCTTCGCCCCTCCTGCAATCAATTGTCTGACCTGCTCGGCATGTCCGAGCCCTGCCAGTTCCCTGTCAGTAATTGGATAGAGAGGAACGTCAAACAGCACAGTTCAAATAGTCTTCCGCTTTGGGCGCTCATTGGCTCGCAACACCCGCTTTCGCAGACGAATGCTCTTGGGAGTTACCTCAACCAACTCGTCGTCAGCAATAAACTCGAGGGCCTGCTCGAGTGACATCTCTTTGGCCGGCACCAGTCGCATTGCTTCGTCAGCGGTCGATGCGCGCATGTTTGTCAGCTTCTTCTCTTTGATGGCATTAACATCAAGATCCACAGTGCGGGCGTTCTCGCCTACAAGCATTCCTTCGTAAACCTTAGTCGCCGGTCGGACGAAAAGTGCGCCACGCTCTTGAAGATTGTAGAGTGCGTACGTTGTTGTTTCTCCGGTGCGGTCGGCGACCAGGGAGCCTGTGGAACGCCCGCGCATCATTCCTTGCCATGGTCCCCAGCGCAGAAAGAGAGTGTTGAGCAACCCAGTTCCTTTTGTTTCAGTCAGGAATTCGCTGCGGAAGCCGATTAAACCGCGCGAGGGTGTTTCGAACTCCAGACGAACGCGGCCGGTACCATGGTTAACCATCCTGGTCATCTGTCCCTTGCGACGACCTAGCGCCTCTGTGACCACGCCGATGAATTCCTCGGGACAATCAATTACGACCGCCTCGATTGGTTCCAGAAGCTCGCCATCGACCTGATGTGTGATTACCTCCGGTTTTGACACCTGAAGCTCGTAACCTTCGCGCCGCATCATTTCAATGAGAATCGCCAGTTGCAATTCGCCACGACCGGAGACCTTAAACTGCTCAGGAGCGTCTGTTGGTTCGACCTTGATGGCGACATTGCCCAAAGTCTCTTTTTCAAGCCGTTCTTTCAGTTGCCTCGACGTGACGAACTTTCCTTCGGTGCCGGAGAAAGGGGAATTATTTACGGTGAAGATCATCGAGATCGTAGGTTCGTCAACCGCAATCACCGGGAGTGGACGCGGGTTCTCGGCAGAAGTAATGGTCTCGCCGATTTCGATACTCTCAATTCCTGACAGCGCAACTATATCGCCGAAGCGCGCAGAAGTGACGGCTTCGCGCTTCAGTCCTTCAAAGACGTAGAGCTGGGAAACCTTCATCTTTTCGATCTCTCCATTGCGCTTGGCGACGGCAAGTTGATCGTTAACTGAAATCTCCCCTGAGAAGATCCGTCCAATGGCCAGCCTTCCCAGATATTCGCTGTAGTCCAAATTAGCCACCAGTAGTTGCAACGAATCTTCGCGCAACGCTCTGGGTGGCGGTATCGTTTCGACAATCTGATCAAACAACGGTCGGAGATCGCGAGAGTCCTCGCTCACCTCCTTCTTGGCGATCCCGGCTCGGGATTCAGCATAGAGGATCGGAAATTCTATCTGGTCGTCGGTAGCTCCCAGGTCAAGAAACAGTTCATAAATCTCATCCACAACTTCTGCTATCCGGGCATCCTGCCGGTCAATCTTATTGACTACGGTGATTGCGGGCAGCCGGGCCTCCAGGGCCTTGCGCAAAACAAAGCGGGTTTGCGGCAAGCATCCTTCCGCCGCGTCCACCAATAACATGACGCCATCCACCATTTTCAGAACCCGCTCTACCTCGCCACCAAAGTCGGCGTGCCCGGGTGTATCCACAATATTGATCTTAACGTTGCGGTAACGGACGGCGGTGTTCTTGGCCATGATGGTAATGCCGCGTTCACGTTCAAGGTCCATCGAGTCCATTACTCGATCGCGCACCTGCTCGTTCTCGCGAAATGTCCCTGACTGTTTAAGCATTGCATCAACCAGGGTAGTTTTCCCGTGATCGACGTGTGCAATGATAGCTATATTGCGGATGTCCGCTCTTTCCTGAGTCATACGAATACCTCTGTTCAGAGACTTCGCTGAAAGCGAAAATGCGCATCTTAGCACTTGTGGCCGCGGAACTCCCGTCACCTCGAGACCTTTTCGCCATACCGCTCTCAGATGTACAACTTATCTAATTGGCTCTAACGGACAGTTGCGGCAAGGACTCCGGTCTGTCTTAACGATTCGTAAAGAACAATGCCAACGGCGGTTGCGAGATTAAGGCTGCGCACGCGCGGGTTGAGCATGGGAATCCGGAGACAGCGGTCCCAGTTTGTGCGCAGCAACTCCTCGGGAAGTCCCCTAGTTTCAGGGCCAAACACTAGGCAATCATTTGGTTGGTAGGTCCAGGCGCAGTAGTCGCGTTCCGCTTTTGTCGTCAAATACACGAATCTGGCTTCCGGCAGTGCAGTCAGTAGTGCGTTCAGGTCCCGATGACGGGACAGGATTACCTCCGGCCAGTAATCCAGGCCGGCACGTTTGACAGAACGGTCATCTAAACGGAAGCCAGGCTTGCCGACGATGTGCAGCGGGACTTTAGTAGCGGCGCAAAGACGCGCAATGTTTCCAGTGTTTGGTGGGATCTCCGGTTCAACAAGGGCTACGTTGATCATTCAACCAGTGAACCGCAGTATGGGACCTGCGAGCAAGGGAGGAGTTCAGGTGATGAGTAAAAAATAAAAAAATAAAGGAACGACTAGCTTCGGTTGAAGTTTCGTCGTTCCTTTTAAACAGGCCCTTGACGGCCTCAAAAGTTTTTGTGCGCCAGTGAGCGGTTGTCGGTGAAACCTGCTTGTTCGAACTATCTCTTCTTGGCGGCCTTCTTCGCGCCGCCCTTCTTGGCGCCTTTCTTTGCGCCACCCTTTTTCGCTGCGGACTTCTTTCCACCTTTCTTAGTTGCCATAGCTTCTATGTGCTCCTTTTTCGAGTTTGGATTTTTCTTTTGTCAACGACCACAAGATACTGTGCTTAGTTCGTTCTTGTGGGCTAGAGTAAACGGCGCACAACATCTTGCTATATAAACGCAATTACAGCGCTTGTCAACAACTTATTACTACAAAGCAAAAAAACTTTTACACATAGCGATCGCGGATCTTTAGCTCAGAACGGGTGAATGGCTGACATCTGCCGACTTGAAGATCAGCTAAACGGCAAGCTGAAAACGCCGATGGTCCATCAAACGGCAAGGCTACGAATGGACCAGGATATTGTTGATGGACCACCTACAGTAGGGATTTGAGCGACAAGAGTTGCGAAGAGTTGTTCTAGCGAAATAGCGGTGTGAAGATCCAGCGATCGTGACGATCGATCCCATAATAATAGAGGACGGAATTGTTTCTGCTGCGGCTGGCAACGCCGACGAATGGTCCACTTGAATCGAGCCCGGAACTCTCACCGCCGGGGGCTGTGTCGCTCGTTCCAGAATCGACAATGCTGGTGATGGGCGGTGCCGCAAACTGTTGTAATTGCAATAGTTGCGGGTTCTGAGGAGTTGGAATAACATTGCCCGCGTAGATCATTACCGAGCGCTGAAAATCTATCAACTCCTGTGAGCGTGGCCGCACAAATCGCCACTCGCCGGAGCTTGAAAGCGGATCCCGCGCGGCACTCTTGCGGAGTATCTGTCGATTCTTTGATCCACCCGGAACAGGTATACCTTCGAGCAGTTGTTCGATCGAAGTTGGCAATGCCTGGTCCCCGATAACCCGTAACGTCGTCGTTCGATTCAGATAGTAGGCACGAATTGCGTCAGCGACTTGCTCACCACGGTAGATAGCTTCCTTCTCACGCTCGCGTAGCGCTTGCTGACTGATACTCGGCGCAGCGGCAAGCGCGAAGAGGGCGAGCAATGTCATGGTGGCCAGCAGAGCTACCAGCGTGTAACCCCCCTCTGCGGACGCGCGCAACTCGATTTTCAGGTCTGACGCGTTGAGACTACGCTCGCGAGCCAACCCATATATATTGTGGTGTAGGGTCGAGCTAGGGTTCATCGTCTTCCGTAACAACTCTTGGTGTTGGTCGTGCCGGTGGCGTTAAGGCGCGGTCTGTTCCACCTTCGCTATTCAATGTCAACGTATGCCGGATCTTCAGATTGTTGTCGATAAGGACCAGCTCTTTTTCTGAGATACTGGTGACGCGAAACCTTCCACTCAAAACGTCGCCGCGCTGAACGTTGAGAACCTCTCGGCTGGATTTGTCCAGCACGATAGCCGTATCGACAAAACGCTTCGTCCCAATGATCCCGATGTAGTTGTAATTAGGAGTCGGAGGAGGCGTGACACTTATTACCGCGGGATTTGAATAGAGTTGGCTGTCGACGGAACGAACCAGTATCTGGCGCGATCCTGGACTGGCGATTATCGCGGCCGGCACGGTCGTGGAAAGTTGTTGGGGGCCCAGATAACGGGTGGGCAGTTCTCGCCCATCGATTGTGATGCGTACCTGGGGAGTGAACCTGTCACCGGTAACGTCCAGATTGAAATCCCCTGTTCGCGCGTAAACATTTGACGGCGAGACAGCAGCCAGCAAAAGCGGCGGTGTTGGGGTGGGGGTGGGACTGGGAACAATACTGGGGGCCGGTTCGCGAACGGGGGGCTCATAAAAGGCAAAAATGTTGCGTCGCGCCTCTGGGACACCGGGTGGTGACCAGTAAATTACCACCGGGCGCAGTTGAGCGAGAACGTCCTCTTTTACTTCGACAGCAGTTTGGGGCTGGTCTTGAACTCGACCGGGACGTGTCCGCGGTTCTGGCGCCTGACTCGTCGCGCTCCGTGTCGCAGGTTTTGAACTGCCTCCGAAACCAAAGAATGTCCACCAGAGGAACAGTATCGCTACGATTCCCAGCACGATGGCCGCGATCAGTTTGTTACGCTCAGATGGATTGTTTAGGTTTATTGCCTGCATTCATTGACGCTCGAGAGCGGATGGTGCTTCACCTTCGATGCCGCGTTGAAAATAGATCGCCAGATCTAATCTAAGACTCACCAGGGCAGTTCGAGGGCCGGCTCCCGGATTTTCCTCGCGTCCTGAGTCAGTGGCGGGCTCCAACTCGACGGCATTGATCACAATGAACTGTTTGCTCATTTCGATGGCGCGAATAAACTGCCGTAAGTTCTGATACTGGCCTTCAACAGTGACGCTCACGCCGATGCCTGGATAGACGCTCTGCCACTTTGTGGTCCGTGTTGAACCTCGCGTTGGCTTAAGTCCCGCGGGGTCCAGCGGTGTGTACGTGGGACCCGCCGTATTACGCAGCCCGTTCTTGCGAATGAGTTCATTAAGTTCGTCATAAAGGCCCATCCGGCCACGACTACGATTGACAAGGCGACTGTTTTCAAACTCTTCAAGACTGCTACTGATGACGGACACAGTTGCGTTTGTATCCTGCCCCTCGCGAATCATGGTCTCGGAGGTCCGCAGTCTTGATTGTAAAAGCGATCGCTCCTGCTGGAGAGATTCGACGCGAGACCGGGCCGGCATCAGCAGATAGAGGTAAGTCACAGCAACCAGTAGCAAGAGCAAAAAGCTCGTAGCGAGGCCGACGACTTCTGCCGGCCCGAGCATCCCTGTCGCTGTTGACTTGCGAAAACGGCTGAACTGTTGGCGAAATCTTTGAGTGCGCTGCGATCCGCGCGGGTGAGGTAGGCTCATCGGACCTCCTCCTTGGATTCCGCAGCGGACGGTTCGACGGAGGCGACGTTGCCGGACTGCCGTTCAGTCAAAGGTGCGCCCGAGCGTGGCCGGTAAACCACGTTAAGCTCAAACTCGGTACCAGTTTCGCCTCTTCCCTTTTGCAGATTCTGGGACCGCAACTCCGTTTGGAAGGTGCCTGCCCGATCCATATCGCCAATCATGTTGGTAATCGTTGCCGGGCTTTTAGCCACAACGGTCAGATCAAGCTCGGCAAGCATATAGTCACCCTGCGCCACCACGTCGCGCACGCTGATTCGCGTGACCCGGACACTGCCCGGCAAAGCAGCCTCGAGATCTGCAAACAGCTGGGACCATGAAAATCTTTTTCGATCGACAAGCTCGTGAGCAGCGCTCAGGGTGCGAACCTGCTCGGGGGTCAAAGACGCTTTGACCTCTTCAGCCTGCTTCCGCAGGGCCTGTTCCTGCCGATTCAATTCGTTGATGTCCTTTTGAATAGCAGTAGCGAAGGTGTTTGCCTGACCAGTAGCCCTGAAAATGAGGATCATCGCCGTCAGTGAGAAGAGGACGACGACCGCCGTTATTGTCCAGGGCAATGCACGATTGCTGAAAGGCTTGCTTGCTAAGTTAAGACTGTTATGCACAGATAAAATCTCTGGGAATGTGCCTTGGAGAGAGTCGTTCAACTCTGCAAAAGAGAATACATTCTCATTCCATGGCACGCAACCGCAGCCCCGGAGGCGCGGGAGGTAGCAGAATTCACGCCCGTAGTTGGAAATAGTTTCAGAAAAGCTTGGGGGGTCAGCGCCCATTCAGTCTTAGTGTGCTCCATGTCTCTGTCCTTATCGGGTCGGAGATAAGTCAACCACGGAGTCACGGCGCGCCCTTAAGACCGCAACCAATCTGTGCTAAGTAGAGTGATTAAAGTCAATCCCCCAAAGGGAAGTGTGGGGATTGCGTTCAAGTCCAGCCTTCAAGCGTCCTGGTCGTCCAAGTTTAATTATCTTCCAGCCTGTTGTTGTAGGTTGGACTTGAAGCATCCCCATACTGCCGTAGGGGGGATTGATAAACAGCTTCGCCTCCCCTTTCTAGGCCGGACTTGAACGCACCCCACACTTCCGAGACTCTTATGAAAATACCCTGACAAGGAACCAAGAGTGTTTAGGCAGCGAGAACAGTTGGTTGCAATTGAACGCTGTAACCCAACTTCTCCAGCCGCTTGACACATCGTCGTTGCACAGCACTGCGGTCACGTTCAT
>DATKDA010000009.1:0-3918 GCA_035512935.1 Pyrinomonadaceae bacterium | reverse complement strand
TGGAGTCGCGGTCGCCGCAGGTCACAGTCCACAATCAAGACTTCGGCGCCGGTCTGAGCCAGCATGAAAGCCGTATTGATCGCCGTCGTGGTCTTTCCTTCAGATGGCTGGCTGGAAGTCACCAGGATCGTCTTTGGCGGTTGACCGGCAGACGAGAGCAACAGTGAAGTGCGCAAGTGCCGGTAGGATTCAGCAATCGGTGAACGCGCATCGTCGACCATCGCCAGCGCCGTCGTATCCGGAGCACTACTCGACGGAGAGTTTCCGCCGATTCCCGGTATAAGCCGGCCGCGCTCGCCTCGAGTGGCCGGAATCAACGCCAGAGCCGGCAGATGAATGTAACGATCGACATCTTCGATCGACTTCACAGTGTCATCCAGGAAGTCGAGCAGGAAAGCAAGTCCGATACCCGCGCCCAGCGCCAGCACAAAAGCGATCATAATATTTCGGACGCGTTGTGGTCCTATCGGATCTTTCGGAAGGCGGCTGGCCGTTGCAATACTGACTTCATTCGTGCGGTCGGTCGAGCCCACGACCAACTCGCGTTGGCGTTGCAGCAACGTGTTCAGATACTGCTTATTTGTTTCAATCTCCTGAGTAAGAGCGATCAGGTCGATCTGGTCCCGGGTCTGTTGTGTGGTTGTCGCTTTCTGCTGTTCGTAGGCCCGCCTGAGACTGCCTTCTCTCGCCGCGGCCGCTTCAAACCGTCGCTTCATTGCGGCGACTACCTCTGAAGGAGCCTTCTGAAGCTCCGCCTCCAAAGGTTTAATCTGAGCGTTGAGCTTCTTAACTTCAGGCCATTCAGGTGTGTAAACGACCAGGAGAGCGTCCCGCCTCTCTTTGAGCGCCGAGATTCTCTCTCTTAATTTGTCGATCCGTTCCGAAGCCTGCACATCGGGAATGGCAAAGGGATCAGCCTCCCTATTCGCGGTTTCGTACTGGGCCTGGAGGTTCTTTCGTTCGTTCTCAGCATCAAGCAGTTGGCTGCTCAGCGTAGCCAATCGCTTTACTTCAAGATTGCCGCTCGGATCCGTTGTTAAGGGAAGGTTGTGGTTCTTGGCGTAATTGAACTGCACTTCCTGATCGCGCTTAATCTTCGTTTGGAGATTGGCAATCTCGCGCGCAAGAACATCCTCTGCTTTGGTCGAGCCTGCCGTAGCTCGCTGAAGGTTGTTGTTAACAAAGACCTCGGCCAAAGTGTTTGCAACCTTCTGTGCTAACTCGGGATCGGCGTGCTTGTATTTGATCCTGACCAGATTTGTGCCCGGCATGGGCTCGATCGTCTCTCCGGCAATGATCGCATCCTCATACGGCTCTAACCGCGCCAGCTCTTCGGGCGTGAGAGCTTTGTCGGAAACTTCGCTCTCACCTACGAGGTCGAGTTCCTGCGTGCTCGCCGGAGCGCTTGCCGCCCGTTTAGGATTCGAAAAGATCCGCCGCAGCGATGAGAAGACGCCTCCCTGCGCCTGTCCACCAAAGAATGAAGGATTGTTCTGTAGATCGAGCGTCAGCACAACCTGACGTGCGAGGGCAGGATTCTCGAGCAACTTTAGTTGCGTGCCCCAGAAGTTAGGGTCGCTCTGAGCATTGATTACGATCTCTTTTGTCTGGAGTACACTCCTGGGCCTTGGCTCGATCCGGATAATCGTTTCAGCCTGGTAGATCGAAGGCAGCCGGAACATCTGAATCGCCACCAGCGACGTAACCACCAGCACCAGGCTGACAATGAGCCACTTGCGCTTGAGGATAACGAACAAGTAATCACGGATGGTGGTGGGTTCAGTAGCCGAAACCCCATAGGGCTTTGACTGTGCAATGTCCGAAAGGGGACGGTCGAGTCCGCGGTCAAGCGCGGTAACTGGCAGAAGACGATTATCTTGCGACATCTTTAATCTCTAACCTTAAATCAATCCATTCAAATTACAGGGCCTAAAATAATAACAGAGACTCCGGTTGTAGCAAGCTAAATTGCTAGCGAGGCTATCATAATTTAACTATTTGGTTAGTAGTTACAAAATCCGCAAGGGCTTCGCGCCAGGAAGGCAGCGGCTCAAGGCCAATTGCCGGCGAATACAGACATTTCAACCGGGAATTGCGCGGTCGGACAGCGGGTCGCTTCAATGAATCGTTCGAAACCGTCTGAAGCTCCTCAAACTCGCAATTTCCCACCTGGAGTGCCGCGCGCGTGAACTCCTCGTAACTCGCGCCGGTACCTGAGTTGACCACGTGGAATACCCCGGGCAGATCTCGATTTGCCAGCTCAACCATTCGCTCTGCCAGGTGAAATGCGTACGTTGGAGTGCCCCAGGCATCACTGATTACCTTTAGCTGTTCACCGCGTCTGGCGCGATCAAGCACAGTGCTCAGGAAGTTTTTTCCACCCGGACCAAATATAAAGCCGGTACGCACGACTACCGTGCGCGCGTACGCTCTTTGGGCGCGACGCTCTCCTTCAAGTTTTGAATGGGCGTAAATGCTTTTCGGGTTTGGGTCGTCGCGCTGAGTGTAAAAGCCTTCCTTCTCACCGTCAAAAACATAGTCCGTCGAGATGGTGACAAATCCGGCCCCAACCAGCCGGCTCGCGTAAGCCAGATTCTCTGGTCCCACAGCGTTGGCTCGGAAAGCACGCTCTGAGTCAGATTCGCATCCATCCACGTCGGTCCAGGCCGCACAATTGATCACGACGTCTGGCCTGACACTTTCCACTACTGTTGCTACGTCTTTCGCTACCGATATATCAAGACCCTTCCGGTCATACGGGAAGACTTCGTGACCACTCGATTGACAGAATCTGGCGACTGCTCGGCCCACCATTCCCGCAGCCCCGGTCACCAGCACCTTCACGCGATCCCGACCTCCATTCCATATTGTTGCCGGTAGTACTCACGAAAGGCGCCGCTGCGGGCGCGAAGGGTCCACTCGCTATTTTCCTGATACCAACTGATCGTTTTCCTGAGACCCGTTTCCCATGTTTCCCTCGGATGCCAACCGAGTTCTCCTTCAACGAGTGATGGATCGATTGCGTAACGCCGATCATGTCCCGGACGATCCTTAACAAAGCGAATCAACGAACGAGGTCTGCCAAGTATGTCGAGCAATGACTCGACGACGTCTATGTTGCGTCGTTCGTTCCGGGCGCCAATGTTGTAAACCGCCCCAGGTTCGCCCTTCTGTAGAGCCAGAAGAATCGCGCGGCAGTGGTCCTCGACATAGATCCAATCACGTACATTTTGACCATCGCCATAGACAGGGATTGGTTCGTCATTCAAAGCGTTGGCCAGCGCCAGCGGCAAAAACTTTTCAGGAAATTGTCTTGGACCATAATTATTGCCGGCGCGGGTTACTACAGTATCCACGCCAAAGGTATGGTGCGCGGCGCGAACCAGATGTTCCGCAGCGGCCTTTGACGCAGCGTAGGGACTGTTTGGGGCAAATGGTGATTGTTCAGTAAAGTAAGAATCCGAATCTTCCGGCAGGCTGCCCATGACTTCGTCGGTCGAGACCTGCATAAACCTAAAGACGCCGCGCGCCCTGGCCGCATCGAGCAGGACCTGCGTACCAAATATGTTAGTGCGCAGGAAGTTGTCCGCGGAGACAATGCTGCGATCGACGTGAGATTCGGCAGCAAAGTTGACGATGGCATCTACGCCCTCCTCGAGAGCTGCCAGCACAGCCTCGCGATCGGCGATGTCACCTCTGACAAAACGATAGCGCTCCTGGTCCAGACCGGCAAGATTATCAAGGTTGCCGGCGTACGTTAGCGCATCATAATTGACGATTTGGCAAGAGGGGAGTTCTTCGAGTATTAACCGGATAAATGCTGAGCCGATGAAGCCAGCCCCTCCCGTGATGAAGAGTTTGCGAAAGGATGGAGTCATACTCGACAGCCTACCAACTTGGTGATCAATCCACAACCGC
>DATKDA010000008.1:0-13702 GCA_035512935.1 Pyrinomonadaceae bacterium | reverse complement strand
CATGATAGGAAAATTCTTAGCGGATAGATTCGGGAGGACCAATATGATTAATCAGAACTCTCTACAATTAGTTTTTGTGCTTGCCCTTTCTTTATTTGTCGGCGCTCATGCGGCTGCCCAGACAGGCACTTCCACAGTGACGGGGACAGTTACTGATCCGCAGGGAAATGTCATTGCGGGCGCGTCTGTGACACTTATTAGCACCGGCACGAACGCTACTCGTACTCAAGTAACCAATGAGGCGGGGGTTTATACCTTCGATCTGATCTCTCCCGGCGAGTACCGCGTTGAGGTCGAGGGTAGCGGATTCAAAAAGGCAGTAATGACCCAGGTCCGTGCCCTCGTAGCCAAACCAACGGAGGTTAACGTCGAACTTCAGATCGGTGACGTAACCGAGTCAGTCACGATATCAGCCGCAACCGGTGAAATGTTGATCAATACGCAGGACGCGACCCTCGGCAACAACTTTGTCTCCCAACAGATTCTTCAACTGCCGCTCGAGTCTCGAAACGTGGTTGAACTGTTAAGCCTGCAGCCAGGCGTCACTCCTTCTGGTTATGTTACCGGCTCACGCGCTGACCAGGCGAACGTTACATTGGATGGTGTGGACGTTAACGAGCAACAGACTGGACTGGATGTCATTGCCGACCTGGCATTCAATCGCGAAGAAGCGTTCGCAAGCGTCCTGCGGTCCACCCCTGATTCGATCCAGGAATTCCGGGTTACTACTGCCAATCCCAATGCCACCCAGGGCCGATCATCTGGTGGCCAGGTTTCTTTGATCACCAAGAGTGGGACCAATGAATTCAGCGGATCGCTCTACCATGTTCATCGAAACACGGTAACATCCGCCAATGATTTCTTTAACAATCGCAGCGGCATTCCCCGCGCCACGTTGTTGCGGAACGTTTTTGGAGGCTCCTTGGGCGGTCCGGTAAAAAAGGACCGCGCCTACTTCTTCTACACCTACGAGGGAAGGCGTGACGCCAGCCAGCAAAGTGTGGTGCGAACGGTTCCATTACCAAGTATCGGACGCGGCGAGGTTCGCTATAACAATGTATCCGGCGGAATAACCACACTCACAGCGGCCGACATAAATGCGTTGTTCCCGGCTGTTGGAGTGAATCCGACTGGGTTGGCGGTGTTGGCTGAAGCTGCAAGCAGGTATCCGGCAAATGACACAACTACCGGCGATGGTCTAAATACCAGCGGGTTTCGCTTCAATGCTCCGACCCCACTCAGATGGAACACACACATCGCTCGCCTCGATTTCAATCTAACGGAGGATGGAAAGCATCTGCTGTTCCTGCGCGGAAACTACCAGCAAGATGTGATTGGGGGTGTGCCGCAATTCCCAGATACACCGGCGCCCAATTTCTGGAATCACCCTACAGGCTTTGCCGTCGGCCATACCTGGACCGTGAGCAATACGCTCATTAATAACTTCCGCTATGGTTATACCCGCGAAGCTTTTACAAATCAGGGTGATTCAAGTGAGAACTTCATCACCTTCCGGTTTGTTTTCGAGCCGCGCCGTTTCTTGCGTACGTTGAGTCGCAAGACGCCGGTCCACAACTTTACCGATGACATTTCGTGGATTCGCGGCACTCACAACTTCCAATTCGGCACCAATATTCGGTTAATCCGCAATGACCGGACCACCTTTGCGAACTCCTTTGATGAAGCCATTGCCAATCCTTCCTTTTACAACTTCTCTGGGGCGGTGTTGAGCGATCCAATCGAACAGGCAGTTGCAGGCACGCCCAATGAGATTTTAGGATCAAGATCACCGATTAGGAATGCCGTATCTGCTGTAATCGGTCGTTTCTCACAGTACAGCGGTGCTTTCAATTTTGATGTTGATGGAACCGTTTTGCCCCCGGGTGAGGGGATCGGCAGGGAGTTTGCGACGGAAGAGTATGATCTTTATATTCAAGACACTTGGAAGTTTCGGCCGAATCTGACCTTTACACTGGGACTCCGTTATGGACTAAGCAGACCGGTGTACGAAACCCAGGGCCTGCAGGTTAAACCAACCGTCAGCCTCGGAGAGTTTTTCGAACGGAGAAAAGCAGGCGCCCTGGCTGGTCAACCCTTCAATGATTTGATTACGTTTGATCTTGCTGGGCCGGTCAACAACCTCCCCGGCTTTTATGAAATGGATAAAAACAACTTCCAACCCCGTGTCGCTGTCGCCTGGTCCCCGAATTTCAAGGACGGTTTTCTGCGCAAGTTGTTTGGGGCCGAGGGAACATCTGTGCTTCGAGGTGGGTTTGCGATTACCAACGACTACTTCGGCCAGCAATTGGCCGTGCAGTTCGATTCGCTCAATGCTCTCGGATTCTCCTCCACCCAAACAATTGCCGCTAATACTTTTGACGTTGTGCCAAACGCCGATGGGCTTTTACCGCCACAGTTCACCAGTTTTGGGCAGGATGTTCGTTCGCTGCCGCTCATAAATGTGCCCACCAACCTGGGTTTCCCGTTGACTTTTCCGGCTGACGAAGCTCAGAGAATCGAATTCGCCCTGGATGACAGCCTCGTTTCGCCAATAAATTACAGCTGGAATGCTTCCTTTGGCCGCACACTGCCGGGAGGGACGTACCTCGAGGCGTCATACATTGGTCGGATCGCTCGAAACCTGCTTGCCCAACGGGACATTATGGCATTGAACAATCTGGTCGATCCTGCATCAGGCATGGACTGGTACACTGCTGCTGGCATTTTGCATGATCTGCGGGCCAGTAACACACCGATTGCCAACATCCCCGCGATCCCTTACTTTGAGAATCTTTTCCCAGGGCTCGGAGACAATTTGCTGGGCGACCCGTCATTGACGGCTTCGCAGGCGACGTACATTCTGGTAGGCCGAGACGCTGTCGGTGGCTTCAATATCCTCGACTGGACGTTTGTTCAGTTACTCCTGGATGATTTGTCATCAGTCGGCCCCAATGCGTTCTTCCATCCGCAGATTGCTGCACTTGCGGCTTTCAGCACATTCGCTAAATCTGATTATCATGCCGGTACGTTGAGCCTTCGGCAACGTTATAAGCAACAACTCTCGTTCGATTTTAATTACACATTCTCAAAGTCAATTGACAACGCTTCCGGTCTCCAAAGCAGCCTCGCGTATGACACAGCGTTCGTTCGTAACGCGTTGCGACCTGACGACAACAGAGCAGTCTCGGATTTCGACATCCGGCATATCATTAATGCCAATGCTGTGTGGGAATTGCCGATCGGACGCGGCAGTTTTTTTCTGCCAAATCTTTCAGGTGTGGGCAACGCGATTTTAGGCGGTTGGCAGCTATCTGGCATCTTCCGCTGGAATTCGGGCTTGCCAGCCCCGAACGTCTTCGATGCTGCGCAGTGGGCCACAAACTGGAATGTTCAGAGCTTTGGAACGCGTGTGACACCAATTCAATCCAGCCCAACGCGCGGCGGCACAGCAGCGCCTAACCTTTTCTCAGATCCTTTGGCGGCATATCGTAGCTTCCGTAATGCGCGACCCGGTGAAACGGGAGAACGCAACGCTCTCAGAATCCCTGGTTTTGTCACTCTCGATCTGGGTTTAGCTAAGGCGTTTACCATGCCGTGGAACGAAAATCATAAACTTCAGTTCCGCTGGGAGGTGTTCAATCTGACCAATACTCAACGTCTGAGAATTACTCCAGATGGAGTGACTCGCGAGAGCTTTGGATTGGACATCGATCCCGATTTAACCGACCCGGCTCCGACCTTCGGAAACTTTGACGCCATCCAGGGTACTCCGCGGGTAATGCAGTTCGGATTGCGTTTTACATTTTGACTTGGCGCCTGGAACTGTCGTAGTAAAGCGGGTTGGAGCTTCAGCTTCAGCTCCGACCCGCTTCCTAAATTGCAACCACTCTGTTATCTACCTCCTAAGTGAAATTTGGCGCTGAGAGTTACATAAGGATTGTTGCTAGTGAGTCAGGGAACAAAAGCCTTTATGTCTTTGGGGAGGAAGCCGAAGGTCCAAGTTGCCACATTCCGGTTAGATTCATATCGTGCGGCTACGTTTTTTATACTGTTGCTCGCAACACTACTTGCTGTCGCTAACGGGGTTGTGGCCCAAACTCTCGGACACACGCTCTATGGAGACCTTAAGGTGGATGACGGCGACACTAACCAGAACAAGCCGCTCAGCTACAGCATCCTACTCTATGCGCAGGATGGAAGAGTGTTAGCCCGTCAAACCGTCACAAACCATGGGCGTTATCGCTTTAATGACGTTCCGGATGGCGAATACAACATAGTAGTCGAGCTGGAAAATAACGAAGTGGCTCGTCTGCGCGTGACTGTCGCTTCTCCTCTTAAGTCCGATTTTCGCCATGATATTCGCTTGGAATGGCGGTCAGATTCCATCGGCAAAAGACGTAAGGATGCTCCTTACAAACGACAACCCGAAAGTGCTTCTCTCTTTACCAAGGCTGGAGAGGCCTTGGAGAAGGAATGCTACGATCAGGCGGCAGCTATTTTGCGCCAGGTCGTGAGCGCAGACGCGAAGGACTTTGAGGCTTGGACCGAACTTGGAACAGCCCTCTTGAGTCAAGGCAAGAATGGCGACGCGGAAAAGGCCTACGTCGCGGCGTTAGCTGCAAAACCGGATTACCTGTTAGCGCTGATTAACCTTGTCCGACTTCACCTAAAGCAGAAGAACCTAAAAGGGGCTATTGAAAGCCTGGATCAGGCAGTTAGGATTCAACCAGAGTCGGCAAGTGCGAACTATTACCTTGGCGAAGCTTACCTTCAAACAAAGAAAGGCTCCAAGGCGGTAATCTACTTCAACCGAGCCCTCAAGCTCGATCCGTTAGGAAGAGCCGAAGCTCATCTGCGACTTGCGGCCCTCTACAACGCGGCTGGCCTTAAGGATAAAGCAGCGGCCGAGTATGAAAGCTTTCTGGAAAAGAAACCCGACTTTCCCAACAAGAAAAAGCTTCAGCAGTACGTTTCGGAAACCAAGAAACAAAAGGCCAATTGAGTTCATTCATTTTCCAGGTCTAGCCCTCGGCGCTGACCTGCTGGCACGTTTTCCTGCGTAGTAAATACGTGCCGTGCTTTTCTTTGTCGTCTTGTGGGCGATAAAACTCGTCAACTAGAAACCCGTGTTCTAATGCTTGCATGAAAGCCCGGCGCGTGATTTCGCGCCAACGTTGCGCCAGTTCCAGGTTGGTCGAAGCTATTTGCCCAAAGTCGGAAGGAATCTCGATCAGCAGACTTTCTTCTTGTACCTCCGTGCTCAGCGGTTCATCGCCGGGCCCCACAGTAATCAAAGCTGGGATCTGATCCAAGGACAAAACGCTTGATGTGGATGTTGGGAGTGCCCCAACTCTTTGTTTCACCCGTTCACTCGCCAGCAACCAGGTGACCCAGAGCCGATCGGTTCCGGTTCGATGAAGAAAACTCGTAGTCTGACCGTAATAGTCCGGGCAATAGCGGTCTGCGAGCACCCCGAGCTTAGCGAAGTTCAGATACGCGTTTCTTGATTGCAACGGATCGAATGTCCACGTAATCCGTTCGACGCCTTTAGCGAGCGCATACTCGCGCTGCGCAAGTTTCAACCGGTAGCCCAGGCCGAGTGAACGATATTCAGTTTTTACTGCGAGCATGTCGGAATGCAGGATTGGGCGTCCGGCTTCGACACCAGGGAAGCCGAAGACGAATCCGACCATCAGTTCTGAATCGAATGCGCCGAGTAGGACGCCACCTACTTCTTTCAAAGGGATCAGCGCCAGCGAGGGTAGCACTTCACGCTCACTGACACCCCAGATCTCGACTTGGAGATCCTCGACGGCGCGCATTTCATCAGTCCCAATTTCTCTAATGACGATTGACACGGCGGGATTATAGAACAATGTTCTTTGCAACTCTGAAAGGATTCGCAAATTCCAGCCTGGGGGTTTGCTCTGAAACCCTGGGGTTAGAGTCACACGGTTGGTCTTCCGCAACCCTGAAAGGGTTCGCAAATTCCAGCCCGGGGTTTGCTCTGAAACCCTGGGGTTAGAGTTGGACGCGTCTTCTTTGCAACCCTGAAAGGGTTCGCAATTTCAGCCCAGAGGTTACGCTTTGGCAACCCTGGAGTAAGAGTTGCACGGTTTCTTTCGCAATCCTGAAAGGGTTTTGCCGCGGTTGATTTTGATCCGGTCAGACTGATAAAGGGCACCGCAACCTTTTCAGCATCCAACGCGGGCGGCCCGCGTCATCAAGTGAAAGGAACAAGATGCGATTTAACCCAGGGTTTCAAAGCAAACCTTGGGCTGAAATTGCGAACCCTTTCAGGGTTGCAAAGAGAGGACGCGTCTAACGCTTGCCCCAGGGTTTCAGAGCAAACCCCGGGCTGGAATTTGCGAACCCTTTCAGGGTTGCGGAAGACCAACCGTGCGACTCTAACCCTAGGGTTTCAAAGCGGCAACCCCTGGCTGGAATTGGAAACCCTTCCAGGCTTACTGAGCGCGCCGCAGCATTCTCCCACTTACCAAAAAAGAAGAAACCAAAAGGTCCGGATTTTCGTTACAACCGTCGGAAGTCCAAATGTTGAGCCGGGAGAATCTTCGATGAAACGATTGATAATAGTGGTATTGCTGGTGGGAATCGCAGCGGTTGCTGGTGTTGTGAGGTCGCACACCAAAGCTGGCGGCTCCTTGTTAGACGTCAAGGTTTTTGACAGTCATCAATCAACCGGCTCTGCTCAAGATGAAATTCGTAAGAGTTTCGAACTATCACCCGATGCCCGCGTCGAGGTAGCCGGTATTAATGGCGGGGTTAAGGTCGAGACTTCTGAAACCCAGATCGCCGAGATCTATATTGAGCGTAAGGCAAGCAGCGCGGAAGCCTTGAGCCGGCGCCAAATAGTAATCGAGAACAGTCCGACCAGCCTCACGATCCGTGGTGAGAAGGGAAACGGAGGGTTCTTTGGATGGTTTTCCCGGTCGAGTTCCTCTGAGCAGGTTACTTTGAGGCTGCCGCGAAAGATAGCGTTTATTGCGAAGGGCGTTAACGGTGCAGTCTCGATTGGAGAGGTTGATGGTCCCGTTGAAATTCGTGGCGTGAACGGCAAGGTTGAGGTGGCCCAGGCAAAAGGCGAGGCGAATTTTAAGGGAATTAATGGAAACGTAATGGTGGCGCTTACTCAGGTAGACCACGATCGGGTTAGTCTGAAGGGAATCAATGGCAATATCGAACTGCGGCTGAATCAGGGAATCAATGCCAGTCTCGAAGCAAAAGGCATGAATGGCAGGGTACTTTCCGACCTGCCCGACTTCTTCCTTGAAAAGGCCAAGCACGGAAAGTATCGCGCTCAGATTGGCAGTGGCGGGAATACCATCTCGGCAAGCGGAATAAATGGAAACATCAGGTTGACTCGAAGCCTGACCACTTCAGTTCCTGTCGAGCGCGCGGGCATCAAAAGTTCAGAATAAGAATCAGCGATCGGAAGCTATTTCAAGCTGGCGAAGCTTACGTTCAAGATCGGATATTCTCGCCAATCCTTGTAATCGTAGTGCCACCATTCCGGTTCGTAGACCTCGAACCCTTCTGCCTCCATTGCCGCCCGCAAGAGATTTCGTAAGAGTGGGGTGTAGACACTGAGTCTGTCCCGGCAAGAATGCTGATAGCACACAACGGCTTCAATCTAGTCCTGTTACGGGACGGAAAGGGCCTGACTCTTCAGCCCGATAGGAAGGGAACGATCGGAGTTCACGAGATCACCAAAAGGTTTTCGATCTCGAAGGTTAAGAAGTTGTTGCGGGGCGAAAAGGCCCGGCTGACAACGATGCCGCCTTTACCGTTCCCGGCATTTCGGTTGTTGAAGACGTCGGAGGAAAGGACACGTTGGTGCACGAGGCGGGACATTTTGCCGGCTCCACAAAAGATCTGGTATTTGGTGGACATAAGGCAAGCGAAGGGCATTCGAACTGGCTTACCTTTTCTCCCTGGAGACTTCGCACCGGCAACAAACTACATTGGCGTTATGCAATCGAGTTCAATGCTCGTGCGAAGTGACAGTTGTCTAAACCAAAATGAAGCGGCAGATTCTCATCTACGGTCTCCTTGGCGGGGTGCTCATTGTGGTACTGAAGCTGATTGAGTACCACTTCCTGGTCAAGGAGCATTCAGTCGAGATTTATGGAGCCCTGATTGCCATAGTCTTTGCCGGTCTTGGCATCTGGCTTGGGTTGGCCCTTACCCGAAAAAAAGAAGTGGTGGTAGTTCAGGAGCTGCCCGCCCCGACCACGAGGCCCTTTAGCATAAACAATGAAAAACTCGGTGAACTGAGAGTCACAAAGCGGGAGCTCGAAATTCTCGGGTTGATTGCTGAGGGGTTGAGTAATCGAGAGATTGCCGAAAAACTCTTCGTAAGCGAGAACACTGTGAAGACCCATTCAAGCCGCCTGTTCGACAAGCTGAATGTAAAGCGGAGAACCCAGGCTATACAGACTGGAAAAGAGTTGGGTCTGATTCCTTAGCTGCAAGCATCTCCTTTGATTGCCTCGAAACGACTCATACTAAAGTGTGATCTTCGCGTCTGGACAGAAAAACCATCCGAAAGTATGACGACAGAACCTGACTCAAGAGATACCGTCGCTGGCGTTTTCACGAAATCTTTGAGTTAGGAGAGTCCTTCAATGAAAAAAACAGTTCTGACCTTTGGCATCATTTCAGGAGCCATCTCATCACTGATGATGCTGGGCACGGCGCCTTTCTTCGATCAAATCGGCTTTGATAAGGGTGTCATAGTTGGCTACACGGCCATCGTCCTTTCCTTTCTTCTCGTGTTCTTTGGTATCTACTCCTATCGAGAGAATGTCGGCGGCGGAAGCATTACGTTCGGCAGGGCCTTTAAAGTAGGAATCCTGATTACGCTTATCTCCTGCGCCTTCTACGTTGTCACGTGGCAAATAGTCTATTTCAATTTCCTGCCTGACTTCGCTGACAAGTTTGTGAGTCATCAGGTTGAACAGTTACGGGCCTCTGGCGCCAGTCAGGAGGCAGTTGAGGCAAAGATTCAGGAGATGAATTATTTCAAGGAGCTCTACAATAACCCTTTGTTTAATGCCGCCATTACTTTCACGGAACCTTTTCCGATTGGTTTGCTGATTACGCTGATCTCGGCTGCTATCTTGAGAAAAAAGGACGCTGCCCGTCAGGCGACTGAACTAGTCACGCAGGAAAGTCAAAGCCTTGAAACTTGAATAGATGCCGGGCGGGGACTAGACTCAGCCAAAAGAATTGGCCACCAACTGTCCAGGATCTTTCAAAGGTCTTGCTGCTCTCAAACAGTCGGAGTTCTTCCGAATCTCGAGAGGTAATCTGGCAGGAGTGTTAACAAAGATGAAAAGAGGCGCACCCGCTCTCGTTCTTTTCTTTATATTATTGCACACAGGCGGTCCGATTCTTGGTCAAGGGGTTGCACCCTCCGGCCCAAAGAAGGCCAGGACGCCGGAAGACTACCAAACGCGGACCCTGAAAGATCTGGATGGCATCAAGGCTGAGTCTGGTCTTGGAGACAAACAAGAACGGCTTATTGTTCACGCTGCGATTCTTCCTTCTCGCGTCAGACTGGTCTATGGTGGCGCTACACGGGAGCTACCATGGATCAAAAAAGAGGTCATTCGGCAGTGGGCACGGCTTTATGCCGGAAACCCGGACCACTACACCAAACCATACGAAACAGAGCTGCTTTTTGAAGAGGCCGGTGTCCACCATTGGATTGCCGTGCCGGAGCGATCTCTTCCGCAGTTACAAGAGAAGCTAAAGAAGGGCGACGATGTGGAACTGTTTTTGATTCGGCTTGGAAAAGCTCAAAACGGAGGGGTATGGGAATCAGTATTGCTGGTGGAAAACTTCGCCTTGCCGGCTGTCAGTCTGGTTCAATCTAGGCTTGTTCGCTGAGCCCTGAGAAAATGGTCGTCTCAGAGTTAAAGAAGAGGAACAAGGTCGACGCCACGGAACCACGAGTAGCCATCCGGGATTTCCTGGTCAACCTGCCAAGGCGCTGATTTAGTGACTCATTCGGCTCCTTTTTACTAGCGTTTAAGTCGCCCGCGACTTACTCCTGGAGGAAATGGACATGGCAATACCTTGGAATAAAAGTGTCAAAGATGCAAAGCAGTTGACAGTCTACAGTGAACTTACGGGCGGGAAGTGGGTGAACCTATTCACGAGCTCTTTGCGGTCATTCAATGATTTCAAACTCCCGGTCAGGATGACAAAAGCAAAAGACAAACAGAGCGCTAACGTCATTATGAAGGTCTCGTCCGGGATGGCAAGTCACGAGTACGGCGGTGCTTCCCGGTCGCGTGCTTTCAATGCGACGGGCCTGCACGGGTACACCATGCTCTTTCATACCGCTAATGGCCCAATCGAGAAAGCGGCAGTCTTTCTACCAGCCTCTCCGAGGTCCGGTCCTATGTTTATCAAGGGGAGAGCGATCTACCGTGACGCCACGCCGGATATGATGAGGGTGATTGCCGTCCATGAATTGATTCATGCCTGCGGCTTGGAGGATAGCGACCACGGAGAAGACGGCATCTTCTACTTCCCGTTAGCGGCTTCGGGAAACGGAAAACTGATAGTTCCCGAGAGCGGCAAAGATAAGCGACGGATGCCACCGCTTTTCCTCGCTGCATCAACCGTCAGCAAGATTTCGACGTTGTGGTAGCTCTAGTTCCGGGATCGATTAAAGCCTTCATCACTCTGGCTGAAGAAACGGCGGCCAGTGCGTCATTGGCCTCGCTAAGCTTATACGTGGACAGTTCCAGTCTAGCCCATGGCCTGGACCGCAAGGGGTCAGAAATCATCTGCGTCCCCCGATAAAAATGTGAAAAATCCGATCCCCAACATCCGCGCACGTCCAGGTGTTTCTTATTAAGGTCGAGATGAGGGTTGAAGGCGGCCTCATCCGGCATCGGTCCATGGTCGGTGTACTGGCCCACGATAACTACTCGCCCGGCATCGCGAGTGAAACGCATCGCCTGGACCACGGCAACCGGGGCGCCGGTGGCCTCGATCGTTACGTCAGCGCCGCGGCCACCGGTCTGCGCGAGCACCCAATTCAGTCTTTCAGCCTCGTCGTTTGACTCGATATTGAGTACTGCCGCGGCGCCGGCTTGCAACGCGCTCTGCAAACGGCCCTCGGGAGCTCCGATGCACAACACCTGCAACGCGCCTCGCATTAGCGAAAGGATGACTGCGTTAATCCCAACCGGTCCCGACCCTAGAATTAGCACGGTATCGCCGAACGCAAGGTCACCGCGCTCGATCGCGTGCAGAGCCGTGGGCAACGCACAACCACCAGCCATAAAAGTTTCGGGTTCGGCATCAACTCGAATGCAACGGGTCCCTGGTTTGAGGTAGACCTTTTCAGCCCAGCCACCACATAGTCCATCCGCCAAGCCATAGGTGATGCCGTACACACGGCGACTCGGACAGCGAGTAGTTGCTTTTGCAACCAGACAGTACCAGCATGCATTGCAAGTCCGGTGTACATCGAGAAATGTGACGCGATCGCCTTCGCGAAAAGGAGTCCCGTCAATATCACGAATGTTGCCGCGGATCTTCTCCAGCCTGCCTACGGATACATGGCCGGGGATGAGGGGATATGGCACTCCGGCAAGTCGCCCCTGCTGTAGAAAAATATCTGTACCGCAGACCTCGGAGAGTTCGACCGTCAAGAGGGCTGAGTCAGGCTCCAATTCCGGCGGGGGCACTTCGCGAAGTTCGACCGCAGCGCCGGGTTCAGGAATGATTGCGACAAGAGGCATCGTTAGTGGTGGATGTTGAGTCCTGCCAAGAAGATAGCGTTCAACGTCATCATGTGTAAACCGGCCGGCAGATAAAATTTCAGTGGAGCTCTACTTGTATATCGCGGTGGGTCAATGATAGGCTGCGCATCCCACGATCAGGAGGTAAGAAACATGATCAGGACGGCAGTCGCTCTCCTGCTGTTATCCTTCTCTGTTGCTACAGTCAACGGAACGCAGTCCGGCGGGTCAACGGTTGGTTCAGTGGGTGCGCGCCAGGGATCTTATACTCCTGAGCGAGGTTCCCAGGAACGGAAGGCAATCCTTGACGCGCTTCGCGTCCCGGTTGAAAAACAGTTGAAGCAGTCGATTGTATTCAAGATCGATCACTTCAAAGTGCAGGGCAATTGGGCTTTCCTGACGGGGGTACCCCAACGGCCGAATGGGTCAGCCGTTAACTATCGTGGGACCATCTATCAGGAGGTCGTCGATGCGGGCGCCTTCGACGACGGCATCGTTGCGTTGTTGCGTAATGTTAACGGGAAGTGGCGCGTTGTTGAGTATGTGATTGGGGCCACCGATGTGCCTTACGTTGATTGGGACAAGGAATACAAAGCGCCAAAAGGGATCTTTAACGTTCGATAGCGTCCTCGCTGATACAAGCAAACAAAGGAGAAGAGCTGATTGCCTCAGAGCCGTCATCGAAAAATCGCAAAGGCAAAAAAGAGGCCAAAAGGTCTTTATCCAACATCGACCTCTCCGGGGGGTAAGAGTCGAAATGTGCGCCTGGTGGCCATCGCTCTGGTCGCTTTCCTTACTCTAGCCGCCATAGCCTATGTCATCGCCCATAGAGGAAGCGGTTCTGCTGATGAAGATCTCGTCACCACAGCTTCCGGACTCAAGTACCGGGACCTTGTGGAGGGAACGGGTACAAGTCCGCTTCCTGGACAAATTGTGTCAGTCAACTATGTGGGGATCCTGGAGGATGGAACCGAATTTGACAGTTCATACAAGGCTGGCCGGCCCTTCGAGTTCAAGATCGGCACTGGCAGTGTGATTGCCGGTTGGGATGAGGGCCTGATGACAATGAAGGTTGGTGGCAAACGAAAGCTGATCATTCCTCCAAATCTCGGATACGGTAACCGGGAATCCCCAAACATCCCGGCTAATTCTACTCTGGTGTTCGAGGTCGAGTTGTTGGGAATCAGATAGAGCTAACTCACTCATCCAAAAGGCTTTCTCACGAAATCAGAGTCACTGGCTGCCTCGTAGCGCATTTTGGTCCAAAATGGCGTATACTAGCTGGCAGTTCATGCCCCGTTTCAGTTCCCCCCCTTTACAATTTATTTTAACGGAGGTAAGACAATGGCTAGACAACTATTGAAGACCCGACATTTCACATTGGTAGTATTGCTTGTTCTTGCGATGGTCGGCACAGCTCTTGGGCAAGGCCGCAGTGGCGGCGCGGGTGGACGTGGTGGCCCTCCCCCGGGAGGTGGTGGTCCCCCCGCAGGTGTACGAGGTGGTCCTCCCGCAGGTACTGGTGTCGATCGAGGGCTCGGGAGAGCTTCAGAACGGTCTGGCGGACGTTCTGACCGGGGATTAGCGACCGCCTCTGAGAACTCGCGCGGCCGCTCCGACGAAGGACTCGAGCGCGCTCGCGAAGCAAACCTCGAGAAGGCGGACCGGGAACTGCGCGACCACCCCGGCATCCCGAGCACCCTTCGTCTGACTGCCAACGATCTCAGGGCAGGATATGAAGCTGCGCTGGAGACCAATCCGAATCTGAAGTTTGGACCTTTCGTGGCGGCAACTCGGCTCGAGCAGAACCTTGGCCGGCGGCACCCGAATATCACGCGCGACGCGATTCTTTCGGGCCTTGCAAATGGGCGGAGTATCGGGCGTACGCTTCAGGATCTCGGGTTGAGCGAAAACGAAGC
>DATKDA010000007.1:0-3391 GCA_035512935.1 Pyrinomonadaceae bacterium | reverse complement strand
TAATCCTCCATGAACTGCGCCTCAATCCTCAACGCTTCCTGAAATCCAGTCAAAATCTCTAGCAGTAGGTCGATTTTGGCGAGACTTTGCCTGCGGGCTAGTGCCGTTCCGAGAAAGAACTCGAGCTCGATGCAGCGCCGGCAATCGGCCAGGGTAATCATGTAAGTGCCTCCCCGCTTCTGGCCTTTATTGCTGCGCTCGACTTCGGCGAAAATGTATGAGGTGAAACCCGTAGAAATCGGCGCTAAAAATGCTCGCTTACGATAACTGTATTTGCCCATGGTGAGGGTTTCCTGTCGGTCATAAGTGAGGTTAGGCATCTTAAAAAACGATCTGAGAAACTACGTGACGGTTACGAGACTTTCTGGTACATTTCCCCGCTCCACTCATCAGCCTTGACCAGCGACTCAATCAGGAAGCTCTCACTGATGTGCGGAGAGCGCCGACGCAATCTACTCAACCTCGCCACGGTTGCTCGTTGCCCCAAGGGTCCAGGATGCGCTGTTGATTCCAAGCCAAGGCTTTTTAGCCCGGCTCCTTAGACTACCATAGTGTTGAAATCTCGTCCGGTTCGCGTATAGTAGCGGGAGAGGGGTACGGTTGTCAACAGTGAACTTTAACCAGTCAGCGTCGGATGTTGCGAAGGTTCTCAACTCATGACTCTACAAGAATACGTTGCTCAACAGATCAAGGAGTTAAGACTAAGCTACAACAGCGGCGAAGGGCTTTCTCAGGAAGGTTTGGCAAAGCATTTAGACGTGGCTCCAAATACGATCTCACGCTGGGAGACGGGAGTCTATTGCCCGAGCCTCCAGGATCTCGAAAAGATTGCTCGCTTCTTCGGTGTCACAATAATGCGCTTCTTCCCGAGTGAAGAAGAGATTCAGGATGACCGGCTATTGACGCTGTTGCGCACTGCTCGACAATTACATCAGGCGGATCTCGAAGAGCTGACGAAATATGCAGAGTTCCGGCGTGCGCGCAGCATGTATAAAGGAAAGAGTAGGCCTAAAGCAGGTCGAAAAAGGAGAACTTAATGAACCTCACAACCTATTACCGCGATTTGAAACTTCTTGCTTGTCAGGTCAGGGCTGAAAACGGACTCAAGGCGCCGCGAGTCTTACCTGGTGACCTCAGGCGCATCTACTACAAGCACGGCATCGAGATAGATATCTGGCCGTACCGGTTCAGAAATCTGCGCGGGGCATTTCTTTGCGACGATCTCGGTGCGACGGTGATGTTGGCAAAGGGTCTGCCCCAGGATCCACTGGCCTTTACTATGGCCCACGAGCTCAAACATTTCCTCAAGGATAGAGATCTGGGGCTCTCCTACTGCGATCAGTCGAACATGAGCAGGCCACTGGAAATCGGAGCCGAGATATTTGCAGCCGAACTACTATTTCCGGATCTCGATTTCATCCGGCATATGGGAAAACTTGGAATTAATCGCGGCAAGTGCCTTCCAGAGACTCTCGTACGATTAAAGCTTGAGACCCGGACGACGCTAAGCTACGCCGGCCTCGCTATAAAGGCTGAACGTTTGCGTTTTGCGCCTCCCGGCACTGTGACACGCGTCAAAACCTGGAGAAAACTGGAGGCCCAAGCCGCACGGAATTTTCGATTGCCGATTGTCGATTGTCGATTGTTGATTGTTGATTGCTGATGCGGCGCCGGTTCAAGCTGTATTACGGCTACCAGGAAGTGGGGCAATGGGCGGTGCCTCGCGCTAAATCCTTTCGATTCAGGCTCGGCAACTCTGGGCCCAGTTGTCACGCCTTAAATCGAACTCGAAGCAAGCGCGTTCCGTAACTGTTCGACGGTAATATTACCTCCCGATAAAACAAGAGCTACTACCTGTCCTTTGAGTCGTTCACGTTGTTGAAGAGCGGCCGCTAGCGATGCGGCCCCGGCGGCTTCGACCAATGTGTGCGCCTTTTCAACGAGAACTGTTATTGACTGAGCGATCTCCTCTTCGCTCACGAGGACGAAATCTGCAAGATGTTCCCAGAGAATTCGTTGCGGCAGCTCGAATGCGACGCGAGTAGCAAGTCCTTCGGCAGCGGTTTCCATGCGGTCTTCAAGCAGTTGATGAGCGCGCCACGATCGATAGGCGGCAGGTGCGCGTTCAGCCTGTACGCCGATCACTTTGATATCGGAGTTTACCGTCCTGGCTGCCAGGCAGGCCCCGGCCGCGCCGCTGCCGCCGCCTACGGGCACAATGATCGTGTTTACGGTTGGGCAGTCTTCGAGTATTTCAAGCGCAACCGTCGCAACTCCGGCAATCAGCAGCGGCTCGTTGGCGGAATGGATGTACCTCAGCTTTTCGTTCCGCCCCAGAGCTTCGCAGTGCTCGCGCGCTTCGTCGAAATCTCTGCCGTAGAAGAGCACTTCAGCGCCAAGGTCGCGCATCGCCGCCACTTTTGCAGGGTTTGCTCCTTCGGGAACAACGATCCGCGCCGGGATGCCGAATAGTCGTGCTGCGAACGCGACCGATTGGCCATGATTTCCGGTGGAAGCGGAGATCACGCCGCGTTCCCGTTCCTCTTGAGAGAGTTGCGAGATCAAGTTGATGCCGCCCCGCACCTTAAACGCGCCGGTCAATTGATGGTTCTCGTGCTTCAAGAAGAGTTTTGCCCCGACGGCCTTGTCGAGTACTGGATAGTTTCTGAGAGGAGTTCGCGGAAGATGAGGCGCGATGATCTGTTTCGCTTGCAGGATGTCGACGAACGTGGGAACGGAAAAGTTATTCGCTTGGTCCATGATATCGCCTTTCTTCTCCGCGCGAAATCTTGAGCAAACTCTACACGGAAAACGCGCCGCGGGTGAAGCCAAGATCCCCCGGCGTGGATGGAGTTCAGATCCAGCTTACAAACAAGACACCATGGACCACGGCAAATACCACCCACGGCAGTGGGTGGATGGTTCAGATCCAGCCTACAAGCAAGGACACCATGGTCCACCCCAGATACCACCCACGCCAGTTGGTGGATGTTCGACCTTGCCCTACAGAAGCTGACTCATGGACCACCCTAAAGACCACCCACGGTAGAGACTGTGTCAAAAAGTGAAACATCTTTCCCACCCCGGAGGGGTGACCTGTTTATAGCCCATGCCGACAACAGGCTCCTCCACCCCGATAGGCGTGGCATGTTTATCTGGTTCTGCCACCCGCAGTAAATTCAAAAACATAATGGCTCATTAAACGAGAACTCTCGTCGGCGCGATAGAGACATTCCACCCCTCCGGGGTGGCTGGAGTTTGGACATTTAGAGTACGTAGGTTATTATATCTATTGACATACGTACTTCATTGTGGCATCCTTCTGCAAATTTAGATGGTGGGCCGCTTGGCCCACCAGGAAGGATGCTGCTTATGGAAAAAGACACCATCG
>DATKDA010000006.1:0-11232 GCA_035512935.1 Pyrinomonadaceae bacterium | reverse complement strand
CCGGGCGGAACCGCAAGTTATCCGTCATCCGTTGTCATGAACGTAGTGCCGGCCCAGGTTGCGGGTGTCGATCGGATCGTAGTTGCCTCGCCACCGCGCTCCATTCGAGAGAACCCGGCGATCGCAGCCGCCTTGATCGAGTTAGGGGTAACAGAGATCTACGGGGTTGGGGGCGCGCAGGCGATTGCTGCCTTCGCCTACGGAACCGAAACCGTGCCGCGCGTGGATAAGATCACCGGCCCCGGCAACCGTTATGTCGCGGCTGCAAAGAAGCTAGTGTTCGGAGTCTGCGGAATCGATTCAATAGCCGGGCCAACTGAAGTGATCATTCTGGCAGATGACACGGCGCCCGCCTCGTTCGTGGCTGGAGATCTTCTGGCCCAGGCTGAGCATGGTGAGGATGCCTCGGCGATGCTTTTGACGACCAGCGGGATTCTGGCAAAGGCTGTGGCTGACGCGGTGAGCGAACAAATAACGTCGTTGTCGCGGAGAGAGATCATCGAGAAGTCGTTGGCGGCTTATGGAGCCATCATCGTTGTCTCGGACCTTGTTGAAGCCTGCGGTTTAGTCAACGACCTGGCGCCGGAGCATCTCGAGATCATCTGCCGCGATAGTGAGGAGATTGCGTCACGCATTCGCCATGCGGGAGCAATCTTTCTTGGGCAGCACTCGCCCGAAGTCGTTGGTGACTACATCGCGGGCCCAAACCATGTTTTACCGACGGCCGGCACGGCGCGATTTTCTTCTGCACTTGGCGTGCACGATTTCCTGAAGCGTACAAGCTTGCTGAAATTCTCTGCAAGTGAACTACGGACTACGGCGCCGCTTATTGATGCACTGGCGCGGGCGGAAGGTCTGGATGCCCACGCACGTTCCGCAAAACTTCGCCTCGAGGCTGAGAGATAAAGACAATGGCAGACCCGCTAAACATCATTAAGGACCAGGTACGTGAGCTGCGACGTTATTCGCTGAACGCCCCGAGAACTCGCGTAAAGTTGAACCAGAATGAAAACCCCTGGGATGCCCCCGCGCAAATCAAGGGGGAAACGCTCCGGAGATTAAACGAGTTGCCCTGGTCCCGGTATCCTGATTTTGTGCCTGAGAGTCTCCATCAAGAGCTGGCTGCCTTCAGTGGCTGGACAGCAGAAGGGGTACTCGCAGGAAACGGCTCAAACGAACTCATCCAGGCCTTGTTGATGGTTACAGTCGGCAGGGGCAAGCGCGTACTGATTAGCGAGCCGACCTTCTCCTTGTACAGGCAAATCACCACGGTGCTCGACGGCGAAGTGATCAGCGTTCCGCTCACCGACGAACTTGCTTATGACATCCCTGCATTGGGCTTACAGATAGAAACGACGGATCCTGACGTAGCCATCTTCTGCTCACCAAACAATCCCACCGGCTGTGTCTTGCCGAAGGGAGATATTGAGTCAACTCTGGAGGCCAGCCGCGGACTTGTGGTGGTCGATGAAGCCTACTTCGAGTTCTCGGGGCAGTCAGCCGTTTCATTGCTGGGCCGGCATGAGAATCTGGTGGTCCTGCGCACTTTTTCGAAAGCCATGGCGCTGGCAGGACTCCGCGTTGGTTATCTGCTTGCGGCGCCTCGGGTCGTTGATGAGGTCCGAAAAGCGCTCCTGCCTTATAACCTCAACGTCATGTCACAGGCTGCCGCCTCCGTAGCCATTGAGCGCTACGAATCCGATCTTGCCCCTTTGGTAAGACAGATAATCGATGAACGCGATCGCGTCTACACCGAGATCGCAGCGATTCGCGGTCTCAAGCCGGTGAAGTCTTTGGCGAACTTCATGTTGGTCCACTCTGAGATTGATCCGCTGCAAGTTTTCAACGAGTTAATTCAACGCGACATTCTCGTTCGCGATGTCAGCAGCTATCCGATGTTGCGTAGTTTCTTTCGTATCAGCATCGGCACTCCCACGGAGAACGACCTTCTGCTCGCAGCCTTGCGAGCAATTTGCGAGTGATGAATCATGAGTAAGCAGACTCTGAAATTTCGACGTGGAGAGATCCACCGTAAAACGAAAGAAACCGACATTAACGTCAGCATTGCTCTGGATGGTCAAGGGCAGGCTGAGATCGATACGGGTCTGCCCTTCCTGGACCACATGCTGGACCTGTTCGCGCGTCATGGCGGCTTTGATCTAAGCGTCAGGTGCAAAGGCGATCTTGAAATCGACGACCATCACTCGGTTGAGGACATCGCGATCAGTCTGGGCCAGGGGATCCTTAAGGCCCTTGGTGATAAAGCCGGTATCGTCCGGTATGGAGCAGCGCTGATTCCGATGGATGAAGCGTTGTGTCGTGTGGCGCTGGATCTCTCAGGACGTTTCTATCTCAGCTACGACGTGCCGACCAAACGCCAGAAGATAGGCAATTTTTCGGTTGAACTTGCGGAGCATTTCTGGCGTTCATTTGCCGAGGCACTGCGTTGCAATCTGCATATCGACCTGTTACGCGGCAGGAATACTCACCACATCCTGGAAGCTTCGTTTAAAGGGACAGCGCGTGCCCTGCGCGAGGCAGTTGCTCTGGATACAAGAGTAAAGGGAGTGCCCAGTACTAAGGGGATGCTATAGATGGCCCACATAGCAGTTATCGACTATGGAATGGGAAACCTTCGCTCGGTCGAGAAGGCATTTACTCACGTTGGCGTTCAGGCTTTTGTCAGCAGCGATGAGACACTCCTTTGGGAGGCGGACGCGCTGGTGCTTCCGGGAGTGGGCGCGTTTGCCGCCTGCATGAAAGCGCTCGCGGCGCGGGGATTCGACAAGCTTGTTCGTGAACGGGCGAGACTCGGCACGCCAATGCTGGGGTTGTGTGTCGGAATGCAGATGTTGTTTGAAGAGTCTGAAGAGTTTGGCAAAAGCGAGGGCCTCGCTCTGCTGGGTGGCCGCGTCCGTCGCTTTAGCGAAGATCTCATTCTCCCTCAGGTTGGCTGGAATCAGGTGCAGCAGCGACGGGTCCATCCGCTTTTCGAAGGGATCGAAGACAACACCTTCTTTTACTTTGTTCATTCCTACTACTGTGAGCCGAAGGATAGTGAGAACGTCATTGGCGTCACTGAGTATGGGACGACGTATGCTTCTGTGGTGGCCCAAAATCATGTTTGCGGAGCCCAGTTCCATCCGGAGAAGAGCCAGACAGCAGGTTTGCGACTGCTTTCAAACTTCTCCCGACTTGCTGAACGATGTTAGCGAAGCGAATCATTCCCTGTCTCGATGTTGACCGCGGCCGAGTGGTGAAAGGCGTCAACTTCGTCTCGCTTGTCGATGCCGGCGATCCGGTTGAGCAAGCCCGGTCCTATGATGCGGAAGGCGCGGATGAACTGACTTTCCTTGACATCACAGCCTCTTCGGACAAGCGTGCCATCATCATCGATCTGGTGCGACGCGTTGCCGATGAAGTCTTTATTCCGCTGACGGTCGGTGGGGGTCTCAACTCAATCGAGGATATTCGCGCGGTGTTGCGGGCCGGCGCCGACAAAGTATCTCTGAATACCGCTGCCGTCGAACGTCCCGAACTGATTCGTGAGGGAGCTGAAACTTTTGGTAGTCAATGTATTGTTGTAGCCATCGATGCGCGCCGAAGAGATGCCTCAGATCCGGGATCGGGTTGGGATGTCTTTACCCATGGCGGTCGTAAAAAGGTTGATTGGGAGGCGATTGATTGGGCTCGCGAGGTCAAGCGGTTCGGCGCCGGTGAGATTCTGCTGACAAGCATGGACCGCGATGGCACGCGTAGTGGTTATGATATCGAACTAACACGGACAATCGGTGACGCGACCGGACTTCCTCTGATAGCTTCGGGCGGCGCAGGCAGCCTGGAAGATTTTCATGATGCTTTAACAACCGGAGGAGCAAGCGCCGTGCTTGCAGCATCTTTGTTCCATTATGGAGAGTACAAGATCTCGGAGGTCAAGAATTTCCTGCGCGCGAGGGGAGTGGTCGTGCGATGAATTTAGACACTGAATCACTGAAGTTCAATGAGAGGGGGCTCATTCCGGCGATCGTGCAGGACTCGACTACCGGAAGGGTACTGATGATTGCCTACATGAATGCTGAGAGTTTGCAACGCACAATCGAAACCGGCGAGACGTGGTTTTGGTCGCGGTCTCGTTTGTGCCTCTGGCATAAAGGCGAGACTTCGGGAAATACGCAGCAGGTAGTGAACATGCTTCCGGACTGTGACGGGGACGCACTGCTGGTCCAGGTCGAGCCTCGTGGTCCTGCCTGTCACACTGGCGCTGTCTCCTGCTTCTCAGTTGTGGGCGAGAGTGACCAGAGTACTTTGGACCATACCCTCGATGAACTCTACAGCGTTATTAGCAAACGGAAAGAGGAGAAACCCGAGGGTTCTTACACGGCATACCTTTTCGAGCAGGGGCTGGATAAGATGCTAAAGAAAGTGGGAGAGGAGGCCGCCGAAACGATCATTGCCGCCAAGAACGACGATTTGCAAGCCCTGAGTAGTGAGGCCGCGGACCTTCTGTATCATCTTGTTGTCCTTTTTGTGGAACGTGGTTTGTCCTTGACCCAGGTACGCCAGGAGCTATTGCGGCGCAGAGGAGCGGGCACACAGAAATGAGTAACGACGTCGAATCCCTGGAGTTGTTGGCTTTCGCGGAGCAGTTGGGTCGCGAAGCCGGGGTGATCACGCAGCAATATTTCAGAGGCTACTTTACTCCCGAACGAAAGGCGGACCGGTCGTATGTGACTGTCGCTGATCGCGAAGCCGAGAGATATCTTCGCGATCGCATCGAACGAGAATTTCCGGACGACGGCATCCTGGGTGAGGAAGAAAAGGAAAAGCCCGGCCGGTCAGGCCGTCGTTGGATTCTCGATCCAGTGGACGGAACTTACTCATTCGTTCACCGCGTGCCGCTTTATGGAGTGCTCATCGGATTGGAAGTTGATAATGAGCCAACGTTGGGAGTAGTTAATCTTCCGGCGCTGGGTGAATTGATCTCCGCGGTCAAGGGGCACGGGTGTTTCTGGAACGGCGAGCACACTCGAACATCGGCTATCGACCAGATGGAAGAGGCGCTCGTTTTGGCGACCAACTTCGAGGCCTGTGACGCGCACAGGTGCGCCGCTGGTGTAAGTGAGTTAAAGCGTAAGGCCCACGCGACGCGTACGTGGGGGGACTGTTACGGTCATGTGCTGGTGGCCACCGGACGGGCTGAGGTGATGCTGGATCCGGTGATGAACGTCTGGGATTGTGCCCCGCTGCTGCCGATTGTGGAAGAGGCTGGCGGGACATTCACCGACTGGAACGGTAAACCCACCATTCATGGTGGCGAGGCCTTTTCCACAAATGGCAAGTTGTTTGATGAAGTGATGTTGAGGCTGGAACAAAAATAGCCTCCCCTCCCAGTTTTCCCTCCCCAAATTAAGGCCGTGCGTGAGCCAATTGCTCCTTAGTTCTTGAGTTACATCACTGGGCGAGGGACTCATCGTCGAGCATCTCCGGAGTCAGACAATATCGCGAGCCTTCGCGATTGCAACGTGAGGCGATTAGTGGTTAGAGTAACTCACCTGAAGACCATTAGCTCAGGTTTAGAGCACGAATCTACAGCACAAGTATGAGTTCAATCAACACCGCCGCCCTGATTAATTTGCTCGGCTTTACCGTAGGGGCCGTGCTCTATGCGATGTTGCTGGTAATGGTCCTGCGCCATCCTCCGCTGGTGCGGCGCGATGCGAGGTCGATTGGAGGGCACACCTTCGCGGAGTTGCCCGAAAACTGGTTACTCTTTGCCACGGCTATTCTCGGTCTTGTCTGGAACCTGGGAGCGCTCGCAACCTACGGTGTGCAGGACTTTGGTGTTAGCAGACCGCTTCCTGTTATCGTGGCCCTCTCTTTTACCGCGCTGGGATTTCTGCCAGCGGTCGTTGTTCATTCGGCTCTTCATCGTGAGAATTCTCAAGCGGGAGCCAAAGGCGCGCGCGTAATCATGATCGCTGCGTATGGCTTAAGTGTGTTTGCCGGAGCGATGCACTTTTACGCGAGTCTGATCTCGCGCTCAGGCCCGTCGAATGCTGCCTTAAGAGCACTCACCTTTGGATACCTGATTCTGATTGTCGCGCTGATCTTTTCGACTAGGGGACAGCCCGGATGGAAGCGGGCCGTTTGGGGGAGCGCGCTCGCAGTCTTCGCTGTTTCGGCTCTTCACTTGAGCAGGCACCCGGCCGGCGGCGACGAACGCTGGGTAGTTGAATTGCTTGGTCACCACGCGTCTCTGCCGCTCGCCCTGGCTATTCTTTATCAGGACTACCGATTTGCTTTCGCCGATCTATTTCTCAAGCGCGCGCTGACGCTGCTACTGCTTGCCGCGCTGACTTCAGGCCTTTACCTCTTCGCAGTTTCACCACTCCTTGCCATGAGTGGACCGGCGAATCAAACGGATCCGAGGGCTGTAGGAGTATTGCTGGCCCTGTGGATGGCAACTGCGCTCCTTTATCCCCAACTCCGCCGCGCCGTGGTGTGGTTTGTTGAAACCATCGTCCTTGGCCGGGCCGATTATGGAGCTATGCGGGCGCAGCTTGCGCGCGCGATCGGAACCTGCGAATCATCTGAGACTGTGCTCGAACAGGTTTGCCGGGAGCTTGCGCCTGCTTTGTCCGCGCGCGAGGTCCATTGGTTAAAGGCTGAAGACCTCGAAAGCCAGGAGATCGAATCCGTGATTCCTGACGATTTGAGGTCGAAGAGTTACGACGCTAAGACGGCGTTTGTGTCCGGCGGCCTTTCTGAGTCGCTGCCCCTTCCTTCGGACGTAACGCACGTCGACCATGTCGTGACGCTTCTTGAACGTTCTCCTACCGCAAGCGCCGTTGTTCTCGTGGTCACCGCGGAACCGCCGTACTTTGCGCTAAGCATTGGTCCACTCAGTGGAGGGCGACGGCTCTTGTCGGACGATATCGAGATGCTCGAATCAGTAGCGGTGATGGCGGCACGACGGATCGACGCCCTGAGGATTACTCATGAACGATGCGAACAGGGCTTAAGAGAGCAGGAGTTTAGTAAGCTGGCTACCGAAGCACAGTTGCGCGCCTTACGCGCGCAGATCAACCCACACTTTCTCTTCAATGCGCTGACCACGATTGGGTATCTGATCAGGACCTCTCCCGATCGTGCGCTTGATACCTTGATGAAACTCACTGACCTGCTGCGCCGGGTGCTGCGTTCAACGGGTGAGTTGGTTACGCTGGGTGAAGAGTTAAAGCTTATCGAATCTTACCTTGATATCGAACGAGAGCGGTTCGAGGAACGACTCCGAGTAAAAGTCTCAGTTCCCGCTGAGTTGCTGAACATTCGCCTACCCTCGTTACTTATTCAGCCGTTGGTTGAGAACGCAATCAAACATGGAATCGCGCCCTCGCGGTCTGGTGGGGAGGTCTCGATCTCCGCGCGCCTCGATTCCATAGGCACGGATGGAATCGCCGGACCGGCACTAATTATCTCTATCGCTGATACCGGCGTTGGCGCCAGTGAGCTCGAGTTGGCCCGCGGACGCCGCCAGGGCGTCGGTCTCAGTAACATAGAAGAGCGGCTGCGATGCCATTCCGGACAAGCAGCGCAGCTTCAAATCGCGAGCGTCCCGGGCAGCGGTACCAGCGTCGAATTGAGGATGCCGGTCCAGGCAACCGGGAAAGTGGATCGAAGCATGTCCCGGCTGACAGCGGGCGAAAGGAAAGGCGCGTGAGCGAGCGGCTCAGGGTGGTGATAGCTGATGATGAGCGTCCGGCCCGCTCCTTCCTGGCTGCAAGCCTGCGTGCTTTTGACGATGTTGAGATTGTTGGCGAGGCCGAGAACGGCGCCGAAGCTGTTGAGCTCATCGAGAGCGAAAGTCCGGACCTGGCGTTGCTCGACCTCCAGATGCCCGAAGTCGACGGGCTGGGAGTTGTGCGACTGCTCAAGAAGAATTCAATGCCGCTCATTGCTTTCGTCACTGCCTATGACGAGTATGCAGTCCGCGCCTTCGAGTTGAATGCCGTCGACTACCTGCTCAAGCCAGTAGACGGTGCGCGCTTGCGCGAAACGCTCAACCGGGCGCAGGAGCGGCTCGAACGAGCAGAAATGGGAAGCGCCGCCGAGGGCAACCTGCGCTCCGCTGCTGCTGACTATGAAGCTGCCACTCGCGCGGGATATCTCGAGCGCATTCCCGTTCGACAGCGCGATGAGATCTTGATCTTGCCTGTGCGCGAGATAGCTTCGGTGGTGGCTGAAGGGGAGTTGCTACACCTGACCACGACGCGCGGCGAGAGCTACGCCATCAACTATCGACTCAAAGAGCTTGAAGCGCGGCTCGACCCTAATCAATTTGTCAGATTGTCACGTGGCACGCTTGCCAACATCGAGATGATCAGCCGCGTCAGCCCGATGCCCGGAGGCACCTACCTCGTAACCCTCTCGAACAACCAGCAGTTAACAGTTAGTCGCTCGCAGTCCCGCGTGCTTCGCGACCAACTCCTGCGACTCTGAGGTATTTCGAACTCTTGAGACTCCCGGCGAAAACCGTTCGGCCGCCAGAATCCACCACTCATTGTGGAAATCGAGCCGTCCGTAAAAAAGCGCTCTCCTAATCGCAAACAAGACCCTAATATTGCCGGTTTGAAGCCCCTCGGGTCGAAATCTGTGCAATCTAATCAGGCGTTTATTTTTTATGAGTTTAACCAAATGTTTGTCTGCAATCGTCGCCTCGCTTTTTGTCTTTGGGTTGCCGGCGCCGGCCTTTGCTCAGGAGGGGGGCAGTATTCGAGGCGTGGTGACCTATGAGATTAATGACAACCCATTACCGCACGTTCTGATCCAACTGGTCCAACTGCGGCGTACGACCGAGACCGCTGAGGACGGGTCATTCGAGTTCGTCAATATACCGCCGGGTGTTTACACCATCACTACTCATCGCGAGGGGATTCCGGACGTTGCCCGCACTGTTACGGTAGGGGCGGGGCAAACCGCTACGGTCAACTTCCGCCTGCGTCTTACGGGACCACGTGAGCAGGTTACGGTAACGGCATCAGGGATTGAGGAAGCAACTTTCGAGGCTTTCAGCTCTGTCAACTCTGTCGATTCGATCTCGCTTACAGAGGAGAGCCATCCGGCTCTGGGCGAGGTTTTGGAAAAGGAGCCCGGAGTAGCAAAACGCAGCTTTGGTCCAGGTTCGGCCCGACCTGTAATTCGTGGCTTCGATGGCGATCGTGTCCTTGTGTTGAAAGACGGGATGCGCGTGGGCTCGATTGGTTCACAGTCGGGCGATCATGGCGAACCGATTGACGTGCTGTCACTGGAACGCCTCGAAGTGGTTAAGGGGCCGGCGACGCTGCTTTACGGCAGCAATGCTATCGGCGGCGTTGTCAATGCGATCAGTCGTGATGAGCAATCAAGCCACGCGGGCCTGCGCGGATACTTTTCGGGGCTCGGAGGAACAACAAACGGTTACGCCGGAGTCAGCGGCGGCATCGATTACGGTTACAAGAACTTCCTGTTCTGGGGCAACGGCACCGGGCAAAGGACTGGTGACTACAATACTCCATTGGGCCGCATACCAAACTCGAAATCGCGCGTCGGGAGTGGCGAGGGAGGCTTTGGCTACTTTGGCGAGAAGGGCTTTTTCAGTGCAAGCTATAGCTATGATAAGCGTCGCTATGGGATTCCTTTCGCCGGACGATTTGAACATCACCATGATGATGACGACGATCACGACGATGATGATTTAAGAGCCAGTGCGTTTAGTGGAGGTCCTCTAAACCTTCAGCAGCAAAATGGCGACGATCATGATGAAGACGGGGAGGAGGAGCAGATCGACCTCGACATGCGGCGACGCAACTTTCGTGTGAGTGGCGGCTTCCGCAATGTTGACTCATTTATTTCCGGGATACGTGTCACTCTCGACTTCACGAGTTACCGGCACCGGGAACTGGAAGGCATGGAGGTCGGCACCGTTTTTGATAATCGGATCTTCTCCTATCGCACCCAATTCGACCAGCGCGCTTACAAGCGACTCAACGGGCGCTTTGGATTCGAGGGTTTCACTCGCGAGTACGAAACCGTTGGTGCTGAGCAATTGATCACTGGTCCTGTAGACCAGACTATGTTCGCGGTCTTTGGTCTTGAAGAACTGAGCTTTGAGCGGTTGAGATTCCAACTTGGGGGGCGCCTCGAGACCAATCGCTATCGTCCGGCCGACCCTACCCTGCCGAGCCGAAACTTCACGGGCTTCTCGGGCGCCGCCGGTGTCCGCATCGGTCTTTATAACGGTGGCGCGTTTCTGGTCAACTACACGCACTCACATCGCTCGCCGGCCCTCGAAGAGCTTTACAACTTCGGGCCTCACATTGGGAATCTGACCTTCGAGATCGGTAATCCCAATCTCAGGCGCGAGCGCAGCGACGGGGTGGACTTCTCGTTTCGTCACTCGACCCGACGGGCGCGCTTCGACGCTACTGTCTATCAGTACAACATTAAAGACTTTGTGTTCCTGGCGCCGGTCGATGAGGACGGGGACGGCGAGATTGATTTCGAAGACGGGCTGCCTGTAGCCGAATTCTTACAGAGTGACAGCCGTTTTGTGGGCGCAGACCTGAGCGGTTCCTTCGACCTTAATCAATATTTCGCTGTCAACCTGGGGCTGGATGTGGTGAATGCGCAGTTGAAAGAGGGAGATACGCCACTGCCACGTATACCGCCGGCACGAGGCCGTTTAGGTTTGGAAGCTCGTTATAAGGGTTTCTCTTTCCGTCCAGAAGCCATGTTCGTTAAGGACCAGGAGAGGGTCTTTCCCACGGAGACAAGGACCGCTGGATATACAGTCTTCAACCTTATTAGTTCCTATACGATCGCTCGGCCGCATTATCTTCACGTCTTCTCGGTGAATGCCTTCAATCTCGGCGACCGCTTATACCGGAACCACCTTTCGTTCATCAAGGATCTTGCGCCGGAGATCGGGCGTGGCGTGCGTTTCAGTTATACGATCAGGTTCTTCTGATTGGCAGGGTGTTTAAAACCGGAGGCGGGGACCGTGCTCTGTCTGGTGGCCGCTGTGGTGGCCGGCGTAACCTGGACGTCTGCATCGTCTGGGAAGAATTCAACCAGCTGAACAATGCAAAAAGACCACCAACGGAAGAGATTGTGTCAAAAGTAGAATGCAGTGGGTCGCAGTCAGTACCGTAGCGCGGTAGCGTCGGGTCACTTTTCACAATTGCGAGTCTCGTT
>DATKDA010000005.1:0-8528 GCA_035512935.1 Pyrinomonadaceae bacterium | reverse complement strand
ACGCCGCTTCCGCATTTCTGGGAACACACGGTTGGCAGCGATCATGCGCCTGTGACATTGCGTGCTGACTGGCAACGACAGCTAGAACACTGTCGCAATGATTTAGGCTTTCAGTACGTGCGCTTTCACGGGTTGCTCTCTCACGGACATCTTCGAAGAGAACTATTTTCCGTCGCTGCCTTTTCATGGAGGCTTTGGGTTGTTCAACCTCCATGGGATTCCGAAACCAACGTATCGAGCATTCGAGCTTCTTCATAACATTGGTACTGAACAGTCTCTGGTTGATGGTCTACATGAAACAGTTGATTGCTCTGTGATACGAAACGAGTCGAGCGTAACGGTTTTGCTCACGAATCACACCACACCCGGCCATTCGATTGAGACTGAACGCATTGAAGTGCGGCTGGATAATGCCCCTGAACCCAGGCAGGCTCACATCCAGCGAATTGATTCGAAGCACGCGAATCCCAAGGCTTTCTGGCTGGACATGGGCCAACCCGAGTATCTAACCCAGCAGGATATCGAGCGATTGCAAGAAGCATCGCGTCTACTGAAAGAGCGACAGTCGTTCAGATATAAAGACGGCGCGGTTGTTTTGAAGCTGGATCTTCCCCCTTATGCAGTTGCGGCAATTACGTTGGAAGTTAGGTCTGACATGAGTAAACATTCGCGATGAAGGTATTAGAGCCTTCCATTACCGATGAGGGGCTGGCAAAGCTCGAACGCGATACCTTCAAGTATTTTGCGGATGAGACAAACCTCGAGAATGGGCTGGTCCCGGACAACACGCGCCACGGAGCGCCATGTTCGATTGCTGTCGTTGGGTTTGCACTCACTGCCTACCCTGTTGCAGTCGAGCGCGGCTACATGACGCGTGCCGAGGCAGTAAAGCGTTCGTTGCTCAGCTTACGCTTCTTCCATAACGGGCCTCAGGGAACCGGACCGGACGCTATAGGTTACAAAGGCTTTTATTATCACTTCCTGGACATGAAAACAGGCTGCCGCGTTTGGAACTGCGAGGTTTCGACAATTGATACCAATCATCTTTGTTCCAAAATCTTAAGCCCGAGGCTCTCTACTACGGCCCGGATGGATGCAGCTTCAACCACTCAGCCCGAAGTAAAAAGCTACCCTCCGTCACAATACGCTCGCCCACTGTTAACCCTTCAATTACCGAATACTGCCGGTTGACTTCGGGTCCGAGTCGTACCGGTCGCATCGCGAAGATCTTAGGATCTTCCGTCTGGACGAAAACCACTTGCTGATTGTTGATGTTTTGCACAGCGTCCTTAGGTATCACAGGCATTGTGGCTTCAGCGCCACCGAGTGCGGCGAAAACGACGTTGACGAACATTCCAATCTTGAGAGCCTGTCGGGGGTTTGCCATTTCGATTCGCGCTTGAGCGGTGCGGGTAGCCGGATCCAAAGTTGGATCGATGTAGGAGACGCTACCGCGGAAAACACGGCCGGGATACGTATCGCTGGTTATACTTGCGCCGCTGCCTACTACTACCCTGGCCAGATCCTTTTCATAGACCTGTCCTATGACCCAGACACTGGAAAGGTCGGCAATACGAAGTACCTCTTTGTCGGCTGCAATTACTTCCCCTGGATTTGCTGTTCGGCTGATTACCACACCGGAGACAGGCGCCGGTAGAGTCACTTCCGAACTAACCTGAGAAGGGGCCTTGAGTTGGGCAATTTGTCGAGTGTCGAGACCAAGGAGGAGAAGGCGCTCACGCTGAGAAGCAACATCCAATTCTGCTGTGCGCAGCTTAGTCGTTGTCTGTTCCAGTTCCTCCCGGCTCGCGGCGCCGATTTCCACCAGTCGCACTATTCGGGTGTGATGACTGTGATGCTCATCAAGTTCGGCAACAGCTTTGAGGTACCGCGATTGGGCCATCGCAAGTTCGTCGCTGAAAACCACGGCCATAGTTTGCCCACGTTTTACATTCTGGCCCAACTCGGCATTTACACGACGAACGATGCCTCCAACAAGCGAAATTACCGGCGTCGCGCGATAGGCATTTGGCTGAACGACACCAGTTGTTGCTTGGCCCGCCATTGCACTTCCAGCTAAAAGGGCTTCACCGACCGGTTCCGTCTTGATACCAGCGCGCGCTGCCGTTTCGACTTCAAGCGCAATAGTGGGTTCAGTAGTAGGAATGGTCGTACCTGGCTGTTCTGCGCCACTGCGGGGTGTGGGCACTGGCCGTCCTGCGCCGCCGGAATCGGAGCGCCAGTAAGCCCATGCCAAAATTGCGATCGCTGTGGCGGCTACGACAGCAACGATCGCCAGAATAGCTGTTCGGCTTGTTCGCCGCCTCGACGAAGGGGCCCTCACCTCTTCTAGCTTCGATCTATCTGAGGCGGGTCTCGACTCTTTGTTCTTATCTTCAGTCGTTTCGCTCATCTCTTAATCAAGTTTGGAGAAGCGGTGGCGCGTTCTATTTCCACACGGGCTTGGTAAGTACTGACTAGCGCTTCAATGTAGCCGGTCTGGACTTCAATGTAACGTCGCTGTTCGGCAATGAAGTCGAGCAGACTCTTGGAGCCCAGCTCATAGGTCTGGCGCACGACGTCCAGATTAGCATTCGCCTGGCCCTGAACACCGACGCGGTAAATCTCCGCTGCTCGCGCTGCGCGCTGGTAGCGCGCAAAAGCTGAGGCCACTTCGCGCCGCACCGTTAGTTCCAAAAATTCAAGGCGCTGCGTTGCTGCTGCCTTCTCAGCAGTGGCAGCCTGAATCGCGCCTTGATTTCGGTTGCGGACCGGGAGATTGAGAGTGACGCCGACGGCAACAGAATGAAACTTGCCATGAATAGGAACTAATTGGCCCATCGAATTGAAAGCTCGCTGAGGAAAACCAAAATCCATCAACTCATACTTGCCCGTCAGGCTAGCATCAATCCGTCCCTCACTGCGCGCCTGGACAATTCGTGCTTCGGCCAACATTTCCAGCGCCCGAGCTGCCTTCAGATCGGGGCGGTCGCGAAGCGCAACCTCCGTCGAGACGCTCACTGAAGGAGATGGTCCGATAGGATGATCAAGGTTTCCACGCAACCGCAAGGGCTCTTCCGGACTCTTGCCAATGAGATTGCGTAACTCAAGCATTGATACTTCAACATTACCCTCGTCGCTTTCCCTCATCGACCGAATTCGATTGAGTTCAACCAGCACCATGTTCTGTTCCAGTGGGGCAGTACGGCCTTCGGTAACACGAGCGGCCACGAGTTGATAACCGTGGTCAGTGGTCGAAAGCAGGTCCTCCGTAAATCCCAGCTTTAGCAACTCGCCCAACGCTTCACCGAACTTTGCGCGTACCTCCGCGGCCAGGAGTCGTTCCTGATCTGCCAGCAAACGTTCCTTCATCTCCAATTCACGTTGGGCGACCAAAACCCGCGCCGATCGGCGCCCGCCAAGTTCCAGTGGCAACATTCCAGCGACCATGGTGTCATTGTCGGGGCCCTTTATCTGTTCCTTTCGTTCGATCTCAAGTTGAGGGTTCGGACGAAGCGACGCTTGCTTGACGAGCGCCTGCGCGGCTTCGATTTCACTACGTAATGCCGCTAGTTCACCATTGTGTGCCAATGCATACGTGACAGCCTCGTCAACCGACATTCCGGCAGTCGGATCGAAATATCGAGACAAGGACGATTGTGGATTCTGTGGCGACAGCATCGCGGACGTTCCCTGGCCCAAGCTTGTGCTAGTGGTAATAGTTACTTGCAGGCCGAGCGTGATAGTGACTAACAACTTCTTTAACATTGCTGAACCCCTCACCATTGTTATTGTTGCTGATTAATGACCATTTGACTTTCCTCAACGGCCTGCCGTTTTTCTTCTCTGCTTAGCTCACGCTCACGTATCGAATAGAAGATCGCCGGCGTGACAATCAGCACATGCAGCAAACTTGACACCATCCCACCCAACACTGGCGTCGCGAGTGGCTTCATCACCTCGGAACCGGCACTGGTGCTCCACATGATCGGCATCAAACCGGCGATCACTGTTGAAACTGTCATTACTTTCGGACGCAGGCGCAACAAGGCGCCTTCTGTCACGGCTTCCATCAAAGTCCGCCGCGTTAGAGTTCCCACTTCCTCCCTTTTTCGGTCGACTGCCTCATTCAGATAGATGACCATGACTACGCCAGTCTGCACGGCCGTGCCAAACAGGGCGATAAAACCGACCCAAACGGCGACAGAAAAGTTGTAATCAAGCAGCCAGAGCAGATAGACGCCACCGGTGAGGGCGAATGGCACTGCCAGCAGAACATGCGCAGCCTCAAGAGCAGAGTGATAAGTGATATAGAGCAATCCGAAGATGACAATGAGGACGATCGGGACGACAATCATCAGACGCTGGCGAGCGCGCTGCTGGTTCTCATACTGTCCACTCCAGGTGATGTAGTACCCGGTGGGAAGTTGAACCTGGCGCGCAATCGTTTCCTTCGCCTGATCAACAAAGCTGCCAACATCGCGTCCACGGACATTTAAAAGAACTGTGCCGCGCAATAAGCCGTTCTCGCTGGAAATCATTGACGGACCATCAACCGTCCGAATCTCCGCCAGTTGCGCTAGCGGAATTGGCGCCCCTGTTGGCGACGAAACAGGAATCTGACCGAGCGACTGCGGCGTCCCGCGAAACTCTGGCGCGTAGCGCACACGCACAGGGAAGCGATTCCTGCCTTCAATGGTGATTGTTAGATTGGTCTCGCCAATTCCTTTCTCAATCGCCTCCTGAATTGTGCCGACGCCTATCCCATAGCGGGCCGCCGCTGTGCGGTTGACTTCCACGTCAATATAAGGAGCGCCACTGATCTGTTCGGGATAGACGTCCACTGCGCCTGGCACTACCTTGACGACATCGGCGACGCGACGCGATAACTCTTCCAGGCGCTGCAGATCGTTACCGAAAATCTTGATACCTACCTGGGAACGAATGCCGGTAGCCAGCATTTCGATTCGATTGATAATCGGCTGCGTCCAAATGTTCGTCACACCCGGCATCCGCAACTTCTCGTCCATCTCGGCGACCAATTTTTCCTTAGTCATGCCCGGCCGCCACTGCTCGGGTGGTTTAAGGTGCACGATGGTCTCATTCATGTTCACCGGGGCAGGATCGGTGGAGGTTTCGGCTCGACCCGCCTTACCCACTGCCCATTCGACTTCAGGAAAGCTAGCAAGAATCTCGTCCTGTTTCCCTATTATCCTGAGAGCTTCGTCGATTGATATCGCCGGATCGGTTACCGGCATATACATCACATCACCCTCGTTTAGCGGTGGCATAAACTCGTTGCCGATCCCCAGAGTGAGTATTAACGCGCCTATGAAAAGCATTGCCGCGATCGAGATCGTGACGAGGCGGTGAGTCAAAGCAAAACGCAGCGCCGGTCGATAGACCGCCTGCAAGAACCTCATAACCGGATTTGACTGCTCCGCATGAAACTTCCCGCCAAGGAGAAATGTGCAGAGGACCGGAACCAGGGTGACTGCGATTATCGTGGCGGCAGCCATCGCGAACGTCTTCGTAAAGGCAAGCGGGTGAAAGAGCTTGCCTTCCTGGCCCGTCAGCGCAAACACCGGTATAAAGGCGAGGACGATAATTGTCATTGAAAAGAAGATTGGACGGCCGACAAGTCTGGTTGAATCGAGCACTGTCTGCCAGACGCGTCCGCGGTCTTTCGGATCAATCCCCCGCTTCTCCAGAAAGCGGAATGCGTTCTCAGTAACGACAATGCCCGCATCAACCAGCACGCCGATAGCTATAGCAATACCCGCTAGAGACATCAGGTTCGAGCTGATTCCCATATACTTCATAAAGAGAAATGAGATCAGCACAGCGAGGGGCAGGGGGATCGTAACGATGAGAATCGAGCGGAAGTGCAAAAGAAAAAGGACATGCGCTAAAGTCACGAGCAGTAATTCTTCGATTAACGCGCGCTTCAACGTGCTCGTAGCCCGATTGATAAGCAGGGTGCGGTCGTAGAAAGGCACAAGGTGAACACTTTGCGGCAATCCTGACTGCAACTCGACAATCTTCTGCTTTACTGCATCTATTACTTCGAGGGTGTTCACACCGTAGCGCGCGATTACCACGCCTCCCACAGCTTCTTTGCCATTCTTATCGAGAGCGCCTGTACGAAATGCATCACCAAGCTTCACATCGGCCACGTTGCGAACGTAGATGGGAATGCCATTTGAGCCTCCGATGACGATCTGCTCTACATCAGCAACTGATTGAATCAAACCGATACCGCGCACAACGGCCCATTGCCCGGATTGCTCGACGACATTACCGCCAACGTTGTTATTGGCGCGCTGAACCGCCTCCACTACAGCCGAAAGTGGAATAGCGTAGGCCCGGAGCCTATTGGGATCGACATCCACCTGGTATTGCTGAACATAACCACCGACGGAGGCGACCTCGGCAACACCGGGTACCGAGTTAAGTTGATAACGCACAAACCAGTCCTGCAATGTGCGCAAATCGCGGAGATTTATCTCGTCGCTTTCCAGGGTGTACCAGAAGACTTGACCCACACCTGTCGCATCAGGACCAAGTGTTGGGACAACCCCTTCGGGAAGTTGTTTTGTTACCAGGTTCAGACGCTCAAGTACTCGCGTCCTTGCCCAATAGAGGTCAACGCTGTCCTCGAAAATGATATTGATCATCGAGAAGCTGAACGCCGAGCTCGCACGCACTACTCGCACGCCAGGCAAGCCCTGAAGGTTTGTTACCAGAGGATAGGTCAGCTGATCTTCGACCTCCTGCGGCGAGCGCCCCGGCCAATCAGTGAAGACGATGACCTGGTTGTCAGAGAGATCAGGAATCGCATCAATTGGTGTGCGCAAGAGCGCCCAGTAGCCCCAAAAAGCGAGGCCGATATATAGGGCAACGATAATCCCTCGATTCTTTAGGCTGAATTCGATGAGCCGGTGAATCATGGAGAATCCCCAATGGAAAAATCTTAAGCCGTGACGCGAAGCGGCTTACCAACGATCAATGCTCGATTAATCATTCACTCAATCCAACAATCACCGGGCGTTGACCGGAAACGACACTTGGCCCCGTCCCGCTGGTCCGTCGTAAGTGATTTGGGCCTGCCACTCCCCTGCCATCTCTATATTGGCTTTTCCGCGGTAAACACCTGGAGTGTCGGTAGTCGTAAATGTCGCCGGATTGTTCATCGCCGACATTGTTCCCATCTGCGGCATGTGGAAATTCAACGACACCGCTCCAACATCAACGGGCTGACCCGAAGAATCTGTGAATGACAGAGTGAACTGAGTGTTTCCTTGCTTAAGTACACCATCACTCGTGGCGAGCGAGACGGTTAGGTTATTTCCCGCTGACGCGCTTTTGATAACTGTTCCGCTGCCGACTTCCGTTGAACCGCAAGCAAGGACAAATATCACGAGACCGATTAGACTGAATGCGATCGCAACTTTCTTCATTTCTCAAATCCTCCTAATAACGAATGGAATCCAAACCTAACCGAGTATCTGAAAATCAACTGGCCAAGGCCCATGGCGGGCAAAAATCACCGCAGCTAATCTTCTTGAACTTACTGGCCGCGACCGCCGACTGTAGAAACTAACTGCTCGATCTGCGAAGAAGACACAGCTAGGCTATTCTTCCCGTCTCGTTGGACAGTGCGGTTCCCAGAAGGCACACTACGGCCCTATTTTGGCTAGATCAGGAGTGCGAGATTACAGATGTACTTGGGCTGGTATGAATTTGGCAAACGCGTCTCTTCCAACCGCATTGGCGGATGAAATAGAGCAGTTCTTGGGGAAATTGCAGCCGGGTGAAGCGCGGCAACCGAGAGCTGCAAATTAATTGAGATGCCACTAGTTGGCACGGGCTCAGAACAGTTAATGGCGCAACAAACCCTTGCCAGCGAGGCTTGAGGAGTATTCTCGCCCTTCGCTGCCTTACAGCAACTCATCATCGCTGGATTGTTGCCATGAGAGTGCGTCGGCATGCCCATGACTACACTGGCACTAAACGCCAATATCAGAACTAATGTTGTGGGCCACTTCAGCACGTTACTTATCACTATATTGAGCCCTCGAGCGAGTTGTCAAGACTAACTTCAGGGTAGCGTTTTTGTACTATGGTACCCGGAATAATTGGGGGCGCCATTTCCCCGGCAGGACCTCAAAATTAAACATGCTCCTTACTGAGCGGTTCTTATTGCTGCGCGAATGCTGCTTATCGCGTCGTTAGCACTCTGACGAACTGCCTCATATGTAGTGTCAAACAGATTGAAGCATTCACACCATCAGACGCACCTCACGGTGACACGCTGATCGCTTTAGTCAGCTTGATGTCCGTCGATGAAGCCCCGACCATTACTTCCACGTTACCTTTTTCCACTACAAAGGCACGCTTTCGCGTGTCCCAATGTGCCAGTCGCTCTCCGGTAATTGGCAACGTGATCGTGATCGTCTGGCTGGGCGCGATCATCACCCGCTTAAAACCCTTGAGTTCTTTCAGCGGCCGAGCTACCGTCGATTTTT
>DATKDA010000004.1:0-11672 GCA_035512935.1 Pyrinomonadaceae bacterium | reverse complement strand
CACTTCAGGCGTCAGGAGCCAGTGTTCGAGTAACTGAGAAGGAAACTCCACGTAATCGCGCGCGACCGCAGTTCCTGAAAGCGAAGGATACCTAACATTTGAACTGAGACCGTGGAGCGCATGGCCAAACTCGTGAAACATCGTTACAGCGTCGTCCCAGGAGATAAGCACAGGTTCGCCGGGCTTTCCCTTTACGAAGTTCGAGTTGTTCGAGACGATGGTAGTGATTTCGCCATCAAGTCGTTCCTGGCTGCGATAAGCACTCATCCACGCGCCTGAACGCTTGCCGGCCCGGGCATAGGGGTCGAAGTACCAGAGTCCCACATATCGTTTAGTGTTCTTGTCGGTTACCTCCCAAACGCTAACGTCCGGGTGGTAAACAGGAACATTCTTTGCTGGAGTGAAGTTAAAGCCAAAGAGTTCTCCCGCCACCCAGAAGATTCCCTCGCGCAACTTATCGAGTTGGAGGTACGGCTTCACTTCATTCTGGTCCAAATCGTAACGCGCTTTGCGTACCTTCTCGGCATAAAAGCGATAGTCCCAGGGTTCGATCTTAATGTTCGCCCTTTCTTTATCGGCGAGCGCCTGCATGTCAGCAACTTCCTCGCGCACGCGAGAAACTGCGGCCGGCCACACTGCCTCCATCAGCTCCATCGCACGTTCCGGAGTTTGGGCCATGGCATTCTCTAATCGCCAATGCGCGTGAGTGGGATATCCAAGTAACTTTGCGCGCTCGGCTCGCAATTGAAGGATCTCGGTGATGATCTTGTTGTTGTCGTGTTCGCCGCCGTTATCGCCACGGTTGACAAACATGCGCCAGGCTTTCTCTCTGAGATCGCGCCGTTCAGAGTAGGTCAGGAAGGGATCGATCGAAGAGCGAGTGTTCATGATCACCCAGGCGCCGGGGATCTTCTTGGCGGCGGCGGCTTCAGCGGCTGCCTCACGCAAAGACTGCGAAAGGCCCGCCAGCTCTGCTTCATTCCTTAGGGCCAAAAACTGGTCCGTTTCTTCGGCGAGCACATTTTGGCCAAAGCGAGTAAAGAGCCCAGCCAGTTGCTGATTGATCTCGGATAAGCGCGCTTTAGACTTCGCGTCGAGTCGCGCACCGGCTCGAGCAAAGTTGGTGTAATAGAGCCAGGTCAGCCGCTGCTGCTCGGGCGTAAGCCGCGCCTTCTCAGGCGAGTTATAGATAGCTTCGATGCGCTTGAAGAGTGGCTCAATTTGAACAATCTGATCGTTTGCGGCGGCCAGTCTGGGCGCCATCTCGCGTTGCACGACCTGGAATTCCGGAGCATTCATTGTGGCGCTCCAGACGAAATAGATTGCCTGAACGCGATCCAGGGTCCGTCCCGCGCGCTCCATCGCCGCAATGGTGTTCTCGAAAGTCGGAGCGGCGGTATTGGCAGCGATCCGCTCGACCTCCGCGAGTCTTTCAGCCAGGGCCGCTTGCATCGCCGGCTTAAACAGCGCTATCTGTACTTTGTCAAAGGGCGGCACACCACCATAAGGTCCTTCCCACTCTCTCAGAAGAGGGTTGCCTTTCACACTGCTTGTTTGCGGGAGTGACTCAGTGGGCTGAAATTCCGTTTCCAGCGCGTTCATCGCAGTTGTTGTTTCCATATTGTGAGCTAATGTCCAGCTGCCCATCGCGATTGCGAAAAGCAATAGGAGGCTGCGTTTATTCAAATTAGGCATAGTCTTATCTTTCCAATATCTAATGCAATTTCCGTTAACTTACGTCTTAAGTGGAAGAGGTAAGGAACCTGAGTAACTAAGTATATTGATCAATGTCAAAGGTTGCACAGAGACGCTACCCTCAAGAGCGGCCAATCTACTACGTGAGACCTCAATACTCACTTAATGGCCACAACCATCGAGTCGGGACCGATCAGGTGCTCGACTCTGGTTTCGCGAAAACCGGCTTCCCGCATCCACGCGGAACAGTCAGCGCCCGTGTAATCAAAACCGCCGGGCGTCTCGATTAACATGTTGAGACTCATAAGTAGACCAAAAGCATTCTGCCGCCGTTCGTCATCGATTAATGCCTCAAAGACGATCAATGCCCCCCCGTCTGGAAGGGCCCGATAAGCCTTGTCCAGCAACATTCGCTTCTCTTCAAGATTCCAATCATGCAGGATGTGACCCATTGTGATCACGTCTCCGGAGGGAATTTCCGTTTCGAAGAAACTGCCGGGCACAAATTTGAGGCGGTCGCTTAACTCATTCATTGCGACATGCTCTTCGAAAATTGGTCCAACGACCGGTAGATCGAAATTAATCCCTTTCAGGTGCTGGTGGGCGAGACAGAGTTGGACCAGCAAACCACCCTGCGCGCCGCCTACATCCACAACGGTCTTATACTCCCTCCAGGGAAACTTTGCGGCGATTGCCATTGCTGCTCCCATGCTCAATCCCGTCATGGCGCTAAGAAAGAGACGCAGCCGCTCCGGATCCCCGTAGATGGTCTCAAAGAGTCCCTGTCCGCCGGTCTTCATCTCATTTTGTGGCAAACCCGTGTGCAGGGCTTCGGTAAGCGAACCCCAGAAGGGGTAAAGTCGCTGATTCGCCATCTCAAGCATGCCGCCGAGATAGCCAGGCTGTCCGCGAACTAAAAAACGAGCAGTTTCGGGAGTGTTGCTGTAAAAGGTGCCATCGCGCTCGAGCATGCCAAGCGCAACCAGCGCATCAAGGAAATCCCGAGTGCTGCGCGGATGCAGTTGCAGGCGCTCCTGTAGCGCCTGTGCATCCAGTGGTCCGTCTGACAGGGCGGTAAATACACCAAGTTCGATTGCGCTTAAAAAAGTCTTAGAGCCCCAGAATCCAAGGCCCAATTGCATAATCTTGTCAGGAGTAACAGCGTGTTGAGTGGACATTCGTTTGCTTCCTTCATGGGTTAGTGTATTCAGGCGAACCGACTCAGTAACTCGATCTATTTGGGGCTAAGGTTTCAAAACCTCCGTCCAGTTGACGACGACTGCAATCGGCAAAGAATTTGCGCCAACCGCAGCAATGTTGCTCAGAAAGCGCCTACCATCTGCCGACACGTCATAATCAATCCACTTTTCCGAGCCGACTCTGAAGAGTATTGAGGGTGCATCGGCTCGGAAGGCGGCGCCGATTCTTACCAGCGCGACCATCAGTTTATTGTCAGCCGAGATGTAGAACAGTTCACTTCCGTCGCTCCGCCAACGCGGGCGCACCCCGCCGTCCGTCGAGATACGCCACTTCTCAGCCGGGTTTTCGAAGGACTGAACATATACTTCAGGTCTGCCGGATTCATCAGAAACGTAAGCTATCCAGCGACTATCGGGTGAGAATTGAGCTTGCGTTTCATTGGACTGCGTTTGCAGGAAGGGATACGGCTGGCGCTCACCGAACAGGGGTAAGACCCACAAATCCATGCGGGGGCTCGAACTGCTCTGCTCATAAATGATAAACCTGCCATCGTGAGACCAGTCGTTTGCAATCTGGACGCCGCCCACAGGTAGAAGTTCTACGCCACCGCCTGTGTCGCCCAACCCCTTTTGATAGAGATGGGGAGGCCCGCCGACATCTGTGCCGAAAACAATCCTTTGACCGTCCGGCGACCAGATAGGCCACCATTCAGTATCATCGGTCTCGATGGTGGTGGTGAAGCGCGTCGGCGTATTGCGCGTGAGTTCATAAATCCAGAGGTCGTGCGTGCCCGCGCCTGAATGTGGGTTGCTCATGCTCACCACTACGCGCTGCCCGTCGGGTGAAAGCCGCAGCCCTCCGTATCCGCCATGCTCTCCGACCTCTCCCATCTCCTGCCCGCTGCGATCAAACCAGACGAGCTTCGAGACGTGAGCGGCGGATTGATATGCGAGAGTTCCGTTCTCGGAAACCCAGAACGAGGCGTGGCCGGTCGGAATCATGTATCTAACCTGTTCTACCAGCGGGACGGGATGACCTGTGAGGGTCGCGCTCTCAGCATCGAAGGGATGCGCCAGCAACGTCCCGTCCTGCACGTGAAGCAGATAACCGGGCGGCGAGTAGATTGCCAGCGAACTGACGCTCAGGAGAACTCTTTCATCCTCATCTGAGTCGAGCGACCTGACATAGATGTGGGCTTCACCCAGTCCCCAGGCGCGATATAGAAAGCGTCGGCCATCGGGAAGAAACTGCGGCCAATTCGGCTCCATGCGTTCGCGGTCATTCGTCGCGCCCCTGACGTGCTTGACGACCAGTGTCGGCGCGCCTCCTTTGTCCGCCACACGATAGATTCCGTAATCGCTGCCTAATACGGAGAAGAGGATTACTCCATGGCGATTCCAGGTCCCTGAGATACTCCGGCCGGGAATATCGCACAGGATTTGCGGAGGCCCGCCCGAAGATGCCTCTATCCTCTTCAGCTTGCCTGCGGCTGAGAATGCTATGAAGCGACTATCCGGCGACCAGAACGGGCTTGATGCTCCGTCCGTGCCCGAAAGCGGCTGCGCCGTGATCGTGTCAAGCGGTCGAATCCAGAGCAGAATCCGGCCTTCGGAAATTGCAGTGAAGGCTAGATGTCGCCCATCCGGAGAGATGCTGAAGGTGTTGGTCTCCGGGTTATATGTAAACGCCGCCTCCTCTGGCGGGGCGACAGCAAAATGGATGGCACTGCTCTCTGCCGGGGCGGGCCGCATGAAAAAGATTGCCAGTACCGTCAGGAAGGCCAAAGAAAAGAGAGCGGCGACGATCCATGCGAGACGTTCACGATTTTTAAAGGGTCCGAGCGCTGAAGGAGCCTCCGGCCTCGTCGTTGAGTTAGACGGTGTAGACAGCGTCTCAAGCGCGAAGGCGAGATCACTCGCCGATTGAAAGCGTCGCTCTGGTCTTTTCTCCAGGCAGCGAATTACCACGCGCTCAAGGCCGGGAGGGGGGTTGGCGACAGTTTGCCAAAGGTCCGGCGGGGTTTCTTTGCGAATCGCATTCATGGTATCAATCGCCGATTCGCCTTTGAACGCGCGCTGACCAGTGAGCATCTCGTAGAGAACCGCGCCGAACGAGAAGATGTCGGAACGATGATCCGCAGGCCGACTATCAACTTGCTCAGGAGACATATAGCCGACCGTGCCGAGGATCACTCCTGGTCGAGTGTAAAGCGGTTGCGTCGGCGCATCCGTACTCACATCGTCCGGGTTGATCGGACCCTTGATCTTAGCGAGGCCGAAATCCAAAATTTTAGTCGTGTCATCTCTGGTGATGAAGATGTTGTCGGGTTTCAAATCGCGGTGCGTAATACCTTTGTTATGTGCAGAAGCCAGCCCACGCGCAATCTGAATGGCGTAATCAATCGACTTGCTGACGTGGAGCGCCGAAGAGTTGATGCGCTCACGTAGCGTCTCGCCTTCCAAAAGTTCCGAGACAATGAAGGATTTCCCGTTGTGCGTGTCGATGTCGTATACGACTAAAATGTTTGGATGATTTAGTTGGCCGGCGGCGCAGGCTTCCTGCTTGAAACGATTAAGACGTTGCGGATCATCCGAGACGGATGAAGGAAGCACTTTGATAGCCACATCGCGTTGGAGTCTGGAATCCCGGGCACGATAAACCTCGCCCATGCCGCCCTCGCCCAGTTTGGAGATGATGCGGTAGTGAGAAACCGTTGTGTTAATTGACAGCGACTCCGGCATAGGATGCTTATCTCGCTCTGGAGAGCTTATATTTTACCAAAACAGTAATCTAACTTTAGTTTTGTACGTAGACAAACCTTACTACTGCCCCGGCATCAATGCTTGCAGAGCAAGGCTAAACATTACGATACTCCCCAGCATTCAGCTAGTCTCCAAAGGTTTAAACATCATGAAGTCTCTTATTGCCCTTTCTTTTCTTTTCCTGCTTCCTCTGGGTCACCCTATGACTCTGAACGCTCAATCCGGACGAAACCGGACATCTCCCTCGGCGTCGGAAAAAGCCGCGAAACCTCCCACTCAGAGAGAAGCTGAGCCCGGTTCTGTTAGCGAAGCCTCGGAGGGCATTTCCGAATCGCGGCTCGGCGAGGAAGGTGAGACTGTGGAGGATGACATCATCCGTGTCGACACCTCACTGGTCATGGTTCCCGTTAGCGTAATGGACCGCGGGGGCAAGTACGTGCCCACGCTCCGGCGGCAGGATTTCCGCATTTTCGAAGACGGAGTCGAACAGAAGATCGCCTACTTTGGGACGGTTGACCAGCCGTTCACCGTTGTTCTTTTGATCGATACCAGCGGCTCAACACGCTTTCGTCTGGAGGACATTCAGAACTCTGCGATTGACTTTGTCAGTAAGCTCAAGCCGGAAGACAGTGTGATGATCGTCGGCTTTGACGATCGCATTGACGTTATGACCGAAGCGACCACGGATCGCAATGCAATTACGAGGGCTATTCGACGTACCCGGGCGGGAGGGGGCACGCGTCTGTACGATGCCGTCGATGCGACCCTGAAGCAACATCTGAAGACAATCACCGGGCGCAAGGCTGTAGTGCTATTTACCGATGGAGTCGATACTACCAGCCGGCGTGCGTCCTATGACCGAACGGTACGTGATGCTGAGGAATCGGACGCGACCTTCTACTCGGTCGGATACGACACCGAAGGAAGCATGACGAGGGGCCAGGGGGTACCCTGGCCAGGTTCGCGTGGTGGAATTATCTTCGGTATTCCGTTTCCGCGTCCGGGAGGTGGAGGCGGCGTTCCCGGTACCAATCCGGGTGATTACCGGCGCGCAAGGGAATATTTACAAACCCTCTCTGATCGGACCGGTGGTCGCTATTACAGCGCCGATTCAATGATGGGTATTTCACAAGCCTTCACGTGGATCGCCGAAGAGCTCGGGCGCCAGTACAGCCTTGGATACTATCCAAAAACAGTTGGGCAGGAGGGTCAGCGCCGGCAGATCAAGGTACGGGTCGACCAACCGGATGTGGTAGTGAGGGCCCGCGACAGCTACATCCACAGTCAGAAACGAACGAATTCCAACAATCCAAAAGTTGGCACTGATGACAAACCGGAAAAGCAACCTTACGTCTCCCGGTTAAAGGTGAATTAGTGGAGCGCTTTTGTTCGGTAAATACTCGGTTAATCGTAAATTTTCAGAGCAATGCACGTACGCAAGCTGGACAGCATGCGCTACTGCTCCACATCAGTGACGATCACCACATCCGTGGTTGTGGTGCCGCGGGCGCTTGCTAATTGTCCATCGCGGGACCAGTCAAACGCGAAAATTTCGTCAGACGTGAACTGTGTCAACTGCCGGGGCTCGCCGCCGGTCACCGGCAGGCTCCAGATGTTTCCCACACCACTCTGGCTTTCGGCAAACGTTATTGAGCGACCGTCCCTGGACCAGCGGATCAGTGGAAGTTGTGCCGCCATCGCAGCCGTCCCCAGTAACCTGGGCGGTTCCGCGCTATCAAGCGAAACCAGCGCCAGGGAGAACGACGAACCTAACTGGCCGTCCCAATGTAGACAGGCGATGGTTTTCCCATCAGGCGAGAAGGCCGGATAGATCATTAACTCATCGCTGAGTTGCACGCTCTCGCCGCCATCGTAAGGTACTTTCCACAGGGTAGGCCGTCCCGTGCCGAATCCCATGTATACGATCCATTGGCTGTCAGGGGAGATGGTCGGCATGTTCTCACCAACTCCGTTCGTCAACCGCACGGGGTCACTCCCATCAATTCCCATCCTCCAAATATTGAAAGTACCGCCGCGCGTGGAACTAAACACAATATGGCGACCGTCGGGAGAAACCGTTGGAAATAGATTGAAGCCGGCATTATAGGTCAGTTGTTTTCTGTTGGTCCCGTCTGCATTCATAATCCAGATGTCGGGATTTCCGTCGACTGTGGCGCTGTAGATAATCTTGCCGTCCGGAGACCATGAAATCCCGCTGGCCCCTTCATACCGTCCCGCTCCGGAAGTTAGTTGGCGAGCGCGGTCGGAATCCCCATCGGGCGCTACCCAGATGCTTGAAAGCCGATCCGCCTGTACCGTCACCAAAATATTCGATTCTTCATTGAGGCTCACGCCGCTGTAGTTATTAAGGTCGTTCGTAATTCGGCGCAGTGCGCCGCTCGGGTAGGACAAATACCAAATCTGAGCGAGGCGAGTTGCCTGATCCGCGGCCGTCATCACGAGGCCACTCCCACCATTCACCCAGATCACGCGTCCAATTCCGAGCCACTTCTGATCGGTGAGCGGAGTTTGCGCGCCGTCCGCCAGGTTGACGGCGACGAGGTTTGCATGGAATCCGTCGGAGATATTTTGAATCGGGCAGGCCAATATCTTTCCGTCGGGCGACCAACCAGGGCTACCAATGAAACCGTCGGGCAACTTGCGTGATGCGAGCACTCGCTCCGCAGTGCCTTCGAATGTGGCTACGATCAGGTGACTCTCTCGCTGGTCGATGGCATTGCGTATAAAGGCGAAATGTGAGTTATCGGGCGCAATCGTAATAGCGCTGTCGATGTCTTCCACGACCTTTCGCGTCTGTCCCCCAAGCACAGGTATCTCGTAAAGCACCGCAAATACCGAACCTTTGTCGAATTTACAGTAGTAGATGAAGTTACCGTCTCGCGAAAAAGCCAACCCTGTGTAGCGGACCTCGGCCGGCGGTACGATTTGTACATTCGTTGTCGTTGCCACCTGTCTCACCCAAAGACTTTGCTGGCCTGCTTCCGCAACAGCATGCACGACATACTTTCCATCGGGAGAGATTGCCGCACTAACCGATGTGCCGGTGTTTGTCAGCCGGTTCATCCGCATCGTCTGAAAAGGCGCCCCTGCTCCCTCATCCCCATATCCGGAAAAAACGAAACGGTAGAGTCCAAAGGCGATTCCCACAACTACGATGAGCGCAGCGATTCCGAGTATCCATGGTGTTCTAACGGGCGGCGCCGGTGGGGCCGACGTCGGACCCGTTACGGCGCCGACAGAGATCGTCGGCTGTCCTCCTGAATAGATTCCTGTAACCAGAGGTTGACCTTCATATTCAGTGATGAGGGTATTCAGATCGAGCGCGACATCTTTAATCGATTGATATCGCTCTTCAGGCTCCTTTGCCAGGCACTTACGAATGATTCGTTGCAACTCGGCCGGCGCTTCCGGATTGAAGTCTTTAAGCAGGGGTGCGGACGAGTAGATAATTCTGTGCAGCGAGTCGATGATCGTATCGCCCTCGAAAGGCTTCTTCCGCGTAGCGGCTTCGAACAGAATGCATCCAAACGAGAAGATGTCCGAACGATGATCGATTGCTTTCCCCTGCACCTGTTCAGGCGACATGTAACCAACTGTTCCCATAACCAGGCCCGGCTGCGTTTGCTGCATTATCAGAGTGTCGGCTTCACGAACATCGTCAACCTGTGGTTGCTGGGTCTCAACCAGTTTGGCAAGTCCAAAGTCAACAACCTTCGCGTAGCCGTCCTGCGAAACCATAATGTTCTCGGGCTTTAGGTCGCGGTGGACGATTCCCGCAGCATGAGCTTTGGCCAAACCCTCGGCTGCCTGGGCCAGCAGCTTCAACACTTTCTTCAAGTCTGTCTCGTGATAGATCCGGCTCCGCAGCGTGTCACCATCGATAAACTCCATTGCGATGTAATGGATCTCTCCATCAGATTCGGCCCCGCCGCCCTCCTTTTGGGTCTGCCCGATTTCGTAGATGGTGACGATGTGCGGATGATTGAGAGCTGAGGCCGATTTTGCTTCCTGGATAAATCGCCGGACGCGGTCTTCGTCTTTGACCAACTCAGGAGGCAGTAACTTCAAGGCAACGGGGCGATCAAGCATTGTGTCCCGGCCCAAATACACTTCGCCCATCCCGCCCTTTCCGAGGCGCGACAATAGTTCGTAACGGCCAAGCCGGGATCCCGTCATTACATTCGTCCCTATAATTGATGGGCTTTCTATTCTGCGGCGAGGTTACTTTGGCTGAGTGAAAGGGTCAAGACCGGTCTCGCCCACTGTCCGACGAATGTCCGACGAACTTCAGTTTGTCGTGTTCGTCGCTCAGGTATTCTCGCTTTCAGCAATGCCACACGTCGTCCACGTTGACCTTTCAAGCGCATGTTCAGGTTATACGGACACGACAAAACTGAAGTTCGTCGAACATCGCATGCCTGATCTGGGTCATCTGGTGCACCAAATGGGGAACAGATCGAGCTCGCGGAATAGCTTCTACCCTCAAAACCCCAGGTGGCATAACGGTTGCGGCATTCGCCCCCGTCTCAATTGATATAAGGGGAGGGTTTACGAATGAGAAAAAGAATCGGCGGCGCGCTTCTGGCATTGACTGTTGGTCTGGGCATTGTTGTGATCAGCAGCACCACAACTCAGGCGCAACGTCGCTATGAGCGCAACGATCGTTATGAGCGCAACGATCGTTATGACCGAAACCGAGACTGGCGACGGGATCGGAACCGGAATCGACGTAATGATCGTCGTAATGATCGTGGACGTTATGACAACCGGCGTCCAGGCTATGGCAACGGTGGGTACAACAATAGTGCCTACAGGGCTGAGATGAACCGCGGTTACCGTCAAGGGCTCGAAACCGGATCAAGCGATGCGCGCAGGCGGCAAAGTTATAACCCGCAGCGCTCACGGCATTACAGAAACGCCAGATCGCGAGCCTACCTGGAAGGCTTCGTGCAAGGCTACAACCAGGGTTACCGCCAGTATGCTCGAGACCGAGGCTACCGCAGAGGCAATGCGGGAGGTGTCTTTGGACGCATCCTGGGCCGGCCTTAACGGGATAAAAAAATGCCGCGAGACTCCCCTCTCGCGGCATTTTTAGTTCTGACCTGTCTTATCGTTGTTAAGCAAGCGTCTGCGGTGTTGGTTGCGACTGAGAATTCATTTCGTGTATCGCTTCCATCACTGCTGACCGCACCTCCGGGGGGAGCGACCCTCGCACCGCCAAACGCCGAAACGAAGGCACGATCTCACTCTGATTGCTGAAAGCAAGCAGCTTGATCACCGCTAACCGCACCTCGACATGCGGATGGTCCTGAATAGCGTCCAACAACGGCTGTACTCCTCCTGCCTTCGCCATCAAGAACAGTATTGAAAATGCCTCGTAAGTCTTCTCGCGACTCTCGCCTACCAGATTATTGATAGCTTCAGCCGCAATTCCAGAACCAGCGAGTGCAACACCGATCCGGCGACGCCGCTCAGGTGAACCCTCGCGTAGCGCCATCGTAAAAGAATCAGCTCGATCGGTTTTCAATTCATAAAGGGCTTGGGCCGTTGCGTTCCGCACCTCTTCCACCGGGTCATCGAAAGATCTGGTAATGAGTTGGAAGGCCTGATCTCCACCCTCTCTAGCCAAGTCCTCGAGGGCAGCGACTCGCTCGGCTACCTCGTCGCTCTTCAAGCGTTCCCCAAGGGCAGAGATTACTGGGTTCTCGCCATCGACAGGGTCGATTCCTCTTTCATTACCGGCGAGGTCGAGAGACTTTGCGAGTACATCCACAACGACTTGATCCGCATTCCCGGGTTCAGAATCTGTCTCAAAAACCAGGGCCGCTTCATAAACAGTTTGCACGTCTGCTTCCGCGTCGTGCTGTTCGATCGTGATAGTATCCGATTCATCTTCCTCCGTAAGAAGACTGAATACAGACTCGTCAGTGACTGTTATAAGACTCGCTTCACTTTCCTCCGCTTGGCCTTCCGCATTCTTCTGTAAAAGCGTTT
>DATKDA010000003.1:0-11505 GCA_035512935.1 Pyrinomonadaceae bacterium | reverse complement strand
CTTCTCAATCACAGTGCCCTGAGGTAAATTACCAAAACGCGCCCGATGGACTTGGATACTGGATGCTCCGAAGAGTGAAGGGAGGGGTTTGCAAGATACAAGAGAACAACATAAACGGGGCTTCCTGAATCCGCTTCTGGTAAGAACTATTTCCTTCTGGATTACAAGCGGCTGCATTCTGGTGGCGGTTCTAGCTTCGCTCTTGGCCATCTGGAGATTTGCAGGCACAGACATCCTCTGGCGAACAGTGGCAACGTGTTTGGTTATAGGCAGCGGCACAGTGGCGTTTTACTGGGTCAATGTCCTTTTCGGAAAAACATCGGAGTAATGTGCGACGCTCGGGGCACCTGGCCTTTCGGACTCATGACCTCGGCACACATGAGTAATACTTCGGGGAGAATACAGTGGGAAGAGATCGCAAGTTAATTTCGGTGCTGGTTCTGGCACTGCTCGTCGCTGGCTGCTCCTCAGGGCCAAATCCGGGTGGAACCGGTGCAAACCCAGGCGCTACGCCGACCGCGAGTCCGGCCTCTCAGGAAGGTTTGTGCTCGCTCTTCACTCGTGAGGAGATCGAGGAGTTGCTCGGCACTCCCGTTGAGAACGGCGACGTAGCTGGTCCATTGGGAACTGCTTGTCAATGGAACGGCAGCGCGGATGATTCGGCCTATGCTCAGGTCCAGGTAATTAGCGATACGACTTATTGGGAAAAGCCGACTCTGGCTGAGGGCTATGAACAACTCGACGGCATCGGTAAGGAAGCATTCGTGGTACCTGAGTTGGGAGGTTGGCGCGCCGGCGCCGTCACCGATGCGTCAGTAATTATGGTTTCTGTAAGTGGCGGAACGTCGAACCGGGACACGGCGATTCGACTCCTGCGCAGTTCCCTCGAACGGCTTTAGTCACATGGTTTCACCAATCCTTGCTCCGCTATTGCAAGAGCTTCTTTTATTTTCGCGAAATTCTTGCCGCCGCCCTGCGCGAGGTCGGGTTTCCCGCCGCCTCGGCCTTCGAGAGGTTCGCAGGCCGTCCGCATAAGGTGGTTCATATCGCCCGGTGAGTCCTTGGATCGAGCGAAGACCAGACGCGCGGTCTCCTTATCCTGAGAACCAAGCAAGACGATCGTTTTCGGCTGTGACATAAGTGCCAGCGCCAGGCGCTTCAACGACTCCGCATCTCGATCCGCGAAAGTGGCCGTCACGATTCTGCTGTTGTCTGGGCCGGGCCTGGCATTGGCGAGTAATTCGGCAGCCTCAACGCGCGCGGCGATCTCTTCCAGGGCACGCACCCGGTGGTGGAGTTCCTTGTTTTCCTTCAGTAACCGCGCTGTGAGTTCTGGCGCGTCGTCGCGACCCGCACTGAAAAGGGCGGCAACGCTGCGGGCGGTGTGGTTTGCGCGATTGTAATCTGTTAGTGCCCGGCCGCCGGCCACAAATTCAATTCTCGTCAAACCTTTCGCCCGCTGCCAGGAACGCACTGCAATGATACCGACTTCACCGGTACGATAGGCGTGTGTGCCACCACAGGGGGTCAGATCAAAGTCCTCGATCTCAATAACCCGCAGCAACTCGCCCTCACGCGCTGAATCTCTTCTCAGCGGGAGTTCAGCCGCCTCTTCCGGGGTCACCTGGCGGATATTTATGGAACGGTCTTCCCAGATGACATTATTGGCAAGGCGAATGGCGCGCTCGATCGTTTCATCGGAAGGATTTGCCAGATCGATGTCAATCTCGCTCGAATGTTCGAGAACACGAAAGCTGTGAGTAGGCGCGTTGTACAGCTTGATAAATGCTTGCGAGAGAAGATGCTGCCCTGTGTGCTGCTGAATGTGATCCAGCCTCCGCGCCCAATCAATTCTACCGCGGACCACTGCGCCAATCTCGGGGGCGCGGCCCTGAACGACATGCAATACCATGCCCTCGTCCTCAACGCATTCGACTACGCGCGCCCCGTTGAGAGTTCCGGTATCGCTGGGTTGGCCTCCGCCGGTTGGGTAAAAAGCAGTTCGATCGAGGGTAATCGCGGTCCAGCCACTAACGCGTTCGCTCTTGTCGATTACGCGGGCTTCGAACTCGATCAGATGTGAATCGTCATAATAAAGACGCTCGGTTGGAGGCATGTCCGACTTAATAGTCGAATCAGAACCGGGATGCAAGGCGACAAGGGAACAGAATTAACCCAATGAGTGCTCGGCTTCCCCCCGGTCACCGCCATAATCAAGAAACCCATCATCCGCACAATCCGTTATACTCAGGCCCTGGTTCCGGATCGCTTTCGTCCGATGTGTTTAAATGGTGATGGTTGAAAACGAACTCGATGTTCTACTTGACGTTTCAGGCCGCCTCGAATCGGCAGGCATCGCATTCATGCTGACTGGATCACTAGCGTTGAACTATTACGCACAGCCGCGGATGACGCGCGATATTGATCTTGTGATAGCCCTCGAGGAAGCGAACACCGAAGGCTTTGTCCGCCTGTTCGAGACAGACTAGCTCTGATGATTGGAGTGGAGCATTTACTCGACGAGGTGCAAAGCCCGAATGAATGACACCACGCCAGAAATTGCTGAGATTGTGCGCCAGAGGTTGCTGGCTCGATCTGGAGTTGAACGCGTGCTGATGGGCAGCAGGATGTTTGACGCTGCGCGTGCGATGGTAATTGCCTCGTTTCCGCCCGGGCTCGACGAGATTGAGATCAAGCGCAGGCTCTGTGAGCGTTTCTACGGCAATGAGGTTTCAGTCGAAGCCTTCATCGAGCATCTTCGGTCCAAACACAATATAGATTGAAGATAATGTGGGTTAACACTTCGCTTAAGCCGTGGTCATATCTGACTCTGGCATTCCTTTTACTCGTATTCATTAGTGTCTCTACGCAGGCCCAGGAAACGACGAAGCTGCGGGCGATTAGCTACCGGCTGTCGATGCCGCGTCCGCAGTCACACCTCTTTGAGGTTGCGATCGACGTGGACTTGGATGCAAAGATAAGCGGCACGGCGACACTCGATTTCCAGATGCCAAAGTGGTCACCGGGACGTTACGCGGTGTTCGACTTCGCCAAGAATGTCCAGGAAGTCAAAGCGCTTACTACTGTCTGCCCCCCACCCAGTTCCTTCTCACATCTCAACTGTAAGGATTCACCCTTACCTGTAAAACGCCTGGACCATCACACGTGGCGAGTCCAGTCGGATAAGGCCGGTAAGGTGACGGTGACTTACAAGGTATTCGGCAATGATCTGTCAGGTACGTTCTCGCAACTGGACACGCGCCATGCCAACATTAATGGGGCATCGGTATTCATGTACGTTGTTAACCATAAACAGCTTCCGGTAAAGCTCCGGATTGAGCCGCCGCCCACCTGGCGAATCGTCAATGGCTTAACAACCGGGGCTGACCAGCGGGAATGGCAGTTCCCAAACTATGATGTTCTGATTGACACCCCAACCGAGCTTTCTGCTGACTGGACCAAAGACGAGTTTCAGGTTGACGGCAAAAAGTACAACGTGATCGTCCACTCCCTTGGTGATGAAGGCGGTAAGCGTTCCGCTCTGGTCCGTGACATTGAAAAGATCGTGCGGGCCCAGATCGCGATGTGGGGACCGCCAGAATTCGATTCGTATACGTTTCTGATTCACTTTGCTGCGGATGATCGCTCGGGTGATGGCATGGAACACCTCAACTCGACTCAGATCATTGAACCGGGCGCCCTGGCCGAGCCGGGCGTGTACGAAAGCGCGCTGGTGACTGCTTCGCACGAGTTCTTTCATGTCTGGAATGTTAAACGGCTGCGTCCGGTCGAGTTGGGTCCGTGGGACTGGACCCGGCCCATTAATACTCGCGCTCTCTGGATCTCGGAGGGGATCACGAACTATTACGGACACTTGATGTTGCGCCGCGCGGGAATCTGGAGTGAAGAGCGATTTCTGGAAAGGGAGAGCGAGACAATTACCGAAATTGAGAATGCTCCAGGAAGTCGGTTGATGAGCGCGGAAGAATCTTCGCTGTCTGCCCCGTTCATCGATGACGCCCCGCACGCCCAGCGCACAAATCTCGGCAACACAGCCATCAGCTATTATTCGAAAGGTGAACTGATAGGCCTGGTTCTGGACCTTTTGATTCGCGGACGCACCAACGGCAAGGCCTCACTCGATGACGTGATGCGGCGGATGTATTCCGAGTTCTATCTCAACAGCCCGAACGCTTCGTACTACCTTCGTGGGCGTGGCTATACGCCTGAGGACTTTGAACGCGTAGCCACGGAGGTTGCAGGCTTTGATCTGAGTGACTTCTTCAAGCGGCATGTGCGTGGCGTAGAGCCGCCGCCTTATGAGGAAGCGTTCCGGTACGCAGGGCTGCAACTCATTCGTGCGCCTGCGCCTGAACCTTACAATGTGGGGATTGCACTAGACTGGGAGAGTTCGGGGATGACGATTGGCAGTGTGCGCCATGGTTCGCCCGCGGAAGATGCCGGCTTGCAGCAAGACGACGAGATTATCTCGTTGGGCGGCGGGAGCGTTACGATAGAGAACTGGCGCACTGCCTTAAGCCGTTACAAGCAAGGGGATCGGGTGCCGGTGACGGTGAAGCGCGATCGGCGAACGATTCAGACCAATCTTGTCCTTGGACCACCGGAGCGTTTTGAGTATCGAATTGAAGAGATAAAGGATGCTACACCAGCACAGAAGGTCTTGCGCACTGCCTGGCAAAAATGGGATTAGGTCGCATATTAACTGTCAACGGACAACGGACAACGGACAACTGACCACCTCAAGGCACAATGATTTCGATCGACTCCGGGGCAATCGTGAATGTCATGGGCAGGTTGCCTATAACTTCGCCATCAACCTGCACCGGAGCGACGCCGGTAGCATATGCGCTTGTAGCCCGCAAGAAGCAGACTCCTTTCTTGTTAGTCGGGATGCCACTGCGCAACGCATAAGAGAGCAAGTGGAGATAGCGCAGGCGGCTCTGGGATTCAATAATGCAGATCTCAAACTCCGGGAGATCGAGTTGTGCTCTAGGTGTGACTGAAAGCTCACCCCCATAGCGCGCTGCTTTCCCAATCGTGACGAAAGTAGCCGTATAACTTTTGCCGTTCACCTCGATTGTGAAGGGAGTGGGTTGCCAGTCGGCAAGTTGACTCAAACCTGAAATCCAGAACGCCGCTTTGCCAAATCGCTTCTTCAACTCAGGATTTACCCGGCGCACAACAGAAGCGTCCAACCCGATGCCGGCCATCAACAGAAAATAACGAGAGGAGCCTGTCGTTTCGTCTGTCGCGCATCCAAGATGAACGCGGCGTGTGCGTCCCCGCGCGATAACAGCTGCCGCCTGCTTGTACTCGAGCGGCATTTCAAGTTCTCGAGCAAGAACATTCGCGGTACCACGTGGGAGGACCGCAAGCCGGACATCCGTTCCCACCAGACCTTGCAAAGCCTCGTTGATTGTTCCATCCCCCCCGGAGACTATTACTGTGGAGACAGCGGCTCGAGCCGCCTCGCGGGCAATATCAGTGGCATTGCCCGGACAAGTTGTATTCATCTGTTTGATCTCTACGCCAAGTGACTGAAGATGTGCGCAGACTGCTTCCACGGCAGGTAGCCGCTGCTTCAGATATCTTCCCGTCTTAGGATTTGAGATCAAAACCGCCTGGGTCGTAGACATTGGATAGAAATCCGATGGCAAACTGAATACCGCGGAATTGGGCGGACTTTAAGGCAATGCAGGAGAGTCAAACGAAATCACAGAACGACAACTGTCCGGTTAATAAACCACCACGTCAGGATTACTCGAGCCGATAGTTCGGTGCTTCTTTGGTGATAATCACGTCGTGTACATGCGATTCTTTAAGGCCGGCTGAAGTGATGCGTAGGAAGCGGGTGTTCTTCTGAAACTCCTCAATTGTGTGGCAACCTGTGTAACCCATTCCCGAACGCAGGCCGCCGACTAATTGAGTAACCATGTCGGCCAGAGTTCCTTTATAGGGAACGCGTCCCTCGATACCTTCAGGTACCAGCTTTGAGTCACTCTCAGCCAGCTCCTGCGCGTATCGATCGCGAGACCCCTCACGCATGGCCCCAATTGAGCCCATGCCGCGATAGGTCTTGAAAGAGCGGCCTTGAAACAGGATTACTTCGCCGGGAGCTTCTTCAGTTCCGGCAAACAGCGATCCTATCATCACAACGTCTGCGCCCGCCGCGATGGCCTTTGCGACATCTCCTGAGAACTTCACGCCGCCATCAGAGATCACCGGTACTCCACTTTTTCGGGCTGCCCGCACGCAGGCCTCGATCGCAGTGATCTGCGGCACGCCTGCGCCGGTCACCACGCGGGTGGTACAGATCGAACCGGGGCCGATTCCAACCTTGATTGCGTCTACGCCTGCATCGATCAGCTCCTGCGCCCCCTCGGTGGTCCCAACGTTACCGGCAATCAGCTCGGTGCCAGGGTGGGCGTTCTTGATCTCGCGGACTGCGTCAATCACGCGGGATGAATGGCCGTGGGCGGTGTCAATGACCAGACAATCGCAGCGGGCGCTTACCAATTCAGCGGCGCGTTCGTGGTAATCACCGGTAGCGCCAATCGCAGCCGCTACGCGCAACCGGCCCAGAGTGTCCTTTGCGGCGGACGGATACTTGATTGCTTTCTGAATGTCTTTGACGGTGATCAGGCCTTTTATCCGCTTGTCATCGTCGACAACGAGAAGCTTTTCGATTCTATGTTTCTGTAAGACTACTTTGGCCTGCTCGAGTGTAGTTCCCACCGGAACTGTGACGAGCGGCTGTTTTGTCATGACGTCCGAAACCGGAATCTCAAATCTCGTTTCAAAGCGCAGATCGCGATTCGTGATGATGCCGACCAGGTGGCCATCTTCATCCACGACCGGAACGCCGCTGATGTGATAGTGCTCCATGACTTGAAGCGCTTCCCGGACGGGGCGATCGGGACGAATGGTGACGGGATCGACGATCATGCCCGATTCAGAACGCTTTACCTTATCGACCTCTTCTGCCTGACGTTCGATCGAAAGGTTTTTATGGATCACTCCGATGCCGCCTTGTTGCGCCAGAGCAATGGCGAGGGCGGCTTCGGTGACGGTATCCATGGCTGCTGAACACAGTGGAATGGTTAACTGAATATTGCGAGTGAAGCGGGTTGACGTATCTGTTTCAGATGGTAAGACATCCGAACGGGCAGGAATTAACAGCACATCATCGAATGTAAGACCTTCAAAAATATCGGATGTAATCATAATGACGTTAAGCTGCTCCTTAGGTAAAGCTTATTTTTTATCGGGTGGTAAAGTTACTAATATAAACGAAACTGCCCGCCATTTCTAAGCGGGCAGCGTAAAAAGGATCTGTTAAATCTTCATCATGCGATCAATTTGACATTTACCGGATCGTTCAGGGCCGTTTCTATAGTACCTATTCCTTGCTCTCTGCCGATTGTCCGTCGCTGATACCAGTGTAACGCTGCGAGCGCGCCCAGGGTCAGGATAGCCAGAATTAGAATTGTGAGTACAACGGTAAGCCAGGGGGATCGTGTCGCGGGAGTTTCAGTATAAACCTTTGAATGGTGTGGGCTGGTAGGTAGATCGTCTCCTGCCTCGCCTTGCTCTCGCAGGTAGCGAACGTAGCCTTCGATAGCCTCTTTCTCATCGTACCCGACGTAATGGGCGTAGGCCCTGATGAAGCTTCGGTTGTAGACTCCGCCGGGCAGGCGTTTATAGTCGTTCGCCTCGATAGCTTCCAAATAACGAACTGAGATACGGGTTTGATCGGAGATCTCGCGCAGCGGAATGCCTCGCTCTTCCCGCGCGAGTCGCAAGCGTTCGCCGATAGTTGCCGCTAATGCCAATCCGCGTTAGTCCTCAGGCCTATGGTTCGGTTGGTTGTTAGCCGTTGCGACGCCAGTGGGAGAACTAATTCTTTACTTGATCCGGGAGCGCAGGCTGCCAATTATCCCACACCGGGGCTAACCTGCCAGATGGCCGCAATATAGCTTGCGTGATTTAACCATGTCAAACCTTCGAACTTTGCTTGCTGCTACTTTTGCGCTGAAGATCGCAGGCAAAGGTGCGACTCGCAGTATCCTCGTTGTGCCGGCCAGCTCGTCACAGGCAATAGTCCTGAGTAGTTTTCGGTCCGCCTTTCTTGATTCTTATTGCGTGCGGTGATACGTTGACGCTTCAGAATCCAAACAGTCGTTTTTATTTTTACAACAGAAAAAAGTGAGGACAGGACAGATGCCCCTAGAAGCACTCGGAATGGTTGAGACCAAAGGTTTTGTTGGTGCTGTTGAGGCTGCCGACGCCATGGTCAAAGCAGCTAATGTTCAACTCCTGGGAAAAGAGTATATCGGCGCCGGATACGTCACTGTGTTTGTACGGGGAGATGTAGGTGCTGTAAAGGCTGCTACCGATGCGGGTGCGGCGGCCGCGCGGCGGGTAGGGGAGTTGATCAGTGTGCACGTGATCCCTCGGCCGCACGCAGAAGTTGAACGCGTTTTGCCGGTAGATGGCCGGACTGGGTTCAGCCCTGATGAACGAGCGATACAGGGTGGCGCCCGGGGACAGTTGAATGCCGGCGAGCAGGGCCGGTCATTGCAAGGCTCGCGGGAAGCAAACAAAGAACGAGCCAAGTGATTGTGATTGTGATTTGCGATTTGCGATTGCCGATTGAAGGGATTTCCGATTTGCGATTTGCGATTGCCGATTGATGGTCGATTGCTGATGCCGCTTTCTACTTGGGCAGATTCATGCTTAAATCGGCAATCGGCAATCGGCAATCGAAAATCCCTTCAATCGGCAATCGCAAATCATCAATCGAAAATTCCCTGGGGGTTCGCGATGTCAGCGGATAAAGACCTTTTATCAGTACAGCAAGCACGGGATCTTGTGGAGGCAGCCCACCGAGCCCAGACGGAGTTGGCCCAGTTCGATCAAGCCCGTATAGACCGAGTCTGTGAAGCTATGGCTCGCGCGGCCCTGCGTGAAGCTGCCCGCCTCGGCGCCATTGCCGTGGAAGAAACCGGTTACGGGATACCGGCGGATAAGCAGGAGAAGAACCGGTTTGCCGCTGAAGACGTCTGGAACTATTTTCGCGGCCTGCGTACGGTCGGCGTAGTCTCCGAGTCTAAAGACATCGTAGAGATTGCCAGTCCGCGTGGCGTTGTTGCAGGCATCGTCCCCTCAACAAATCCCACCTCAACGGCGATCTTCAAGATACTGATCGCAATCAAGTCAAGAAACGCAATCGTCCTTTCGCCGCACCCCTCTGCTGCCCGGTGCATAAACGAAACAGCTCGCGTTATGCGCGAGGCTGCTGTGAAGGAAGGTTTATCTGGTGACGCAGTTGGCTGCATGACAACGGCCACCATCGAGGGCACTGAAGCCCTGATGAAGCATAAATTGACGGCGATTATTCTCGCCACGGGAGGCATTGGTTTAGTGCGCGCTGCCTATTCCTCCGGCAAGCCGGCTTTTGGAGTTGGCCCGGGAAATGTTCCCGTCTTTATCGAGAAAACGGCAAACGTTCCCAAAGCAGTTCAGGATATTCTGACTGGGAAATGCTTTGACAATGGAACCATCTGCGCTTCAGAGCAGGCAGTAGTTTCTGACGCCCCGATCGAAAGCGCGGTGCGTGAAGAGTTCAAAGCACAGGGGGCATATTTCCTCTCCGCGGCTGAGGCCGATCAACTTGCGAAGGTTGTTTCGACGCCTCAGCGTTCACTGAATCCCGCTATCGTAGGCAAGTCAGTAGAGGTGATTGCCAAACTCGCTGGTCTAAGCGTGCCGCCCGGAACGCGCTGTCTAATTGCGGAAGTTGGCGGCGTTGGCCGCGACTATCCTTTGTCGATGGAGAAACTGTCCCCGATCCTTGCGTTCTACGTTTCCGATGGTCTCGAGCGCGGCGCCGCGCGCTGTCACGAAGTCTTAAGTTACGGAGGGATGGGCCATACTGCCGGTATCCACACGCGCTCGCGTGAAGCCGCCGTAAGTTTTGGAAAAGAGATGCCCGCATCGCGGATAACGGTAAATACCCCAACAACGCACGGTGCTATTGGTTTTTCGACAGCATTGCCGCCGTCAATGACCCTGGGCTGTGGTTCGTGGGGTGGAAACGTTACCTCGGACAACGTCTCACCGCTTCATCTGATGGACATAAAACGGGTCGCATTCGAAACGCGACCGGTTAAGAGTGTGCGGCCGGCAGTTACGACGCAGCCTACAACGGCTGCTGTTCAAGCGCGCATTCCTTCCGAGCGTCCGGAAATAGCGCCCGTAGCAGTGAGCGGTAAGAAGATCAACAGAGAAGAGATCGCGGCCATTGTCGATAAGTTTTTAGCCGGGCGCGTGCCCGGACCCAGCGAATCAACGACCAGCCATGAGCCGGAGACTGAGGTTGGAAGCATGTACTCTCAACCTGCCGGCAGAACGGAATCTGCCGGTCGAGAAGTGTCCACAGGAAACGGGGAGAAATCGCCAGAACGGCGCGAGCCTCAGAAGGGCGCTCCCCAGACTTCCGCCAATGGACGGCAGGCGGTCGATTTTGTCAGCGAAGACGATGTAAAACGGGCTCTCCAAAACGGCGAGAAGATTTATGTCAACGCCCGTACAATAATCACTCCTGCGGCACGAGACATTGGCGAACCGGCTGAAATATTTGCCAGGGTCTGAGTTTGGTCAGGAGTACTTGTATCTTCCGAGATCGAAGCGCGAACTCTCGCAAACAGAAGCTCAACTCGAAACCAATGTTTTTAGGCAAGGTAGTCGGTACCGTTTGGTCCACAAAGAAAACCCCGGATCTGGAAGGCGTGCGCTTCCTGATTGTCCATCCTTACGATCTCGAGAAAGAACCCACGCGCAACATCGTTGTAGTTGCCGATCGCCTAGGTGCCGGCGCCGGTGAGACGGTACTCTGCGCTTTTGGGAAAGCCGCGCGAACGGCAATCGGGAATCAGGATATGTCCATTGAAGCAGCCGTGGTTGGCATCGTGGACCGCGTCGATCTTCAGGATACACAGTCAGACGAACTGCGCGAGGAAGCGCTTAGATTGGCCCGCGATAACGGACAGTCTTAAGTCTGGACTGGCTTCAAGTAAATCAGAATCCTCCAATTACATTTCCACTGATGGCAAATGAAGATCTAATCTACCGAATAACGCGTGCGGTCTACGGTCGTTTGGGGACAGGGGCCGACGAACAAACCGTCGAGCAACTGGTGACTGACATCTATCGTGAAATCGAGCCGCTGTTGCTGGCCAATGGATTTGCAGAACATCCCAGTCAGGGCTTGGCTTCCGGCCCATCTGAGTCGGCTCAATCGCTTGGCGAAGGTTCGCCGGACCGCATGATCATCTCGGTGTTTGGCGTCGACCATCCCGGAATTGTGGCAGCGGTAGCCCAGATCCTTGCCGAGGCTGGTTGCAGCATCGTCGATATTAATCAGACGGTCGTGCAGGGGAAATTTGCGATGGTGATAATCGCAGACACCTCAAAGGCCCGCGA
>DATKDA010000002.1:0-58513 GCA_035512935.1 Pyrinomonadaceae bacterium | reverse complement strand
GTTGTCAACTCTATCTGCGGATGTGCGGCCGGAAAGGCACGACCGGGAGTGGCACTTGCGCTGCAACACTCACGACGCCCTAGTCGAGTAGTTACCGTATTTGCCGGCGCCGACATTGAGGCGACTGAGAGAGCGCGTGAATTTTTAAAGGGTTACCCACCATCGTCGCCGTCGATTGCGATCCTGAAGGATGGTAGCCCTCTGTACATGTTGGAAAGGCGTGAAATCGAAGGCAAGGACCCCTCACAGATAGCCCGTGAATTAACTCTGGCTTTCGACCAGCATTGTTCCGAGTAGAGAAGTTCCCGTCAGTGTACCGCCTTGCGATCAGTCTTCCTCCCCAGTAGTTTGACGACGCTTGAGTGGGCCAGTACAACGTCTGGAGAGCCCTGCAAGGCCTTAAAATACTTCCTCTGAAACAAACTCCCGTATTCTGACGCGGTGAGTAAATGCCTGGTCTGTTCAGTCAAAGCTAAAGCGTCACATTCAGAGAGCGGTTCATCGGCATCAAACAGCTCATCAATCTGGACGATCAACTCAGAAATCGAATGGAGCCAGGCAAACCACGGATCCCACATTACCAACTGCAAATACTCATAGCTGTTCTCGATCCGGCCGCGCGACCGTTCATAAGCATTGCGCTCGAACTCGAGCAGAATCTTGTGTAACCGTAGCAAAGCCTGGCGCACTTCGCGCAAGCGGCTGAGGCCGGAGTCCGCAGTACTCCCTGTAATCATTCCTTCACCTTCCGATTTCAACCGTAGTTCCGCCTCACGTCGTTAAGAACTATACGAGAAAGGCTATTGATTATAGAACCCTTCCACCGTTGGCGGCCACTAGGCACTTGCGACCACATCAACACCCCGACAGTTGATTTAGCTAATGCGGGGAAGCTACTGTCAATGAAGGTCGATGCGTTATATTACAGCCACCCTGTATGCCAACTCCGATCACACTCACAACTGCACTGGCCGACCTTCATCAGCTAGGTTTTGCCCGATTGGGACCGATTACGTCTCGCAAACTGGCATTAGCTCTCGCAGGTCTCCGCGGAAAACGCAAGTTGAAGGACGTGACGATTGAGGATCTACTCAATTATCTGCCAATGCGTTATGAAGATCGTTCTAATCTGACCACCATTCGTGATCTCCGTCCTGGCCTTGAAGCTTCACTGGAGCTGTTCGTCAAGCTGTCCGGGGGCTTTCAGGTTGGGAGAAAACGTGCCTTCGGAAGTCCGAAATTATTTAAGTATGAAGTCTCGGCTACAGACCCAGATAGAACGGGACGCCCGGTACTCGTTTGGTGGTTTGTATCAGGGTCACACGCGCGCGATATCCTAGATTATTACAATAAACGTTTCACCAGAGGAGCTCGCTTCATAACTTTTGGTCGCTGGGATTGGGATGACCGTCGGGGCACATTCGCACTTCAGCTTCACAAACCTGCAGACGAACTCGAGATGCTGAGCGCTCGGGAAACTGGATACGAATCGCCCCAAACCGTGGAAGAGGATGAAATTGCTGAAGACCTGGAAGCCGAGCCAGACCAGGCACTGGCTCGAATTCACGTCGGACGCACGGTCCCCGTGTATCGGAAGCTGGGTGACTTTTCCTCAAAGCGCCTTAGAGAAATCATCCATAACGTGCTGGGCAGTATTGCGGACAAAAACCTGACAGAGACGCTACCCGCAGATTTGCGCGAGCGTCAGGGGATTATTGAGCGCGCCAGGGCTTTCCGTGAGATCCACTTTCCTCCGGGCGAGGCAGAACTGGACCAGTATGCGAACAAGCGAAGTCCGGCCCAAATACGGTTCATATTTGAAGAGTTCTTCTGGCTGGCCTTCCGGTTGTTAATGAAACGCGGTCACAGAATAAAGGAAGAGAAGGGCGCGGTAATAAGGATTGACGATGCGATCAAAATGTCGATAGCTGCTGTCATGCCGTTTAAGTTGACGAAGGCCCAACGTCGCGTAGTCGCCACGATTTTCAAAGATCTGCAAACTAGTGCTCCGATGAACCGCCTCATCCAGGGTGACGTTGGCAGTGGAAAGACGATCGTGGCACTGATAGCCATGCTCGCCGTCATGGAAAATGGTTATCAAACCGCCCTGATGGCGCCTACGGAGATTCTTGCCGAACAGCACGCTCGCAACATCAAACGGCTGCTGGCAAAGACGCCGTATCGGGTAGAACTCCTCACTGGCTCTCTAAAGGCTTCAGATAAACGTCGGTTGCGTACCGATCTTTCCTCAGGCGAAATAGATGCAATAATCGGGACGCATGCGTTGATACAGGAGTCCGTCTCGTTCAATCGCCTTGGACTAGTCGTAATTGACGAGCAGCACCGATTTGGGGTTTTGCAGCGCGCTGAATTGCGGACGAGAGGTCTTAATCCTGATGTTCTCGTCCTGACAGCCACGCCAATTCCCCGGTCCCTTGCCATGACGGTGTACGGAGACCTGGATGTTTCCGTCATCGATGAGTTGCCGCCCGGACGCACGCCAGTCGACACTAAAGTTTTCGGGCAGGATCGTCGCCAGGAAGTGAAACGTCTGATCCAGCATGAGGTAAAGAATGGGCAGCAGGTCTATGTGGTCTATCCTCTGGTTGAGGAATCAGAGAAGATGGATCTTATGGCGGCGACCAAGCGGTATGAATATCTCCGAGATCAGGTGTTTCCCCGCCTGAAGATTGGTTTGTTGCACGGGAAGATGAAGCCGACCGAAAAGGAAGAAGTAATGCGAGACTTCGTCTCTGGAACAATTCAAATACTAGTTTCGACTACTGTGATCGAAGTTGGAGTTGATGTTCCCAACGCGTCAGTCATGATCGTTGAACACGCTGAACGGTTTGGTCTTTCACAGCTTCATCAGCTACGTGGTCGAGTTGGTCGAGGCGCAGAAAAGAGCTACTGCATCTTGCTTACGTCTGACCGAAAAACCAGCATCGCAGAGGAGCGGCTGGGAATCATGAGTCAGACTACTGATGGATTTGTCATCGCCGAAAAGGACCTCGAGCTACGCGGACCCGGAGAGTTATTGGGAACCAAGCAGTCAGGATTACCTGAGCTGCGACACGCCAGTCTAATCCGTGATCAGGACATCCTGGAAAAGGCCAGGCGGGAGGCAGAGTTTTACCTTTCCAGCCGGGAGACATCCGCCGCTACAACGAGAATGATCAAACAAGTAGAGGCTGATGCGCGTTTTGAGCTTGCCGGAGTGGGGTAACCCCGCAGATTAAGACCGCAGAACGACTGATCCTGAAATGTGAGAATCATAGCCGGCAAATATCGCGGAAGAACTCTGAAGAGCCCTCCATCGATGCGCGTGCGGCCCACGTCAGATCGACTGCGCGAGACACTATTTAACGTTATTGCGCCCCGCGTTGAAAACGCGCGGTTCCTGGACCTTTGTGCCGGTTCCGGAGCCGTCGGAATCGAAGCTCTGTCTCGCAATGCGGCGCAAGCAACTTTCGTCGAGCGCTCCCGCCAGATCTGCAACCTGATTAAAAGAAATCTTGAGCTTTGCTCGATTCCGAGGGATCAGGCGGAGGTTGTTCGACTCGAGGCCGACGATTTTCTGAAGCAAGCGGTGAAACGAGAAGCCGGACCGTGGGATATCGTATTCTTTGACCCGCCATACATGGCTGACTATCACGAAGTGCTGGAGTTGCTGGGCACTATTGAGCCCAGCCTATTGGCAAATGACGGCCTCATCATCGTCGAACATCACCATAAGAACGACCTACCGGAATTGGTAGGGGTTTTCAGGCGTCAACGCAGACTCAAGCAGGGAGACTCCGCGCTCAGCTTTTACGAACGCGAATAAGACGCCACCTTTCGAACGAATCTCTTTCATTCCCAAACAGAAAAAACAACTGGCTGCGTTTAGCAGGATCGAGGGGGCATTGGTACACTGACATCCAGCTTCGCAAAACAGCGACACGTTATGCTTGTACTCGGGATAGAAACATCGTGCGATGAAACGGCGGCCGCGGTTGTCAGCAATGGACGGGAAATAGTTTCGTCAGTAATCGCTTCACAGATTGAGACCCATAAGCCGTTTGGCGGTGTCGTGCCCGAGCTGGCTTCACGAGAGCATCTGAACAAGATTGTTCAGATCGTAGAGGAGGCTCTGAGCCGCGCCAGTACGCGAGTTGAAGATGTCGATGGCATTGCCGTTACTGTCGGCCCTGGACTTGTCGGTTCTCTACTCGTTGGAGTTTCTTATGCGAAAGCAGTCGCTTTCGCGTTGAACAAGCCTATTGTTGGCGTCAACCACATCGAAGGTCACATTTATTCAGTCGCTTTCGATAATCCTCCAATTCAATACCCAGCGCTCGCGTTGATAGTTTCAGGGGGTCACACAAATCTCTTCTTCATTCCAGAACCAGCTAAATACAAGGTCCTGGCGCGAACCAGAGATGATGCCGCGGGCGAAGCATTTGATAAGGTTGCTAAGATGCTTGGTCTCGGCTATCCCGGTGGTCCGGTGATCGAGCGACTGGCGCGAGAAGGTAATCCCAAGGCGGTCAGTTTTGCCGTTCCTCGAATGGGAGATGGTTTGCCAGACTTCAGTTTTAGCGGACTCAAGACGGCGGTAACAAAGTACGTGCGGGAATCGGGTTTGCTGCCCGTAAAGCCGGGCCAGGAGCCTTCGCATGCGATCAAAGATCTGGCGGCAAGCTTCCAGGACGTCGTTGTCCGTTCCCTGGTGGGAACCACTGAGCGGGTAGGACGGGACTACAATCCTCGCACATTGATTGTCGCAGGTGGGGTTGCTTGCAATAGCGCTCTACGTGAGGCCGCGGCCGCATCGGCGAATAGGCTCGGTGTCCCCGCTCATTTTCCCTCACGTCATCTGTCAACAGACAATGCTGCGATGATTGCAGCCGCCGGAACCGCGAGGTTGTTGGCTGGGGACCGTGCGGGACTCGCCTTGAACGCGGATGTCACTCTGAGACTTGAAAACATCGAAAGGCAGGATGAGGCCCTGCGCAAAGCCGGGGTACGCTACCGGCTATGAGAATTTCCCGAGTGGTTGACCAGCGCTTTTGAATGAAATGGCCGCCTCAAGCAGAGGCGGCCCTGACTCGCACCAATTTGGAAAGCACACTTACCCAAAAATATCCCGCACCTTATCCACGAGACCTTTATCTTCGAGGTCTTTGGTTTCCACCATTGCAAGTTGCTCCAGTAATTTCCTCTGCTCCCTCGTCAATGATGTAGGTGTCACGACTGTGACTGCGACAAAGAGATCTCCCCGACCACGCCCACCAAGTACGGGCATCCCCTTCCCCTTAAGCCGGAAAACGGTTCCGGTTTGTGTCCCGGTGGGAATCTTCAGTCGCTCTTCGCCATCAAGAGTCTTAACTGTTGTATCGGCACCGAGAGCAGCCTGAGCGAATGTAATCGGCAGTGATGAATAAAGATTGCTCCCCTGGCGTTCAAACTGCTCGTGCTCGGCAACATGAATAACTACATAAAGATCTCCGGAAGGACCGCCGTATGTTCCCGCTTCGCCCTCACCCTGCACGCGCAACCTCGAACCGGTTTCAACGCCGGCGGGGATCTTGACTTCCATCTGCTTTTCACGTTCGATACGACCCGTTCCCTGGCATTCATTACAGGGATCTTTAATGATCCGGCCGGCTCCACGGCATCCGTGGCACGTACGCGCCACTGAAAAGAAGCCCTGCTGATAGCGAACCTGGCCGGTCCCTCCGCATGTCGCACAGCTCTCGGGTTGAGTCCCTGGTGCGGTGCCGGCTCCGTTACACGATTCACAAGTTTCGAGACGAGGAATACGCAATTGGGGAGTCATACCCTCGGCCGCCTCTTCGAGGGTAATTTCGAGATCGTAACGCAGGTCTGCGCCCCGCTGGGCCGCACTGCGTCGAGATCCAGCGCGGCCTCCGCCGAAAACATCACCAAAGCCAAACAGATCGCCAAGAATATCTTCGATGCCGCCAAAGCCCGGTGCGCCCCAGCCAGGGCCGGCACCACTGGAAACCCCAGCATGACCAAAGCGATCGTAGCGTCGCCGCTGCTCAGGATCAGCCAGGACGCTATAGGCTTCAGCAGCTTCTTTGAATTTCTCTTCGGCAGACGAATCGTTGGGATTCTTATCTGGATGGTAGCGCATTGCCAGGCGGCGATAGGCGCTCTTGATCTCCTGATCGGTAGCCGTTCTATTAAGGCCCAATACTTCGTAATAATCTCTTTTACTCATTGAGATCTGTTATTTACCTCTTAGGTTTCCTTTTAAGTTAGTTACGGCATCCCCGGGGCCAGTTCAAGATCAAGTTGATTCTTCAACCCCGGTTGGCGAACTCTCGTCGGCAGGATTAAGCATTGCTGTGGTGAGTTGAGCGGCGATTCGTTCCAGCCCGGTTAGGGCGCGGTTGATATCGATTAGATCGTCGGTCTTAATTGCCCCCTCACCTTCAACAAAGAGGCGTTCGGCAATTTCCTTATCGTTTTCAGAAAGCAAACCGCCAAATTTTGTGAATGACTTCTGGGTATTTCGCAGCAACGTCTCGAGCTTATTTCGCAGGATAACAACTTCCTTCGCGCCGCGATCTGCGTCGGCAAAGTTTTCCGCCTCTTTGATCAATCGCTCGATCTCATCAGGTGCCAACCCAGAAGTTGGCGTAATGCGCATCTGTTGCTCGCGTCCGGTAGCTTTGTCCTGGGCGGACACCGAGACGATTCCGTTGGCATCGACCTCGAACGAAACTTCTATCTGGGGGATACCGCGGGGACTGGCGGGAATTCCCACCAACTCAAATTTCCCCAAAGAACGGTTTCCGGCAGCCACCTCCCTTTCGCCTTGAAGGATATGAATCTCAACCGACGACTGATTGTCCACCACCGTGGTGAAGGTCAAACTATTTCGCAGTGGGATAGTAGAGTTACGCTCAATAATTTTAGTGAACAATCCCCCGCGCGTTTCCAGGCCAAGGCTCAACGGAAGAACGTCGAGCAAGACGATATCCTTGACATCGCCCGTCAATACGCCGCCTTGAATAGCGGCCCCCATGGCCACCACTTCGTCCGGATTAATCTCCGAAGAGGCTTTCTTTCCGAAGATCTTTTCAACCGTTCGCTCGACGATGGGGGAACGAGTTTGGCCGCCAACAAGAATGACCTTGTCAATGTCGTTGGCCTGCAACTTCGCATCTTCGAGGGCCTTGTGGCACGGTTCGACAGTCTGCTCAATTAGATCGGCAACCAGTCCTTCAAACACCTCGCGCGTAAGAGTTTTGTTGAAGTGTTTTGGACCAGTGGCATCGGCCGCGATAAAAGGCAGATTGATATTAGTTTCAGTTGAGGTGGAAAGCTCACATTTGGCGCGCTCCGCAACCTCTTTGAGGCGCTGGAGGGCCAATCGATCCTTACGCAAGTCGATACTGGTGTCAGCGACGAATTGGTCGGCCATCCAATTCATGATTCGCTCGTCGAAGTCTTCGCCACCAAGAAAAGTGTTACCCGAAGTTGAGAGCACCTCGAAAACACCATCGTTCATTTCAAGAATCGAGATGTCGAAGGTGCCTCCCCCGAGGTCATAAACGGCAATGCGCTCGATTTGGGTCTTACCCAAACCATAGGCGAGGGCGGCGGCGGTGGGCTCATTGATGATGCGCTCAACTTTGAGACCTGCAATTTTGCCTGCATCCTTTGTCGCCTGGCGCTGGGTATCATCAAAATAAGCGGGAACCGTAATAATCGCATCCGTCACTGGTTCTCCTAGAAAATCCTCGGCAGCAGCCTTTAGGCGCTGCAAAATGATTCCCGAGAGTTCCGGCGGACTGTAACTGCGCCCCTGGACCCGTACGCGGGCGTCTCCATTAGGGGAGTCAACGATCTCAAATGGTGAGGATTCGCGCATTCGTTGGACTTCCTGAGAACTGTATTTCCGGCCAATCAGGCGCTTTATCGCATAGACCGTATTCGCTGCATTGGTTACCGCCTGACGTTTGGCGATTTGACCAACAAGGCGTTCCCCCTTGTCGGTAAAACCAACAACACTTGGAGTCGTTCGACCGCCCTCCTTATTGGGCACAATCTGGACCGCACCGCCTTCCAAAACAGCAACGCAGCAATTAGTCGTCCCTAAATCGATTCCTATAGCTTTACCCATAGGTCTCCCCTTGTACCTGCTGGCCCTCAAGAGATGCGCAGATTTTTTAGTCCTTCACCGCGACTTTGACCAAGGCGGGTCTGATGAGCCTTTCGCCCAATTTGTACCCACGCACAATCTCCTGAATGACGGTATCAGGCTCGTGTTCTTCTGTAGTTTCAGTTAAAACCGCTTCGTGGACGTGCGGATTAAAGTGCTCGCCAACCGCCGAGATTGCTTTAACTCCCAAAGCGTCAAGCACGCCGTTAAGTTGCTTGTCGATCAAATCAACCCCACTCAGAAAGTGGCGAAATTCATCAGACTCGGTTGCTTCAACCGACGCTTCCGTATCGAGGGCCCGCCTAAGGTTGTCAACAACGGGCAAAAGTTTAAGTGCCACGTCCGCGACCACGTGATCGTATGTCTCGGCACGTTCACGCTCAACACGCTTTCGATAGTTCTCAAATTCAGCTTGCCGCCGGGCAAGCCGATCCTTCAGGTCTGCTACCTCGGCCTCTACCCGTTTCAGTTCCGCCCGCGTAGCAACCAGCTCAGCTACTTCCGGACCACCGGCCTCGACAGCCGGAAGCTTTACCGCCGGCCCCGGCGACTGATTTAGAGTTTCAGCGAATTCGTGGTCAGGATCTTGATCCTCAGTAATCGCCGGTTCGTCGTTATCGGTTGACATAGCTCCGCTCTTTTTGCCGGGGTACACAACTTCTGCGCTATCGGAATCCAAACTAGAGGTATTCAAGGGCTCTTCCGGATCGTCGCGGGTTTCAGATTCCGCATCAACGAATCTGATCGGAATTCGATTTGACTTTCCTTCTTTCGTGTCAGAAGCCATCGGCAGCAAATCCGGACTTCCAAATCCGTAAACATGAGGTCAAACAAACCAGCCTTGATTCGTTAAAGAGTTACTTCTTCACTCAACCGGCGCTCAATCATCCGCGCCATATAGTTTACCATAGCCATCATTCTGGAATACTCAATTCTCATCGGGCCTACGACACCAAGTGTGCCAACGCTTTCGCTCGATCCGATGCGATACGGAGCCGTGATTAGAGCACAGTTCTGCATTGAAGGCGTTGCGTGCTCGCGTCCAATCACCACATGCACTTCACCTGGGAACTGCAGTTGGTCACGTGAGACACACTCGTTCAGAATCTGGATCAAGCGTGATTTTTCCTCGAATGTGCGAAATAACTCGCGCATCCTGTTGAAATCGACAAAGTCCGGCTTCGTCAGTATATTTGAGGCGCCATCAACGTATACGTCGGCTGAACCACCCTCTTCACCCTCTAAACTCATATCACAGAGCAACACCGCGTTACGCAATAGCCGGTCATAAAGCGCTTTCTCTTCTCGCATCAGCTCGAGTATCTCAGCCCGAATCGCAATCAGACTCTTGCCGCTAAATTCGGTATTCAAATAGCGGGCCGTACGCTCAAGTTCTTCCGGCGTAAGATTGACTTCAACCCGAATGATCTTGTTATGGATAATATTTGAAGCGGATACCAGGATCACCAGGATTCGCTTATCAGCAAGTGGAACAAATTCAATGTGCTTTAGCAGATTCTCGGCGAGCGAGGGCGTTACGACTATACCCACGTTTTCCGACAATGCGGAAAGAGCATGCGAGGTGCGTTCCATTAGTTGCTCTGGAGTTTGCGGTAAGTCCGGGCTGTCCGGTGACAAGAAACTCTCGATGGCCTTCAAATCAGAACGTGACAGCCGTGCCTTCCCAAGCATGTGATCGACGTAAAAGCGGTAGCCCTTATCCGTCGGCACACGGCCTGCGGACGTGTGCGGCTGCTCGACAAGGCCGGCTTCCTCGAGTTGCGACATCACATTGCGAATAGTCGCAGAACTCCAGCCGTAACCATGAGAAAAGCGCTCAGAAAGCACACGAGACCCTACAGCCTCCCCGGTGACAAGGTGCTCCTTTATGACGGCTGCCAAGACAGCTTGCGCGCGCGAATCAGGTTTTGTTTCGACGGCTTGAAGGTTTGAGCTGCGACGGGGCATCAGATGCTAATCATACCCTGCTGAAATTCCCACTTTGACCTCGAGCCTTGCGGCTGACCAAGGTACTCACGTTGAACAAAAGGAAAGCCGCAGAATGGCGAGCCTGCGGCAGTATAAATGATTATCGAAGTAGCCTGCAAACTATGAAATACCTAGCCTTGCCATCATAATTCGAGAGCCGCCAAATACTTAACTGTTTTTTCTGAGGGAAAGTCTTAGACCTTACGTAAACTGCTGAAGGCGGGGAACTTAGAAGGCGATGGTAAAGTCGGGCGAAAATGGCCGCGTCCGGGAAATCGCCAAGTCTGTTGAAACTCAATGAGTTAGGGGAAACGGTCCAAAATGAATTGACGTGCCGCAAAGTGGCTACTTAAGATGGTTGCACTCGATCCTGTGCTGTCTGGGCGGCTCGCGGTCTCAAATTTGAGCTACAAGGCATCGCTATCCTCGGCCCCACAGTGGCCAATATTCAGCGGCATCTGCTCGAGACGCTTTTCCGAAGAGCAGCTATGAATGAACTGAAGAAGTTTTTCGTTGACGCTTTCCGCCATTTAGGAGGAAATCGAACACTCCCGGCTATTGAGGTGCGGTTCTATCCGTATGCTGGCCTCCACCATACAATCCGGCTGCGCTCTGGACGGGTCTACGTTCGCCTCTCGGACATATGTAAAAACGCGCCTCAGGATGTTCTTCGGTCTCTGGCATTCATCCTGGTTGCAAGATTGTTGGGGAAACGAACTCCTGATGTTCATGACCGCGCCTATCGTGATTATTCGTTGGCACCCGAAGTGATGCGTTCCTCGGATATCGCCCGCCGGAGACGAGGAAGAAAGATGATCTCGTCAGCAAGAGGTGAGGTATACGATCTCGAGAAAATGTTTGCCAAATTAAATCGGCGTTTTTTCGAGGGGCAACTGGAAAAACCGACCCTCACCTGGTCCCAACGGAAAACCCGCAGCATCCTCGGTCACCATGACCGCGTTTATGACACCATAACAGTCAGTAAGACTCTTGATTCCACCGAAGTCCCCGAATGGTTTGTTGAGTATATCCTCTACCACGAGATGTTACACATCAAACATCCGGCCCGATTAATTAAAGGCCGGCGGTACTACCACACCTCAGCTTTTCGGCTCGATGAGCGACGCTTCCCTCGATACAAGGACGCCCAACTTTGGCTGGAACGCGCCGCCAGATCACGCCGGGTGCCCCGAACCCGTGCCGCCTAAGTCTTCCTGGAACCTTTTGTCTGTTCGGACGTTTACTCAATCGAGGTAGGTGGGCTCCTCAAAGAAGGGCGGCCATCTCTGAAACTCTCATGTTTTGGAGAAGGCCGTCTTTTTGCCTTCCGCTAAGGCAGCACTCCAAAATAAAACCCATGACGCATCTTTGTGCGCTTTGCTTGATTTTCACGCACTGGACAGATCGGCTGAACTCTGGCTAGACTATTTGGTTTCCAACAGGCCAGAAAACCTATTCAGACCGAACAACGCATTAATCCAATTACTGACGGAGACTTAACCCTAACTTATGGCTATACCTGCAACTCAAATTCGACGCGGCATGGTTATTCTTTTCGAAGGACAACCCTGCAAAGTCATGGAGTTTCGACATCACACGCCGGGGAATCTCCGGGCGATGGTTCAAACGAAGTTGAGAAACATTATAACGGGCGCATCCTTTGAACATCGCTTCCGGTCCGCAGACAGCGTGGAGCGCGCCTCCCTCGAGCAACATGAAATGGAGTACCTGTATTCGGACGGCTCTCACCACCACTTCATGAACACCGAGAATTACGAACAGGTAGCGCTCAGTGAGGACGATCTGGGCGACGCTGCCGAGTGGTTGACACCTGGCCTAAAAATTCAGGCAGAATTCTACGATGGATCACCAATCGGCGTTGAATTGCCGCCATCAGTGGAGCTTACCGTGACTCGGACTGAACCGAGCCTGAAAGGGGCAACCGTATCCAACGTCAATAAGCCCGCGACTCTCGAAAACGGCGTGACTATTCAGGTGCCACCGTTTGTGAACGAAGGTGACCGCATCCGTGTAGCCCCATCAGAAGCTCGATATATCGAACGCGCCAAGTGATTGTGGTATGTGATTGGTCACGTGGTAATAAGAATTACGCCGGACTTATTTGCCATTGAGCGGCCGTCACCATGTATTCACTATATAGTCTTCTTCTTACTCTCGGACTGCTGATTCTTCTCCCGCGCTTTCTCTTCGATGGAGTCCGTCACGGAAAGTACATAGCGGGTCTAAGTCAGCGCCTGGGACGTTTACCTGAGACTGGGACTCCGGAACGATCGCTTGTGTGGCTCCACTGCGTTTCGGTCGGTGAGACTCAGGCGGCACGTCCGTTGGTGAAGGCTCTTCGTGATCAATTACCCCATCTCAAGCTCGTAATTTCAACTACCACTCTAACGGGCCAAAACGTTGCCCGTGAAGTCTTTAAAGAGCAGGCGGAGGCTGTCATCTATTTTCCATTCGACTGGCGCTGGACGGTTCGCCGGGCCCTAAAAACAATCAACCCACGCGCAGTTCTTTTGATGGAAACAGAGGTGTGGCCTAACTTCCTAAATGAGTGCCGTCGAGCCCAGATACCCGTAGCGATCGTAAATGGTAGGCTTTCTGAAACTTCCTTCCGGCGGTACAGGTTTGTCAAGAAGTTCATCGCTCGCGTGCTCTCGAACCTCGATCTGGCTCTTATGCAAACTGACGCGGACGCACGAAGGACCCTGGCCCTCGGATTAGATCCGAACAAGATCGCCGTTTCTGGCAATCTTAAATTTGATGCGGGCGCCATGCGGGTAACCAGCCATGTTGCAAGCCAATTAAAGACACGGTTTGGGCTGGCAGGCGAAGCCTCCGTGATTCTGGCGGCAAGCACCCATGCTCCTGAAGAGCAGATCATTCTTCAAGCATTTAAGCAAATGCGGCGAACGGATCCTTCGGTGAGACTGATCCTGGCGCCACGCCATCCGGAACGCTTTGAACAGATTGCTTCCCTGCTCGACAGTGCGGGATTACCGTGGGCTCGTCGCAGCCAACCTGCAAGCGAAACAGACAGAACTGCGGCAGTTATCCTGCTTGACACCATTGGTGAACTTCCCGCTGTCTATTCTTTGGCAGCAATTGTGTTCGTGGGAGGCAGCATCGCAAAAACGGGCGGTCACAATATCCTTGAACCGGCAGCCTTTGGCTCATGCATAATCACTGGCTTTCATACTTACAATTTCTCAGAAATCGTCAGGACCTTTGTTGAGGCTGGGGCTGTTCTGCAACTCAGTCAGGTTTCAGAAGCCGATGCGGCAAACGAGCTGGAAAAGCTATTTACTGGATTACTCGCTGACGAAATACAGCGAGAAGAAATGGGGAAACGCGCCAGGGTTACGATGGAAAAGAACGTTGGAGCCACCGCGCGAACTGTCCAAATGCTCATGCCAATGCTTGACCGCCGACAGGCGCCAAAGTCCCCATTGAGCCAAATCTCAATCGAAAGTGCGCCCCTCGCATGAAGTCTCTGACGACGGTTGTGCTTCCCCCCGTTAGCCTTTTCTACAGCATCGCCACAAGAGTGCGTCTTTCTCTTTTTGAGAAGGGCGTGCTGCGCGTGTCAAGGCTGAACGTCCCCGTGATCAGCGTCGGCAACATCACAACCGGAGGGACCGGGAAAACGCCCGTCGTAGAATGGCTATGTCGCACGTTAGCAGCCGCGGGCCAGAAGGTTTGTATTCTCACCCGTGGGTACGGTCGCCCAATGTCCGCCTCACGCGTCGTTGTATCGGATGGCACAAAGATCCTCGCAGATCAAACACGCGCCGGCGACGAGCCTTTTATGCTGGCTGAGAAGCTTCTTGGACTGGCGGCGGTCATTTGTGATCCGGACAGGTTTGCAGCGGGCAAGTGGGCCATAAAGGAACTGGGCACGGCGGTCTTTGTTCTGGACGATGGTTTTCAGCACTTGAGGCTTTTTCGCAGCTTAAACATCGTAACGATAGATGCGACGAATCCCTGGGGTGGTGGCAAGCTTCTGCCTTCCGGCCGGTTGCGAGAACCGCTTTCGGGGCTTAAGCGTGCAGATATTGTTGTGATCACGCGTGCCGATCAAGTCGAGAGTGTCGAGCCGCTGCGGTCAAGAATCAAAGCAATCTCAGCCAGACCATTGATCGTCACAGCATCGATGCGAACAACCCGGCTGAGGTCTCTCTCTTGCGAAATTTCAAGCGAGGTCTCATCCCCGAACCTTGCCAAGTCGTTAGGCGCCTTTTGTGGCATCGGAAACTCTGAAGCTTTTTTCAGTCAACTCGAGCGGGAGGGTTATGAGCCAATCCTGAAGCGCGTATTCCCGGACCATCATGTTTACACGCGCGAGGACGTCGACTTGATTACAGTGGAAGCCCTCAGAACAGGGGTGGAGATGTTATTCACTACAGCGAAAGATGCGGTCAAACTTCAGAGCTTCAAGTTTGAAGTGCCAACTGTCGTTCTCGAGATCGAGCCTGTATTTGATAATGATGAGGTACTTCGTACTCTTGTTCTAAATGCAGCTAAGGAGACGTGAAACCCTAACCTGGTGGCTCTTTGGCTGGGGGCAGGGTAGGACTCGCTTTTGCAGGCGGGGTCGTTTCGCCGGGGCTCGGGATAGGTTGTTCAGTCTTTATTTGCTTCGACGGTGATGGAAGCGGGGACGCGCGATTAGCGTTCGTGTTCCTGTCTGCCTTCTCTTCTTCTTCAGAGCCGGAGTTGGCATTTGGCGCAACATCCTCCGTGCCAGGAAGTGGCGGCAAGAGACCCTCCTGATTTGCGTTGGCATTAGCGTCCGCTCCCTTACTGGTATTGGCTGACGATGATGTAATTCCTTCTTCGTCCCTTCCTGTCGGAGGACGAGCAGGCTCAACCGGATGACTATTTGGATCAGCAGTTAACGAACCTGGAGTTGGTTCGATCGGCGGAGGTCCTGCAGATCTTCCCGTGAAGGCATAGATGACAGCAAAAATCACAAGCAGCCCGGCGGCTGAGGGAATCATAATCTTCCAGGGCGAGAAACTCCTGGTAGGCGGCATTCTCTGCTGGGCGATGCCGCTACTTGAGACGGGGGGAGGGAGTTGTTGCCGAGGTCTTACTACGGTTTCCTCATCCAATTCGAGTGGTACTTCAGCAGCCTTTACTGAAGGCATCTCAGAACTTCCAGTAACGGAAGCCGACGGAATGGAAGCTGGTTGTATGCTACCAGCGATCGAGAGGTCCTCGATAAACTCTGAGACAGTTTGATACCTTTCTTCCGGTCTCTTCGCCAGTGCCTGCGACACGATGCGCCCTACGACTCGAGGAATATCCGGCCGTTCATCCAACACTGAAGGGACCGGCTCCTGAAGGTGCTTCAACATGATTGTGGTCGGAGATTCACCAGTGAAAGGGACATGTCCCACGAGCATTTCAAAAAGAATCACACCGAGCGAATAGATGTCAGAACGAGCGTCAATGTCAGTTGATTGCGAACACTGTTCCGGAGACATGTACTGGGGAGTACCGATAACCAGATCTGGGGCTGTGAGGGCAGGGTCATATTTCCCTTCGCGTTCCGTGATCTTCGCAATACCAAAATCCAACACCTTTGCGTAATCTGCGCCATTGGTGACGAGCAACATTATGTTCTCGCTCTTCAGATCGCGGTGGACCACGCCCTGCAAGTGGGCAGCGTCAAGTGCGCTGCCAACCTGGCGAAGGATCTCTATTATTCTAGAAAGCGGGAGTGGCCCTTCCCGGCGGATGATCTCTTTGAGTGTTTCCCCGCTCAAAAATTCCATCACGAGAAACACGATGCCACCCTCGGCTTCGCCGAAGTCTGTAACGCTGAGGGCATTGGGATGGGAGATTCGGGAGGCGGCTCGTGCCTCGCGGGAAAAGCGCGCCACAATCTTCTGATCGGCAGCAAGAGAGGGACGGAGTACCTTGATGGCTACAGTCTTATCCATCAGGACATGGGTACCGCGATAGACAGTCCCCATACCCCCCTCGCTCAGACGCTCATCAATGCGATATTTTTCAGCGAGGACCTCACCAATTAAGGAGTCAGTTTTCTGCTCAAGCGCAGCCCCATCGCCGGGACACAAAGTAGTTGTATCAGAAAACTCTTTGCCGCATTGCGGACATACTTTCATCTAGCAGGCAAGCCTCTTTTCGTCAGCGTGGGAGAATTATGGCCAGCCTAACACGAGTTTAAATGTGAGGCAAAGATTACAAATAGATGCGAGCAGGGGGATTAACCCGGCTCGCATCCTAAAGGGTCAACAACTGTTCTCGTCAACGACTACAACGTAAAGACCACGAGTAGCGCAAAGAGGACCAGCGACTCGATGAGGGCAAGGCCCAGGATCATCATTGTCTGGATGCGTCCTGCAGCGCCGGGATTGCGCGCCGCGCCTTCCACGGCTGAAGCGGCGACTCGCGACTGCCCCAGCGCACCTCCAAACACTGCGATTGCGAAACCGATGCCTGCGGCTATCGCTCTCAGGCCCGCGCCGGTTTGCGGTGCGGCCACCTGCTCCTGAGCGAAGACTGGCATCGCCGTCAACAGCACCGCAAAGACCACAAACATAAGCAAGTTAACTTTCCTGATCATTTGAACTCTCCTTCTGAAAGATCTGCCTTCAGAAACTCGGAGCTAACTAACCAACGCGCTAAGCTAAGCTGGAGGGTATGATGTCGTCTGAATCCGGTATCCACCGCCCCTCGAACAACGGCGCTCCTGCGATGCAGACCTCGACTGCTACAAAACATTAAATGATCGAATCCAACAGAACTCTTGCGGTTATTAGCTACGCCCGACCTTTTCACTCTTCGCGTCAACGTGCGGAGACGCACTTGCCTCCGTCGCTCGAACACGTCTGGGTATTACTCCAATTAACTCGTAGCAAGCATGGCATCTGGATCCGGATGAACGTGCTCGGCCAGCTCGTCCTCGCCGTGTTCATGTTCCTCATGCGAAGGATGGGAAACCTCGCTGAGATACAGTTGCGATAGCAGGACAAAGACGAAGGTTTGAATAAATGAAACAAACAAACCGAGCGGCATTAACAGCACGGGGATCACCCAGTAGGTAACTGGTGGAAACAGCCCGGAAATAGTCACAGCTACCTGCTCATCTGCGAAAATATTGCCAAAAAGACGGATGCCTAGCGAGAACGGACGAATGAAATTGCTGATTACCTCAATCGGAAAGATCAGCCACGCGATCCACCAGATCGGGCCGGCCAGATGCTTGAGGTGCCCGAACAGTCCATTCTCTTTAATGCCAACGTAGTTGTAGTAAACAAATGAAGTTATCCCCAGGGCGAAGGTTACGCTGGTGGAAGCCGTCGGTGGCAGAAAGAGGGGGACAAAAGCCATGAGATTTGAAATCAGGATCAGCACGGCAAACGTCATGACAATCGGGAAATACTTCAGTCCATGTGGGCCCACAATGTCCGCCAACATGTCACGCACTGCCAGCACGCCAACTTCAAGAGTCTGTTGCCCCGGGCCCGGATCATCCGCCGAAAGTCTGCCCTTCAGAAACCAGATAACGACGACGCTGAGAATGCAGGCGATCACAAACATGACCGTGTACCACGGAATCGCGTTCTCGGGTGTGTAAGGACCAAATACGGCGTCAGGGGTCGTGTTGAATTTGGCGAAGAACCACACCCAGAAGGGGCGCGTGTACTTGATCTGAAATTCGTGGGCCCAGTGCCCGAAGTATTTATTTACCAGCTTGACAATGATTGGCGTGTGGTCGCTGGCAAGCAACAAAAACATTAAGTGATTTCCTCTCGATGGATAATTGCGAAATAGATCTCTCTAAGCGCTTCAGCAAATAGAGCGACAACGAAGCTGCACAAGCCCGCGACCGTTGCCACTAATGAGATTAGATTTAATTTATAGAAGACAAACACTGTGATGCCGACCACAAGATACCGCAGTACATATTGGGCCATGGTCAGCCGCGGCCGGTCACCTCGGAAGGCGCGGTTGAAAGCGGCGGCAATTGACGTGCGCAGCCAGTAGTGATTGAGGAGCGAGAGCAGACCGCCAAGAAGCAGCCCGCTTGTCACACGCCAGTTTCCGAACGGGACGCTGGCTAGAACAGCGCTAGCCACCGCCAACGCCATCATGCGGAAAACACGCCGGTCAATGTCATGCTCAGCTTCAGGGAAGGGCGTGCCCATGCCTGGAGTCTTTTCGGTCGGTTTCATTGGCAAAGCTGGAGATTTTATACATCGGCCGGGCTGTTGTCGAGGGCATTTCGCGTGCGTTTTTACGTGAGGCAACACGAGGCGGTAATTCATCAGTAGTATCCCTCATTTGTAGGCGCGGTACCGCCGTGGCCGCCCTTCGTTTGGCCTCCACACGTGCACAAAAACAACTCCGGGGCGGCCCGCCCGCGGGCCGCCCCTACAAATGAGGACACTACCACACTGCTCCATTGAATGACCAAGTGTCCCTAACTAAGTCTTGAACTAAGACTTGGCTGCAATTTGTGCCCGCAGACGCTCCTCCTGTTCCCTCAGTTCCGGGGTAAACTCGTCGCCAAAGTCTTCAGCCTCAAAGACCGGCCGAATCTCAATCTCCGCATTTGCGCCGGTTGGGTTGGGACACCGTTTGACCCACTCGATCGCTTCTTCTAGTGATTTGACTTCCCACAGCCAAAAACCCGCAATCAATTCCTTCGTCTCGGCGAAAGGACCATCAGTAACGATGCGCTTCCCTCCCTCGAACCTGACGCGTGCGCCTTTGGAACTCGGGTGCAATCCCTCGCCTGCCAGCATCACGCCTGCGTTTACCAGTTCTTCATTAAACTTCCCCATCTCTGTAAGCAGTTTCTCGTCGGGGAGAACACCTGCTTCAGTGTTCTTGTCAGCTTTAATGATGACCATCACTCTCATCTTAAAATGTCTCCTCTGTTTTGATTCGTTTTGCCGTGCGGCCAGTCACAACCGACTAACCAGGCTTTCCATTGTTATATCGAACCAGCGACGACAGGATCGACAGGGCGTTCTAAGGAACCGCCTTCGCCGCCTCCAGGATTTGCTCCGGGCGGGCTCGGACCCAGTAGTTCTCGGTCAGGTTTACCCAGCGGACCACGCCTTTTGAGTCGATCAGAAACTCAGCCGGCCTGGAAATGTCCTGGCCATTCTCGCCTGCCCCTGCATGAAGCAGGTCATAACGCCGGATTACTTCGGCGTTCGGATCGGAAAGAAACGTAAATGTATATCCGGCCTGCTCCTTCATCTTGTGGGACACTTCGGGAAGGTCCACACTGACAGCCACCGGACGAATCCCTGCTTCGTGAAACTTGTTCAGGCTACGTTCAATACTCCGCAACTCGGAGTGACACAAAGGTCACCAGTAACCTCGATAAAACACCAGAAGGACGGAATTGGGCTTCGTCCCCGCTTCCGCTTCGCTTGTGCCATCGTTAATTGGCATCGTTAGTAGTTCCGCAAGCGACACTTGCTTACCGCTGCTGTCGGCCAGCGTAAACTCCGGTGCGCTTTGACCAATTCTCGGGGCTCCTTCCGAACCAGGTAGCCACCGCGCCAGAAAGAACGCTGCAAACACAAAAAGGCCGACCATCGCAACGCTCAGGGTGGCTAGCGATGCGGCCAGGATCTTCGATCCCAAACGCCGACCGGGTGCGAATGCACGTCGGACTCCTACCGCCAGAAAGGTCATCGCAATTGCGAAGAGCAGCAGATTGGCCCACGGGAAATCGCGAGTAACTGGATACCACACAAAAATAGTCGTGAAGCTTACGCCCGCAATCACCGTAAGTAGAAAGCCTGCCCAGACGGGCCAGTTGAATCTCTTCAAGAAACCGCTCCTTTGTCTCAAAAACGCAACGCTTTTCCTAGCGATCGAAAACTTGCGCTCGCGAGTCTAGCAAACGAAACACGAAAGGACCGTCAAGTCAGGAATCTTTTCACCCCAAACGCAACCAAATTTTTGGAATAAGATACTAAAGCACCATCGGATGCAGTTATAGCTGAGACTTTGTATCGCGTTTCTCAAATTAGCGACAGCCGGGTGACTCCCCACCGACTCTTTACGATCCTGCGGGTGTAATCAACAATTCAATACGATTCGGAGTAAGGACTATGACTCTCCTCAAGTACTTGACTTCCCTGCTCTTGGTATACGTCGCGCGGGCCACAACGCCGGGCACATTCCCAGTTCCTCCAGCAAAAGCTGAAGAGATGTACCAACCGGAAACCTTTGGGCGCGGGAAAACCGATCGCGTGATCAGTACTTCAGGAGGAGGTAATTGATCCTAACGACGGCTAAGAGCCCGCGATAAGTTTGCACCGCGCCGTGGAATGATCGCGACAGACTTAACCTCGCGGAGAAATCACTCTACCTTCCCGCGGCTGACGCTGCAGCGCTAGGTTCCGACACTTCTTTGACCACTTCGGCGACCAGCTTCTGACGGGCATGCAGTGCGATATCTGCAAGTGCCACAATGCCACAGCAAGAGCCGTCCGCGTCCACCACCGGCACGCGGCGAATCTGATTCTCCTCCAGGATCCTGCTGCATTCTTCAAGCGACATATCTGGAGTGACCGTCACGCATGGTTCGGTCATGCAGTCGGCCACGATCATATCCAAAGGATTAAGTCCTATCGCGACTGTGCGGCAGACAATATCGCGATCGGTGATTACACCAACTGGAGTCATCTTTTCTTTGTTCTTGACAACCGGTATCTCACCGCAGTCATGACCAACCATCATCTGTGCGACCTCTTTGATAGTGGCTTCCGGCGTACAGCAGGCCGGATCGGATGTCATGATCTCTTGTACCTTCATTTTGTTTACCTCCATTCAAAAGACTCAGCTCCATCCTCAGCAGCAAAGTACGAGCGCATCACTAAATGCGGGATTGCGCTCGATTGAGCGTAGAGAAAGGTTGTAAAGGGGATTCTCGGAGGGGGACTCTACTGTGCTAGGTAAATAGTCAACCCATTGATACTAGATGTCAATTGAGTCGGGCACTCAGAAGGTGCGGGTATTTCAGACGGGTGTTGGCAGTTCGGACAATAATGTATCGCATTTGCTTATTTTGCCTCTAACCTGATCCAATTTGCCTACTTCAGAGCCTCTTAGGGCTTTCTCTTCCTGGAGTGCAATCCAGATATCAAGGTTGCGCTGAAACCACACTTTTGCGAACCGCGGTCGCTCGACCTGTCTGCCAACCGAAGCCTCTGCTTTAGCGTTGCGCCATTGCCATATTGTCGCAATAAGGCCCCCCAACATCGTCACTATGATCAGGCTGGCAGCGAGCACGCCAAAGCGGTGCCGCTGCGCAAATTTTGCGCCCTATATAGAATTGTGTCTTTGTGCGCAATGACTGGTAGGCCATCGAGATGCCGTTGAATATCCGAAGCGAGCTGTGCGGCTGAGTCGTAGCGCCGATGCGGCTCTTTCCGCAACGCCATCAGAAAGATGTTATCGAGATCACCCGACAGACGACGTCGCAATTTGTCGGGCTGTGTGTCGCGAGCGTGGCTCACCGATTCTGGCGTGATAAAGCTTTGCGGCTCGCTGTCAACGGGCGTCACTCTCTCGATATTGCTCACAGCAGCACTGGGCCTTGTGGGCTCCTGTTCGCAAATCAGTCGGGCCATCTCGTGGGATGGAGTATTAAACGAGCGATAGGGACGGTGTCCGGTCAATAGTTCGTAAAGGAGGACCCCAAGACTGTAGACATCACTCGTGGTTGTAAGTTTTTCACTACGTACCTGCTCAGGACTTGCATAGTCGGGCGTCAAGGCCCGCAGCTCTGTGCGAGTGCGTTCCTGAGCCAACTCAGAACGCTCAGGGCCCAACACTTTGGCAATGCCGAAATCCAGTAGCTTGGGATTACCGTCGGGTGTAATCAGAATGTTCGAAGGTTTTAGGTCACGATGGACTACCAGGTGTTGGTGGGCTTGTTGTACTGCCGCGCAGATAATGCGAAAGAGTTGCAGGCGCTCGTTCGTCCTCAGTCGCCGCCGGTCGCAGTATTCGGTAACCGGTGTGCCTTCGACAAACTCCATGACCAGATACGGTCACCCATCTAGCGTCGTGCCACCATCAAGCAGGCTGCCGATATTTGGGTGCTCAAGTGACGCCAGGATCTGTCGCTCGTTCCGAAAGCGGCGCAGAATATCTTCGGTATCCATTCCGCGCCTTACTATCTTGATGGCAACGAGCTTTTGGAATTGAGCGTCGTCTCGCTGGGCCAGGTAGACGATTCCCATCCTTTCGCGGCCAATTTCGCGCAGGAGCTTATAGGCTCCAATTCGCCGCCCCTCGATCTGCTCCACCGGCAGGTCACTAAACGCTTTGACGCTTTGGGGAACGGCAGGCTTGTCGATAAAGTCTTCCGCGTCGTCGTGGGAGGCGAGGAGAGATTCTATTTCCGTTTTCAGATGCGGGTTTCCGGCACAGACTTCGTCCAGGTACTCCTTGCGTCGCTGAGGTTCATATTCGATTGCAACGCTGAAGATCTTGCGAAGTTGGAACTTGACGTTGGCCGAGTCGTCTCGTCCAATCACCAGCTCTTCGAATGGTTCAAGGGAAACTCTTCTACCTGGTTTGCCTTGGAACCGCTCAAATGCCTGATGACTTAACAGCGACTCGTCTGCGCAACACTGAACTGGCGAATTCAGCGGTTTGAGAACTGATTACGAATGAGTTGCAAAGACGCGAGACAGACTTAAAAACGCGTCAGTCTCTTGTGGTGCGCAAGTTAAGGGTTAAGGTAAACACTTTCCATCTGTCGGAGAGGATCAACTTAGCGGCCGCCGGGGGAAAGGGAACGGAGATCTTACTTGTTGCACTGGAGGTGTCGGCGCCGCTACTTGCAGCCGAATCCGAAATAGACTGATAGTTCCGGTAATGTACAGCGTCCGCATATCTTCGTCGCCAAATGCGCAGTTTGAGGGAGGTTCAGGCGTTGCAATAATGCCGAGGCGCTTGCCATCTTGATTGAAAACCCACACGCCACCCGGGCCAGTCACGTAGAGGTTCCCAATTGAATCAACCTCCATCCCGTCGGGCACACCTTTGATGTGCGGCGCCCACGGACGTAGTTCAGCAAAGATTCGATCATTGCCAACCGTTCCGTCGGTCATAATATCGAAGGCCCTGACATGCATCCTGGCTGAGTCATTTACGTAAAGTGTCTGCTGATCGGGAGAGATAGCAATGCCATTCGGCCATTCAAAATCGTTGGCGAGCAACGTAATAACTTGCGAAGGGCCAATTTTGTAAACCCCCCTGAATCCCAACCCACCTCTGCGTTCATGGGCTTCGCTGAAAACGGGATCGGTAAAATAAATTGCTCCGTCTGCTCCAATTGTCAGGTCGTTAGGGCTGTTAAGGCGCTTTCCCTGGTAGTTCTCAGCGACTGGCACCGGCGCTCCTTCATGACCAGTTCGCGAAATGCGACCGGGCGGCCCGGTCTCACAAGCCAGAACATTTCCTTCTCGGTCAATGACCAAGCCGTTCGCTCCGTTGGTCGGCTCGCGGTGAATCGATATGCCCTCATTTGGATGCCATTTCATAATGCGGGATTGAGGAAAATCCACAAAAAGGAGGTATCCGTCAGGGTGCCAGACTGGTCCTTCAACGAATTCAAATCCCGAGGCGATCATCTCGAGTCTGGCTCCCGGCGCCAGGAGATTTTTCAACTCAGGTCCGACGAGCGAGCTCTGCCCTACATCGATCCGGGAGAGCGATTGCGAGGAACAGCCGAAAGCCATCCCAACGAGCAAGAGCCCACCCAGTAAATGAGCTGCGTTCCAATGTTGTCTCTTCAAACCCATCGTCTTACGATTAAAAAAAGCATCCCTGGCTTTGGTGTGAGGCACTATACCCGCCGCTGGAATAGGCCCTTCTATCGGACGAATCCTGGAAAGAATGCTCGGTAAGATCTCTGGATTAACGGTTGCGCCGGCTGCCGAGTTGCGCCGAAAATTTAAGAGCCGCGGTGCGAACAATGTTACCAACAGCCGGCAGATAATCATCATTCATCTGGCTCACTGTCCCACTGACGCCGATGGCCGCTACGACCTCACCGCTCCCGGCAAAAACCGGTGCAGCCACGCATCGCACTCCGGCCGCATGTTCCTCATCATCAATAGCATAGCCGCGTTGACGGGCTGCGGCGAGGTCCTCCATCAGGCGCGGTATCGTCAGAATCGTCTTTGACGAAGCCTGGCTGATCTGGTGTCGTGCCGCAATCTCCTGCACTTCGTGTCGCTCTAAATGACAGATTAACGCCTTTCCAACTGCTGTAGCTTGCGGCGCAACCCTTCTTCCGTTCCAAATGTCCATCTTGATAAAGCCTGGTGATTCGATCCGCTCAACATACACCGCATCCCCGTGATCGAGGATAGCGAGGTGGGCGCCTAGACGCGTTCGTTCGACGATATTCCGCAAGTGGGGCATGGCAATCTCTCTTAAAGCCATCCCCTGCATCGCCTGTCCTCCAAGACTTAGCACCCTAATACCCAACGTGTGTTGGCCCGTCTCGGAGTCGCGGCGCACATATCCCCTGCTGACGAGCGTCCTTAACAGGTAGGTGGTTGAACTCTTTGGCAGGCGAGCATAGCGACTAATTTCGGCAGCACTTAATCCCTGGTGCTTACTGGCCAGCAGTTCGAGTATCGAGAGCGCACGCTCAACGGAAGTCACCTGTTCTCGACTTTTGGGGCCAGACTTGGATTCCTGAGGACTTCGACTCATACGGACGTCTTAATAACGTTCCTTTCCCTAAAAAAATGAGTTCACAATACCGAACGCGAGCAATCGTCGTCGACCGAGGCTTCGAGTGATTTCCGAAGAAAACTCACCCGTCGCTAGTTGCTTCAATAAGCCCATAAAAGATTCGTGTTCACCATTTCGAATGACCAGTTGTCGCCCGGCAGAACGCATGTTACATCTCGCCGCACGCTAAGTCGAGCGAGTGTTCACAATGCTGAACAGTCTCTGGAATGCATGGTCTGACTTTTTTTATAGATGGAGCACACGAGATATGGTCTCCGTCTCTTCAGAATGAGGAGAGAGAAAGATGTTTCTGGTTGAAAAGAAAGTGTCCCAGAACGGACGGCGCCGCGCGGAGATCTACATGCGACCTGATGGCCTCTTCGAGGGTCGAATATATCGGGATGATTCAGGCGCCAAAGCACAGCGCCCAGAAGCTGAATTCGAAGTTTGTGGGGTGACTGAGACGCTACCGCGCGTTGAAACAATCGTGAACGAGGAATTGGGCTTATAGTTTGACCAACGTCTTCAGTTTAGCAAGTTCACAACCTATCAATCGGTTTCCAAACGACCATTGTCTATGATCGATTCAGGATTCAGAATCAACTCTGCGCCAGCAGACTTCGACGCCGCGACTGACCTGCCGCAGGGGTTTATGGATTTTGTTCTGCCCCTGCACGAGAAGTTAACGCCTCGCCAACAAGAGTTGACCGCACAAAGGGGCCACGTGCTTGCCTTGGCTCACAAAGGTGTTATGCCAGACCACCTGACGCCCTCTGAGGCAACGGCGGACAGTTGGAAGATCGATTTGCCATCGTGGTGCGCGGATCAACGCAATCAGATGACCGGCCCAGCCGATGACGCGGAGTTAGTTGTCAAGATGTTAAATTCAGGCGCTCCCGGAGTAATGCTGGATCTCGAAGATTCGATGGCTAACGAATGGCCAAATCTCGTCCAGGGTATTAGCAACATTGTTGCAGCACTTGAGGGTACGCTCAGCTATTTCGACCGGAAGCGCAACGAGACGAAGCGTATTCAAAAGAGCAATACGGTAATCTGGACCAGACCCCGGGGACTTCACATCAACCAGGCGGGGCTGTTACCAAAAGGGGAGCTAATGTCTGGATCACTTTTTGATGTGGCGCTGGTCGCATTCCAGGCTGACAATAACCGTATAGCACATCCTCTCTCCTTCTATATTCCCAAGTCAGAGTCGGCCGCTGAGGCATTGTGGTGGCGCGACCTCTTTCAAGCGATCGAAAATACCAAAGGGTTGCCGCCGGGCCACATCAAGTGCATGACGCTGGTCGAATCCCATCCGCTTGCCTATCAGATCGAAGAGTTTATTTATAACTTAAAGGATCATCTGGTTGGATTGAACCTGGGTCGCTGGGACTACATGGCAAGCCTCATTCATTTCAACCTGCACAATCCGGAATGGGTGCTGCCGGACCGCAACACAATTCCGCACAATGTGGCTTTCTTTCAGAACCTGCGCGAGTTGTTAACCGACATCTGTCACAAACGGGGTATCCTGGCTATTGGCGGGATGACTGCGCTCTATCCAAGCCGGAGCGATGCGGAGCTCAACGAGCGAGCGCTACGAGTTCTGGCAGAAGACAAACGGAATGAGGCAGCCTGTCTAATGGATGGTGCGTGGACCGGACATCCGGACCAAAATGAGATTGCCGTCAGCCAGTTTCCCTTTCCCAATCAGCTCGCGGCCCGCCAGCCCGATGCAAAACGTTACCCGGATCTCCGTCCCGGCCCGCGCGGCAGCGGTCGCTGCACTGTTGAAGGCACGCGTGCGGCAGTCCGCACTGTAATTCGTTACCGAAACGGCGTGCTAAACGGTAAGGGGGCCAGCCTGCTCGATGGGTACATGGAAGATCTCGCTACAGACCGCATCTATCGGTTAATGATCGCGCAGCGCATCCTTCATTGGGACAAACTCAACATCGCCGATAGTGAAGGCCAGGCAATTAAGCACACACCTGAACAGGTTAGCGAGTTCTTTGACGAGGAACTCAACAAGATCATCAGAGCGTTACCGCCCGATGCAGATTCTTCGGTTGTCGACAGGTTTCGCGTTGCGCGTCGCATTAGCGAGCAGTTGATTGCAAACGGAGAGTTCGATCCAATCTAAAGTTTTGCTAGCCACAAACAAACTTAGGCCGAGCCGTGCGGCGAGCGGCAGTTTTCGGAGGAAGCCCATGAATAACCAGAAAAAAACCAATCATCTGCAAAAACGAAACGGCAAGAATCGATGGGAGGGGACCGTGCGACCCTATCATCAATCCGACGTCGAACGACTTCGGGGCACAATTGAAATCAAATACACGCTCGCCGAAATGGGTGCAAAGCGCCTCTGGGAGTTGCTTCATTCGGAACCTTACGTCGCTGCGCTCGGCGCCATGACAGGCTGCCAGGCTGTACAGCAGGTCGAAGCCGGCTTGAAAGCAATTTACCTGAGTGGCTGGCAAGTCGCTGCTGACGCAAACCTTGCAGGACATATGTATCCGGATCAGAGCTTGTATCCCGCCAACAGTGTTCCCGATGTAGTCCGAAAGGTAAACCAGTCCCTACAGCGCGCCGACCAGATTGCCCGCGCCGATGGACGCAACGGTGTCTACTGGTTCGCGCCGATCGCCGACGCTGAGGCAGGATTTGGAGGCAATCTGAATGCATTTGAATTGATGAAGGCGATGATCGAAGCCGGCGCGGCCGCGGTACATTTTGAAGATCAACTGGCTTCAGCTAAGAAGTGCGGTCATATGGGTGGCAAAGTTCTGGTTCCGAGCCAGGAGTTCATTCAAAAACTGATTGCCGCCCGCCTGGCAGCAGATGTCATGGGAGTGCCGACCCTGTTGATTGCCCGCACCGACGCGAACGGAGCCAGCCTGCTAACAAGTGATATTGACGAGAGTGACCATCCGTTCTTAACGGGTAGTCGAACTTCGGAAGGATTCTTCACGGTGCGTGCGGGTCTCGAACAGGCCATTGCTCGAGGCCTCGCTTATGCCCCGTACGCCGATATAGTCTGGTGCGAGACCTCAGAGCCCAATATCGATGAGGCTCGCCGCTTCGCACGAGCAATCCACTCCCAGTACCCTGGAAAACTGCTCGCTTACAACTGTTCACCGTCCTTTAATTGGAAAAAGAAGCTCGACGAACGTCAGATCGCCACCTTTCAAAAAGAGCTGGCGTTGATGGGTTACAAGTTCCAGTTCATTACGTTGGCCGGCTTTCACGCACTCAACCTTGGCATGTTCGAGTTGGCCCAGGCATATCGTGACAGTGGGATGTCTGCGTATGCGCGACTTCAGGAGATTGAGTTTGAACGTGAAGCTGACGCCGGATACAGGGCCGTGAAACATCAGGCGTTTGTTGGCACCGGCTACTTTGACGCCGTCGCCCAAACGATTTCCGGGGGGACGTCATCTACGACCGCGCTCACTGGTTCAACTGAGGCAGACCAGTTCCATGAATCTCCTCAGTATCCCGCGGCTGCAAACACCCGGCATTAATCCACTAAAAGGAAGGGGTGCGCAGTTCCCTACCGGAACTTGCGCACCCCGATTCCATTTTTTTAACAAACTAAAGCTACACACCCCTACGCGCGCACGCGACCGAACGTGCTTCCCATATTTAATTGATGCTCACGGGCCATCTGACGTAGTCGCGCGACTCTTTCCTGGGTTGGCGGATGGCTACTGAACAGGTTCTGCATTGAAATGCCGGTCAAGGGCTTAACAATAAAAAGGTGTGATACCGCTGGGTTCACAGAGAGCGGAATCCGTTTTGAATAGGCTTCGAGCTTTTCGAGCGCAGACGCCAGAGCTTCTGGATCGCCGCCCACTTCCGCACCCGTCCGGTCGGCGCCAAACTCTCGCGAGCGTGAAATAGCAAATTGAATAATCATTGCCGCGATGGGTGCAATAATGATCATCAATAAAGCCCCCACCAAGCCACCTCGCTCATCGTCATCGCTCCTGCCGCCAAAGATCATCGCAAACTGTCCAATATGAGCCAGCGTGGTGATAGCGCCGGCAAAGGTGGCGGCAATCGCGCTCACCAGGATGTCGCGATTTCGAATATGGCCCAACTCGTGTGACAACACGGCCGCCAATTCGCGCCGATCAAGGATCCGTAGGATTCCCGTCGTTACGGCCACCAATCCGTTCTGCGCATTGCGACCGGTTGCAAAAGCATTAGGCGCATCTGACTGAACAATTGCGACCTTCGGTTTCGGAAGCCCGGCGGACTGAGCGAGATTTGCCACCAGGTCGTGAAGCTCCGGTGCTTCCTGATAGGTTACTTCTCTAGCGCGCGCCATTTTCAGCGCAATACGATCCGAAAACCAGTAACTGCCAAAATTCATGACCACGGCAATGATAAAACCGAACAACATGCCCGAGGTTCCGCCCAGAAGCCCACCCATGACCACCAACAGTCCCGTGAGTGCGGCCAAAAGTATCGTAGTCTTGATTGTGTTAAAACTAATCATCTTTTTCTTACTTATCCACCTGCCGCTCTTTACTCGCGGCGCTAAACTAAATTCGACCTTTAGATTCGTTATCGTAACATACAGTTGTTTAGGCGGCTTGACTGTGGAGATAGGTGTCGATTTCCCGTATCTGAACTATGGCGAACTGCGAACGAATTCTGTATGCTAACACCTGACGGTTTTGAGCATCGGTGAGTCTCAAACCTGTCAGATTGTATTGTCCTCACCGGCTCCCCGGAACCCGATGGGAATCCCTATAGGTATTTATGGAAACAATCTTTGAATTCCTTCAACAAATTAAGCAATACATAGACCCGCGGACGCTTGCTGCCTTCGGACATGTGGCACTCATTTTCATAGTGTTTGCTGAAACTGGTTTAGCCGCAGGTTTTTTTCTTCCGGGCGACTCTCTCCTGGTCGTAGCCGGCCTCTTCGCCGCCAAAGGTGATCTCAACGTCTTCGTCCTGCTCAGCACACTCTTTGTTGCCGCAGTGGTTGGTGATGCAGTGGGATACTATTCCGGCTCTAAGTTGGGTCCACGAATTTTCAAGCGCCAGAAGTCACTACTTTTTCGCCCAAGTCATCTCCAGAAAGCTCACGGCTTCTACGAGAAGTACGGCGGGAAAACGATCATCATCGCCCGGTTCGTGCCAATCGTGCGCACGTTTGCCCCCATCGTCGCCGGGGCCGCTCAAATGCCTTATCGCAAGTTCGTAGTTTTCAATGTGGTTGGTGGATTCCTTTGGGTGTTCAGCATGATTCTTGGTGGCTACTTTCTCGGCAGCCTGATTCCAGACCTCGATAAGCATATCGAGTGGGTAGTCATAATCGTCGTAGCGTTATCCCTAACACCTCCGTTATACGAATACATTAAGGTCCGACGAGAAAAGACCAGAGCGGCAAAAGCTGCGGCCAGTGAATCTTTCGGCGACTAAGAAATCTACGGACCGAACTGCTGGAAGCAAATAATGAGGCGCCAGATATGGCGCCTCATCTGTTTTGATCCGCCAAGGCGTGGGAGACAGCATTATCCCAAATCGTGCGACCGAACCGCTTATCGGGCGCACAAGACCTTTCCGCCGGCGCTGCAATCCTCGCCCTCCATCCTCGCTTCATACCGCCCTCTATTAATTCCCGCCCGTTTTCTCATACCACCCGCCGCTTTTCCTACTTCTTCTAATTTTGGCACGCTTGTTGCCAAACTCGCTTGCGCAACGCGTCACCGCAGCAAGACGTGGGGTTCAGACAGACGCGATGAATGGAGGTTTTCGAAAATGTCAAAGAGGCTGATCGTTCCAAACAACTTAACTGTTCGCAGCGTCATGAGTTTCTTTGTGGTTCTTGCGTTGGCGATGGCCGCTGCCACACCTGCTTTTGCGCAAACAAAGAAGCGCCGTACCCCGGTGCGCAGACAGGTGGCTAAACCTGCCCCGGTAGTTGCTCAACCCCAAGTAGCTCACTTCTCAGTGGCTGCTGGTCAGGTCATCCGAGTTCGCATGGACCGCACCATCAGTTCGGCAACTACTCACGTGGGAGATCAGTTCTCAACTACCGTGGTAGACCCAGTCTATGCGCGTGGCATTGAGGTGATCCCGGCTGGAAGTCAAATCTCGGGTCGCGTAACGAGTGTCGATCGCGCGTCTCGTCGCAGCAAGGCCGGTAGCATTGGCGTACAGTTCGTCTCCTTGCGATTACCCAACGGTCTGGTCCGATCAATCAATGGTGATCTGACAGAGGTCACTGACGAAGAGATTGTCGCTGATAACGAAGGCGAAGTTTCCGGACGCTCAGCCGTAAACCGCAACGTCGTATTTATCGGCGGTGGCGCCGCAACCGGCGCGCTCATTGGAGCAATTGCCGGCGGAGGCAAGGGTGCAGGCGTAGGCGCCGGAATAGGCGCGGGATTGGGTGTCGCGGGCGCCTGGTTCTCAAAGGGTCATGAGGCTGAAGTCAAATCAGGAACCGAATTCGGCGTGGTCCTTAATCAGAGAATCTCGTTACCCGCCACCACGGTGCGTTCGTATTACTAGATCGGCGGCCTTCGGGTTGTCGGTGCAAGGGAGCCCGCACGTGAAGGGGAGAGCGCGGGCGGGTTCCCAAATAACATCAGATTGGTCGCCCCGGTTATAGCGTAAGTGAGCGACCTAAGAGAGACCCGCCGTGAAGGGGAGAGCACGGCGGGCTTTCTCTTTAAAGGGCGAGCCGTACTCTTACCTCGGTCTCTGTTTTCTCACTCTATCAAAACGGTCTAGTTGCCAACTCAACTCTCTTACCCGCACTAATTCGATCGAACTCGGGATGAGTGTAAACAAAACGCCCCCCAACAATCGTTGCGACCGCAGCGCCTTTCATCGCCCGTCCATTGAAAGGCGTATTCCTACTTCGCGAGCGCGAGCGAGAAGCATCATAGGTCCACTCGAGCTCAGGATCGAGAATTGTTACGTCAGCCCAGGCATTGCGGCGCAGAGTGCCGCGATCTTCCAGTCCAAAGATTCGCGCGGGATTGGTTGAACACAATGCAACCAAACGCTCAAGGTCGATTACCCCTTGATGAACCAGATCGAAAGCCAGGCCTACCCCGGTTTCCAAGCCGATGATTCCAAACGGCGCCTGATCAAATTCAAGCTCCTTCTCATCCTGGTGATGCGGAGCATGGTCTGTCGCAATCGCGTCGATGGTTCCGTCACGAAGGCCTTCCAGCAGCGCGCCCACATGATCGCGGCTGCGCAACGGCGGGCTCATCTTGGTATTGGTGTCATAACCGGCAACCGCGTCATCTGTGAGTGTCCAATGATGAGGGGCCACTTCACAGGTCACTGCTACCCCAAGCTCTCTGGCGCGACGCACGGCTTCAAGGGCTCCCCGGGTTGACACATGAGCCAAATGGACCCGTGCCCCGGTCATACGTGCCAAAACACAGTCGCGAAGCGCATCCACCTCTTCGGCGGCCGCCGGCATGCCCTTCAGTCCGAGAATGAGCGACCAGCGTCCTTCATGCATCACACCACCCGCACTTAACGAAAGGTCCTGACAGTGATCGACGACCGGCAAATCGAACCCACGCGCGTACTCCAGCACCCGCCGCATCATTGCCGGCGTTGGTACTGGGCGACCGTCGTCCGAGACCGCAACGGCACCGGCATTCTTCATCTCGCCCATCTCGGCCAGTTCCATTCCCTGGCTGCCTTTGGTTACGGCGCCGATGGGAAACACATTGGCGAGCTGCGCTCGTTCTCCCTGCTCGATAATGAAGCGCGTAACAGCGGGATTGTCGTTAATCGGATCCGTATTGGGCATTGCGCAAACGCTGGTCCAACCGCCCGCGACAGCCGCAGCGGCTCCAGTGGCAATCGTTTCTTTGTACTCTTGACCAGGTTCGCGGAGATGAACGTGGAGGTCTATGAAGCCGGGAGCAACGATCAAACCGGTGGCGTCAACAACCTGGGCGTCAGACGGGGCCTGTTCCCCGCGATCCAACAGCTCGACAACGCGTCCGGATTCGATAAGCACGTCCTTGCCGCCATTAACGTCCTGCGAAGGATCAATAACGTAACCGTTTGCTATCAGCAGCTTCATATTCGTCGTCAGTATATCTTTCCTTTTATTGATCAAGCAGCCGCAACCTCTTGGAGTTCAGTACGCGCGCCTCCACCCGCAATCAGATAGAGCACCGCCATGCGCACAGCAAGTCCGTTAGTAACCTGATCGAGAATCAACGAGCGGCTCCCGTCTGCGATCTCAGAAGAGATCTCAATTCCCCTATTGATTGGTCCGGGGTGCATAACTATAGCTTCGGAGGAGGCGCGTTCAAGATGCTCGGGATGAAGGCCATAATGAATCGCGTACTCTCGCATTGAAGGGAAAAAGGCTGCGTTCTGGCGTTCGCGCTGAATTCTCAGAATCATGACAACGTCAGCGCCTTCGATAGCGGATTCGATTCGCTTTTCGACGCGCAGACCCTGCTCAACAACCTCGGCAAACTCGGCAGGCACCAAGGTGCCAGGCCCGGAAACGCTAACTGTAGCTCCTAGTTTGGTCAGGAGATGAATGTTCGACCGGGCTACCCGCGAATGCAGAACGTCTCCAACTATTGCGATCTTTAACCCGGCAATACCCCCTTTGTACTCGCGAATAGTCAAAGCATCGAGCAAAGCTTGTGTGGGATGCTCGTGCGACCCGTCACCGGCATTGACAATCGGAGCATTGCAAAGCCGAGCCAGGTGATAGGGAGCACCAGCCATTCCATGACGAAGCACGATGCAGTCAGGCGCCATCGCTTCGAGATTGCGCGCGGTATCGAGCAAGGTTTCGCCTTTGGTTATGCTGGACGCAGACACGCTAATGTTGATGGCATCCGCCGAAAGGCGTTTGGCGGCAATCTCAAAGGAAGTTCTGGTGCGCGTCGAGGGCTCGAAGAATAGATTAATTACAGTACGGCCACGAAGCGCCGGTACCTTCTTTATTTCACGCCGAGAAATCTCTCGAAAGTTCTCAGCGGTATCGAGCAGGTGAGTGATCTCTCCTGCGGATAGCTCTCGAATTCCCAGTAGGTGCCTGCGCGTGAATGTAGTACTCATTTATCTCACAAAAAAGCGGCCAACCGATGGCCGCTTCTTCAACCTGCCTCAGATACAGGTCGCTCGACAATAGCGACCCCCTCCTCTTCATCAAACTCCCTGAGCATCACCTTGATGATCTCGCTCTTCTTTGTCGGCACGAGCTTGCCAATGTAGTCCGCCTGAATCGGTAACTCGCGATGTTCCTTGCCGCGGTCGATCAAAACTGCCAACTGAACGCGGCGAGGCCGACCAAAATCGATTAACTGGTCCAGAGCTGCCCTGATAGTTCGACCTGTGTAAAGCACGTCGTCAATTAAAACAATATTTCGACTTTCAATGTCGCCTGGCAAATCCGTTCGATTGACTACGGGCTTGGCGCCAACAGTCGAGAGATCGTCCCGATACAAAGTGATGTCCACGATGCCTACAGGCGGACGATCGCCCTCGAGGTCGGCAATCTTATCAGCCATGCGTTCAGCGAGCGGCACTCCCCGGCGTCTTATACCAACGAGATAAAGATCGTTAGCGCCGTGATTTTCTTCGACGATTTCAGAGGCAAGTCTGGCCAACGCGCGATTGATTCGCGCGCCGTCCATGATACGTGCCTTCTCGATGAAATCCATCGGTCGGGATACTAACAAGAAGCATCATAGGTGACAAGGGAACCGGTACTTGTCTCTGCAAAACTACTCTGGTAGGCTCAAGGGTTGCCGCCGACATGCTAATTTCCCTTTAATGGCCTATCGTTTACTAATCCGGCCAGCACTGTTTCTCTTGCCTCCCGAGACCGCCCATGAGCTAGCTCTCCATCTTCTCTCCCTTCCCCTGAAAGTGAAACCTATTAGAAACTTCATCGGGCGCCGGTACCAGCGCAGTCCGTTTGGTCCACTGCAAAGGTTCGGGCTAAGTTTTCCAAACCCCGTAGGTCTTGCTGCGGGCTTTGACAAGAACGGCCGTTTCCTGCGCGAGCTCGCGGCGCTCGGTTTTGGTTTCATCGAGGCTGGTACGGTCACGTACCATGCACAACCAGGTAATCCCCGACCGCGCATTTTTCGACTGCCGGAAGATCAGGCACTGATTAATCGCGCCGGTTTTAACAACGAAGGCGCCGCTGCACTGGCAGACCGAGTCCAAGAAAACCGACCCGACTGTATTCTGGGAATTAGCATCGGCAAGAGCCGCGTCACTCCGATTGAAGAAGCGGTGACAGACTATCTGAAGAGTCTTGAACTGGTTCATCCGAACGCCGACTATATTGCCATCAACGTGAGCTCACCTAACACGCCAGGTCTGTGGGAGCTCCAGCACGCCGACCAGCTCGAGATTCTGATCAAGACATTGCAAAAACGAGAGAGAGAGCTCAGCAAAGGTGCGAACCAGCCTCATGTACCTCTGCTTGTAAAGGTCTCTCCGGATCTTGCCATGCGGGAGATCGAACTTTTAGTCGACGTCGCCCTACGCACTAGCGTAGACGGCATCATTGCAACTAATACTACACTCGAACGCTCAGGCCTGCGGACAAGCCTGGGCCAGGTACAATCATATGGTGCGGGGGGGTTAAGTGGCGCGCCACTAAAAAGTCGATCGACAAACGTTATTGCGAAAATCTATGACCTGACGGCCGGTAGGCTTCCAATCATCGGTGTAGGAGGTATCTTTAACGCCGCGGATGCATGGGAGAAGATCTGCGCAGGAGCCAGTCTGGTCCAGGTCTACACCGGCTTTATCTACGAAGGGCCGGCTATTGCTAAACAGATCAATGAAGGTCTCGAGAAGATCGTGGCACAAGAGGGTTTCAAATCACTGGATGAAGCTGTTGGCAGCAAGGCAAGCCCCGTGGGAAGCGCATCCAGTTGGTAAGTTATGCCACAGCCGAGATTTGAAAGCTCCCGGCAACACCTCAAAGAAGAAGCACACTATGAACCTAACACCACGAGAAAGACTGATCGTTGCTCTTGATGTTGACTCAGCTCAAAGAGCCCGTGCGCTTGTCAGGGATCTCAACCAACTCGCAGGGATGTTCAAGATAGGGTCACATCTGTTTACCGCAGCTGGGCCGGAGATTGTTCGTGAGATCGTAAGATCCGGGAGTCAGGTCTTTCTTGACCTGAAATTCCATGACATCCCAAACACCGTAGCTTCAGCCGCAGCGGCTGCGACTCGCTTGGGGGTCAGAATGCTTAACCTCCACGCGGCCGGCGGAGCTGAAATGATGCGTCGAACGAGGGGAGCAGTCTCTGAAGCGGCAGATGAGGAAAGAATTCCTCGACCGTGGGTAATTGCCGTCACCGTCCTAACCAGCGCGGACGCAGTTGCGCTCAAAGAAGTCGGCGTGCCAAGTCCACCCGAAGCCCAGGTTACTGTTCTGGCTAAGCTCGCCGCCGCAAACGGAATGGATGGTGTGGTAGCCTCCCCACGCGAGGTCGCTCTCATTCGTTCGAATGTAAGCCTTCCGGAATTCCTCATCATTACACCGGGAATCAGGCCTTCGGATTCACCGTTGGGCGACCAGAAACGAGTGATGAATCCCGCGGGGGCCCTAAAAATCGGCGCCGATTTTATAGTCGTAGGGAGGCCTATCACTGAGGCGCCTGATCCGGCGGAGGCGGCCAGACTAATTATTGACGAGATGGAGAAAGCCGCCCCAGGCGGCCGCCTGAATGAATAGGAACCGTACAAGTTATTGGGCGTGTACCAGTTGTCAGGCAATTTCGGGTTTGCTCTGGCAGAAATTAGTAACTATTATTCGAGGGTGAACGCGAGTTTGAAGCTTCCGGTTGTTTTTACCTCATTTTTGATATTCCTCGCGCTGGTGATACCAGCCGACGCCCAAAGCAAGAGTGACGTAAGTTCAGTTCCCTTCTCTGCCGCTCCATATCGAGTGGGAGAGCGGCTGACTTTCAATGTGTCGTTTTCGAACTTTATCAGCGCGGCACACGTCGAGCTTTTGGTCGCGGCGCGCGGTACTTTCTTTGAGCGCGAGGGGATTCAAATCCGCGCTCGCGTTGAAACATCGGGCGTGGTTAACGCTGCGCTTTATGCCATCAATAACGACTATACAACCTATGTAGATCCCGAAACGGGATTGCCTTACCGTGCTCAGCAGATCTTGAGGGAGGCGACGCGTCGTTCTGATGCTTCAAGTATTTTTAATCAACCCGCCGGGCTTGCAGCAATTCCTTCACGCAGGTCTGGGGAATTTCCCGGCACATACGATCTTCTATCAGCAATCTATCGCTTGCGGGCTTTGCCACTTACTGATGGTTCGACTTATCGCTTCAACGTACGAGCCGATAATCAGGACTACCGCGCAGAGCTTAAGGTTGGTGGCAGACAGCTTATAAGGACTAATGTCGGATCGTTCAATGCAATCGCTACTGAGGTTCGGGTGCTCAACAACTCAACAATCAATCGTTACCGCATCAGAATCTATTTTAGTGATGACGAGCGACACGTCCCGGTCCTGATTACAGCCCAACATCCCGCCGGAGAGATTCGTGCCGAGCTTGCCGGATCAGAGTTCGTAAGGCCGCCTGGAACAAAATCTGATTCACCCGTGCCACCGGTTGCTATCTCACCATCACCTGAGCCGCCTGTTGGCGCCCCAGGTGGTAACAACTCTGGGGCTCTCGTAGGCTTACCGTTCAAGATAGGGGAGCAGTTGAATTACCAGGTGTTCCTTCCTGGCGTTTCTCTACCGGTTGGAGCCGCGAGCTTTCACGTGCGCGGGCACGCGCGCTACTTTGAGCGTGAAGGATTACACTTTACAGTTTCGGCGCAGACCACCAACGCTGCCGAACGAGTCTTCTTTGCAAATAACCAGATTAGCTCATATGCGGATCCAGGTACGTTGTTGCCTTATCGCTGCGAACTGAACTTGATTGAAGGCCGGCGACGGCTAAATCAGATTCTAAGTCTAAACCAGGAGGCCGGGACGGCCACCACGAACTCGAATCAGCGAATTGAGATTCCTGTTGGGACCCACGATTACGCGACAATCTTTTATGCGATTCGAACATTCAATCTTAATCCTCCAAGACGCAATGCAGTCTCGATTTTGGTAGAGAACAAGCCAAAGACATTGTTTGTGAGTGCTCTCAAGCGGGAAGTCATTCAGTTGGGCTCGCAGAGCATTCCGGCAATCCAGATCTCGCTCACGACTGATGATCCTCAAAGCGATAAGTTTCAATTACGGGCATGGATCAGTGACGATGAACGGCGCTTGCCGTTGAGACTGACGGCCGCGACTGAACTCGGACTGGTTCGCGCCGATCTTGTAATTCTTCCGTTAACCAGCCAATAAAATCCTGAAGGGCCCACTCCGCCTTCCTCACAGTCTCAATAATTGAAATTGAAATTTATTTTCAACTCTACTATACTGAGCTGCACGGAGTTTGTGACCCTCCAAAGTCTTTACTGAGTCGCAAAAACCCAAGTAAGACAACCATGCTTAACGCTTTCATTATCGTCCTCCGCGAAGGTTTCGAATCTGTTCTGATCGTGGCGGTGATCCTCTCTTACCTCCGCAAGTCTGGCCAGCAATGGCTTAATTCTGCCGTGTACCTGGGCATTGTCATCGCTCTCTTCGTCAGCGCGGGCCTTGGTTACCTGCTGCGATATGGCGTTGACGATGCTGTCCTGGAAAAGCTATTTGGGCAGTCAGCCGGCTTCTATGCCAGCCAGTTCCTCGGGAATGAGGCCTTGCGAGAGGGTGTTCTCGGATTGATCGCTGTTGTTATGGTAGGAACTCTCGTGGTTCATATGTGGCGCACGGGACCGAAGCTTCAGACGAAGATGCACGAGCGCCTGAGGGCAATGTCTTCGCGCCGTTCAAAGGTTACTGCCCTCATTGGAGTCTTCTTATTCACATTCCTGCTAGTTACACGCGAAGGGATGGAAACCGCGCTTCTCCTTTTTCAAGTAAGGAGTACAAATGTTATCAACGGAGCAGTTTTAGGATTTCTGGCAGCCGGTGCGTTTGCCTGGGGTTGGGCCCGCTATGGACATTTGCTAAACATCAAGCGTTTCTTTCAAGTCACAAGCGTTTTTCTGTTGCTTTTTATGCTGCAAGTTGCCATCTACTCCTTTCACGAATTTTCAGAAGCAGGGCTGCTACCGAACAGTGATGCCCTCCACGCTGCCACTGAGAAATTCTCGCCGGACGGTCTGTATGGAAAGTGGTTCTCGCCTCTCATGGTGGGTTTCTGTGCTCTATGGTTAGCCGGCGCTTGGATGCTTGATCGGGCCCGCCTGCGCCTCCCTGATCGGGCTAAAGTCGTTGAGCAAAGCGGTCACTAGCTCTGTTTATTCTTTTGCCTGAAGCTGGCTCCACTGACTGGCCAACTCCCTCTTGAGCAGTTTCCCGGTCGGGCCCTTCGGAATCTCCTTCACAATTCGCACGGACTTAGGGCATTTGAAATCCGCCAGTCTCCCGCGACAGAACTCAATCAGTTCATCCTCCGTTAAGCTGGCCCCGTCTTTGACAACCAAGAACGCAGCAACTTCTTCTCCGTACAAAGTATCGGGAACTCCGATCACAGCCGCCTCCGCAACTGCGGGATGTTGATAAAGCACCTCATCAATCTCGCGCGGATAAATGTTTTCGCCACCTCGAATAATCATGTCTGACTTGCGATCGACTATGTAGAAGAACCCGTCATCGTCGCGATATCCGATGTCTCCGGTATGAAACCAACCGTTGCGAAACGCAGTCGCCGTAGCCTCCGGATTCTTAAAGTAGCCCTTCAATATGTTTTCACCCCGCAGGACGATCTCCCCGAGACTTCCTGCGGGCACTTCCATGTCCTCCTCGTCAACGACCATCATTTCATTACCAATCGGTCGACCGCAGGACCCCGGACGCCGCCTTTCATCAGGCGGATTGAAGGTCGATCGGCAGGTCGATTCTGAAAGCCCATAGCCTTCGATGACCAGACAGTTGAAAGTCTCTTCGAAACGTTTCAAAACTTCAGCCGGAACGGGTGCGGAGCCGCACATAGCAAAACGCAACTGATCTGTTTTCAATCCTGAAGGAATACCATTGTGATAAGTGCTTAAAAGCATTGACAACATCGTCGCTACAGATCCGAATGACGTAACCTGATACTCGGAGATAATCTGCCAGAAGCGAGACGCCGAAAACTTGGGGCTAACTACCGTGGAACCGGCGGCATAGAGCGCCGACATAGTAGTTACCGAAACAGCGTTCATGTGAAACAGCGGCATCACGGTGAGCAGCCGATCATTCTCCGCGAATCCCAGCCATTGACTAATCTGGCGAGCATTCGCAATTACATTTCCGTGGGTTAGGAGACAGCCCTTCGGTTTTCCCGTCGTACCTGACGTGTAGATGATGATGGCTTCATCATCCAGATCTACTTTAGCCTCGGGTAGTTCCTTCGTTTCGTGTTCATGAGTGGCCCGGCGCTCGTCGTCAAAGAGCACTACTTCACGCAGGTTTGGCAGGTCACTGCGAATGCCTTCGATGGCCGGCAGAAACTCCGAGTTGACAAGCAGTGCCTTAGCTTCGGAATTCGAGATCACATAGCTCATTTCCCGCTGCTTGAGAAGCGAATTGATTGGACCAGCGAGTGCACCCAGCTTCCAGCAGGCAAAATAGGCGATGATGTATTCGGGGCCGTTGGGCAGCAGCAGACTCACCACATCGCCCTTACCTAGACCGAGTGACTGAAGGAGGTTGGCCGTCCGAATGACGGCTTGCTGGAACTCTGCGTAGGTAAATCGGCGCCCGTCCGCCTCGGAAAAGAGGAAAGTCTTATCCGGATCGAGACTGGTACGTTGTGCCAACAGGTGTCCCAGGTTCTTAGAAACCAATGGTGGGTTTTCGCCGGTCATAACGTTTTTGATGAGTCCGCCTAAGTAAGCAGCTTATGGTATATTACGACCTCGCTTGAGTCATCTGTTAGCACAACTCATGTAAAATCTTATGGACACGTATCGCAGTTTTATCGCCGGTCATTGGGTTCAGTCAGCTTCCGCGCGGACAGTCAACAACGCCAACCCTGCAAACACCGATGACATTCTCGGTATCGTACAGCAGGCCACTCGGGATGAAGCGCGCCAGGCGGTCGAAAGCGCCGCAGCAGCCTTTGCCAGTTGGCGAACTACCCCGGCGCCGACACGTGGGCGCATTGTGGCTCGCGCAGCACGACTCCTTGAAGACCACAAAGAAGAGTTGGCCCAAATCCTGACGCGCGAAGAAGGCAAAACCATCGCGGAATCCCGAGGCGAGTTGCAGCGCTCGATTAACGTGGCTGAGTTTTGCGCCGGTGAATCCAGGCGCATGAACGGGGAAACAATTCAGTCGGAACTGCCCTCGAATTTCGCCTACACGATCAAACAACCCATTGGTGTTGTAGCTTGCGTCACTCCATGGAATTTTCCGGTCGCCATTCCTGTTTGGAAGATCGCGCCGGCCCTGGTCGCGGGAAATACTGTGGTCTTTAAGCCGGCAACCTTGACGCCCGCAACCGCAGTACGCATTGTCGAACTCTTTCACGAGGCCGGGGTACCGGCCGGTGTCCTCAATCTCGTACTTGGTTCGGGCTCAGACGCCGGTGACGAAATTATCAGTCATCCGGCAGTAAAGGCCGTTTCCTTTACCGGATCAAATCAGGTCGGTATTAGGCTTTACGAACAGGTATCGCGGCGCGGCGCTAAAGTCCAGTGCGAGATGGGCGGCAAAAACCCCGTGGTGATCCTTGAAGACGCTGATCTCGAGCTTGCGGTTGAATCGACTGCCCAGGGAGCTTTTGGCTCTTCGGGACAGCGGTGCACAGCTACCAGTCGCGCAGTGGTGGTCAACGAAATTGCCGATGAGTTCGTTTCTCGTATTGTGGAGCGTGCTGAAAACATGCGCATCGGCGACGGAAAGGACCCGGAAACCGAAATGGGCCCCAGCGTCGACGAAAGCCAGTTCAAGACCGTGCTCGACTATATCGGCATCGGACGTGAGGATGGCGCTACGCTCGCTTGCGGCGGTGACCGTGCCACCGGCAATGGCTTGAATAAAGGTTACTTTGTACGCCCCACTGTCTTCGATCACGTTACCCCTGACATGCGTATCGCTCGCGAGGAGATTTTTGGACCCGTCTTGTCGGTCTTGCGCGTCACAGACTTCTCAGAGGCAATGCAGGTCGCGAATGATTGCGAATATGGCCTCTCATCGTCGATCTTTACCAATGATGCGACGCGGATGTTTCGCTTTGTCGATGAGATTGAGACGGGTATGACGCACATCAACTCACCGACGACCGGTGGTGAAGCTCATATCCCGTTTGGTGGGATAAAAGGGACCGGCATCGGTGATCGCGAACAGGGCTCAACGGCGCTCGACTTCTATACTGATTTGAAAGTGGTATATGTCGACTACACCGGCCGCAAGCGCGAGGGTAATTTGTATTAAGTCGGAGGTTGACGTGAGAACGGTAAAATACACGTTTTGGCAAGACGGTGCCTTTTTTCTGGGATACCTAAACGAATACCCAGACTACTTAACCCAGGGACACTCAAAAGATGAGCTATTGGAGAATCTCAGAGACCTATTAACTGACCTTGAGTCGGGAGAGATCCCATTTATCAGAAAGGTTGAAGAGATGGCGGTCGCGTAAATGAAGAGACGTGACCTGATAAAGATCTTATCTGAGATGGGTTGCACGCTCGTGCGCCACGGCCGGAAGCATGATTGGTACTTAAATCCTTAAACAAAGCAATCTCAACCGATCCCGCGTCACTCGGAGATCAATGAGCTTCTTGCCAAAGCCATCATAAAGAAGCTAAAGGGCGAACCCCCATCTAACTGATATGTCTTGGAGCCCCAAAGGAACCTAATAATGAACGCAACCGAACAAAAAACCACCCCCTCCGACACGGTTCGTAAACACAAAGAGTTTCTCTTCCCTGCCGTCGCCACCTACTATCAGGAGCCGGTAGCGTTGGTAAAAGGCGAAGGCTCCTATGTTTGGGATGATCAAGGCAACAAATACCTCGACTGCTTTGGTGGCGTGCTCACAGTAAGTGTGGGCCATGGTAATCCAAGAGTTAACGAAGCCATCATCGAACAGGTCAAGTCTCCTCAGCACACCTCGACCTTATACGCGAACAGACCCCAGTCGGACCTTGCGGAGAAGCTCTATCAGATCACTCCGGGTAAACTGAAGAAATCCTTCTTTACCAACAGCGGCACTGAGGCCGACGATACCGCCGTTCATGCCGCAAAACTTCACACAGGCAGACATGAAATTGTCGTTCTTCGTCACAGCTACAGCGGGCGTTCAGCGACAGCGCTGACCTCGATGGGCCACTCGACCTGGCGTCCCCTGCCGGCCCAGATCCCCGGCTTTGTTCATGCGCGCGCACCATACTGTTATCGCTGCCCGTTCAAACTCACTTATCCGGAATGTGGTCTCGCCTGCGCCAATGACATCGAAGAGCTGATCATGACCACCACGACTGGAGAAATCGCTGCGTTCATGGCAGAACCAATTCTCGGGGTTGGCGGTTTCATCGTTCCCCCACCCGGTTACTTCGAGCGAGCAGTCGAAATCACGCGCAACCACGGTGGCCTTTTTATCGCTGACGAAGTGCAGACAGGCTGGGGACGCACAGGTGATAAATGGTTTGGAATCGAACATTGGGATGTCGAACCCGATATCATTACGTCCGCAAAAGGCCTGGGTAATGGTGTGCCCATCGGCATCACGGTTTCGACACCGGAAGTAGCAGATAGCTACCCGGGTCTCACATTCTCAACCTTCGGCGGCAATCCCGTTTCGACGACGGCCGCTCTGGCTGTGATTCGTCTCATCGAGGAAGAGAACTTGAGAAAGAACGCCGCGGAGGTTGGCAGTTATCTCCGCCAAAGACTCGATGAACTCAAGGAGAAGCATTCGGTGGTCGGTGACGTCCGTGGGATGGGACTCATGCAAGGCCTTGAACTGGTCAAAGACCACGAAACCAAGGAACCGGCGCCGCAAGCCGTCTTGCAGGTATTTGAAGAAACGAAACGGCGCGGTGTCCTGATTGGCAAAGGCGGTCTGTATGGCAACGTGATCCGCACGGGAATGATGTTGAATTCAACTACGGATCATGTGGATGAGTTGATCGCCGCTCTGGATGGGGCGCTTGCAGCGGACTAGATCAGCATCTGGGTAGGAGATGGAAATGACGAGTTCCAAGCGCCCCGTAATAATGTCACGGTTAGTAAAACTCGAAGACGCCGACCGAACGTTCGATATCGAGTATTGGCAGAGACAAGGAGATGCCGCAATTTTTTCGGCGGCCTGGGAAATGGTAATGGTTGCTAACAAAATCAAAGGGAAAGAAGCCAGCGAGCTCACATTTCAAAGAACTCTTACAAAGCTTAAACGACAGGGGATTAACGCCGATCTGCTCGTTCTATCGAAACAGGTGGATCTAAAGAATCCGGAAGAAGAAAGGTGAATTTCACCAATACGCGGTCAGATTTGGCCATATAGTGAAACATTACTCTACGCCCCTTCGTAAAACCCCTGTTTGCCACAACGATCAATCCTTAACATAACGAAAGGCTCCTGATGATGTTTGCAAGTTTCTCTCCAGATCCGTTCCGCAAATCACTCCTCGTGATTTTTTTACTACTCTTCTCAGGTGTGTTTGTTCTGGGCTCGTTAGGGTCACTACAAGCCCAGGAAGCCGGGCCACCCCCGCTAATTGATCGGGAATTGTTCTTTGGAGATCCGGAGATATCAGGTGCTCAAATCTCCCCCGATGGGAATTTCATTGCATTTATAAAGCCCTTCAAAGGCACCCGGAATATCTGGGTTAAACGCACTGCGGAACCGTTCTCAGCGGCAAAGCCAATCACTGCCGACCTGAAGCGACCAGTACGGATCTATTTCTGGAGTCGCGACGGCAAATATATTCTGTTTGCCCAGGATAAGGATGGTGACGAGAACTTCAACATCTTCGCCGTGAATCCCTCCGATACACCGGCGGCCGGTCAGGATGTTCCTGCCGCGCGCAATTTGACAGACGCGAAAGGCGTGCGGGCGGCGATCTATTCGGTGCCGCGCAGTCAGCCAGACGTTATATACGTGGGCCTGAATGATCGCGATGCCGCCTGGCACGATCTCTATAAAGTAAACATCTCAACAGGCGAGCGCACCCTGGTTAGGCAGAATACAGAGCGGATCACCGCGTGGTATTTCGATCTAAAGGATCAACTGCGACTCGCAACGCGATCGGCTGATAACGGCGATACCGAAGTCCTCCGCGTCGACGAGAAAGGCTTTACCAAGGTTTACAGTTGCAACGTGTTCGAGAGTTGCGGTCCGGTCCGCTATCACAAGGACGGGCAACGCACGTACATGGTTACGAACAAGGGTGACGTGGACTTGCTCCGACTCGTGCTCTTTAATCCGGTAACAGGCAAGCAAGAGTTGGTCGAGTCCGATCCGGAGGGTCGCGTCGATTTTGGCGGGGCTTCTTTTTCAGAAGTTACCGATGAGTTGATTGCCACCAGATACCTCGACGATAAAGCGCGCATTTATTGGAAGGACAAAGGCTTCGAAGCAGATTACAAGCTCCTGCGCCAAAAACTTCCTAACCGCGAGCTAAATTTCGGCTCATCAACAAAAAACGAACAGCTCTTTCTGATCAGCGCCAACAGCGATACCGAGCCAGGAGAAAGCTATCTATTCGATCGCAAGACCAAAAAGCTAACCCTTCAATATCGAATTCGCGAAAAGCTTGTTCGAGACCACCTCGCGCCGATGAAGCCAGTTAGTTATAAATCTTCAGACGGTCTCGAGATCCCTGCTTATCTGACTTTACCAAAAGGCGTTGCGCCAAAGAATCTGCCGGTGGTTATCGTCCCTCATGGTGGTCCCTGGGGACGAGACACCTGGGGATACGACTCGATGGCCCAGTTTCTCGCCAATCGGGGATATGCTGTCTTGCAACCAAACTTTCGTGCCTCCACAGGCTTCGGCAAGAAGTTTCTCGTTGCCGGCAATAAGGAGTGGGGCCAGAAGATGCAGGACGATGTCACCTGGGGAGCCAAATACCTGATCTCCGAGGGCATTGCCGATCCCAAACGCATCGGCATCATGGGTGGCTCGTACGGAGGCTATGCGACGCTCGCCGGAGTCGCCTTCACACCAGATGTTTACGCGGCAGCGGTGTCCATCGTTGGTCCATCGAATCTAATAACCCTTCTCGATTCCATTCCACCTTACTGGGAGCAGATTCGAAAACTGTTCTACGAGCGCATGGGCGATCCAACGACTCCTGAAGGCAAGGCCCAACTCGAGCGCCAGTCGCCGCTCAATTCAGCCGACAAGATCAAGACACCGCTTCTGGTCATTCAGGGGGCTAACGATCCGCGAGTCAAGAAACACGAATCGGACCAGATCGTGGTGGCGCTGCGGGATCGGAAGTTCCCGGTCGAGTATCTGGTCGCCTACGACGAAGGACACGGGTTTGCCCGGCCGGTGAACAATATGGCCATGTTCGCCGCATCTGAAAAGTTTCTTGCCAAGCATCTCGGCGGTCGATTTCAGGAGAGCATGACTCCCGAAGTGGCGAAGCGTTTAAACGAGATCAATGTAGATGTCAGGACCGTCACACTGCCTAAAAAGGTCGATGCAACTGCGATCGTGTTGCCGAAACCTGCTGTCGATCTCGCGCCTGGAACTTCCCATTACAAAGCAAACTTAGACATAGGCGGGCAGTCTATTCAATTGAGCGTGAAGAGCGTCATTACAGATGAAAATGGCGCATGGGTCGTCACTGAAACGGTCGTGACGCCTCAGGGTGAGATTCTCGAAACGGCTACCATCGAAAAAGGAAGTCTGCTGCCGAAACATCGATCCTTGAAGCAGGGTACCGTCTCAGTTGAACTCGACATGGAGGCTGGCAAGGTCACTGGATCGATGGCGATGAATGGCCCACCGAAGCCCATCTCGGTTGATCTGGACGGTGAGCTTTTCGCCGACGGCCCCGGCGCCTACTCGGTAATCGCAGCGCTACCGCTCGCAGAGGGCTACAGCGCTTCCTTCCGCAACCTCGATGTTCAAACGCAGAAAGTAAAAGTCAAACACCTCAAAGTGGTAAACGAGGAGACTGTTACCGTGCCGGCTGGCAGCTTTGAGGCGTATAAGGTGGAGATTACTTCTGATGCGGGCGGAGACAAGCAGACCGCCTGGATTGCGAAAGATTCACGAAAAGTACTTAAGGTCACAGCAGTATTGCCGCAGTTTAATGGCGCAGTACTGACATCTGAACTGGAGCCTTAGACCAACGGCTACATCAGAGCCAGGACGGAACGAGCCGGGCCGCTGGATACCGCTGCGAGTGGATCCAGCGGCCCGGTTTGCTGCTCTTATCACACTGGATTCGTTTATACTTCACATAGTCTTGGAATATTCAGGTCGAACTGAGGAGCAATCATCTGATGAAGACTCTGATTCGCAACGGCCAGATTGTTACCGCCGTCGATAACTACAAGGCAGACCTTCTAATTGAAGATGAAATCGTTTCGATGATAGGCGCCAGGTTGGATATCGAATCGGACCAGGTCATAGATGCCGCTAATAAGTTGGTGATTCCTGGCGGCATTGATCCGCATACCCATATGGAGCTTCCTTTCGGCGGCACTCACTCGTCAGATGACTTCCGCACCGGAACGATCGCCGCCGCCCACGGTGGCACCACCACTATCATCGATTTTGCGGTTCAGTCAAAAGGCCAGACGCTGATAGAGGCCGTCGACAATTGGCACGCTAAGGCAGAGGGCAAGACCGCCATAGATTATGGCTTCCATCTGATCACCACAGAGCTTGAAGACAATCAGATCGAAGAGTTGCATACCTTGATGGACGAAGGCATTACAAGCTTCAAACTCTTCATGGCCTACCCCGGAGTATTTCTGGTTGACGATGCCACCATCTTTAGAGCAATGTCCGCCGCCGGCGAACGCGGTGGGCTGATCTGCATGCACGCCGAAAACGGCATTGTGATTAACGAGATCATCAAACGCGCGCTCGCAAAAGGGCACACAGCGCCAAAATATCATGCGCTTACTCGACCTACAGTTGCAGAGGCCGAAGGCGTGCATCGTGCGATTGCCATTGCCGAAATGGCTGAGTCTCCAGTTTACATCGTGCACCTTTCGTGCGCAGATGCTCTGAATCAAGTGCGTCAAGCAAGAGATCGCGGGATTCCCGCCTTTGCGGAGACCTGCCCGCAGTATCTGTTCCTGTCGATCGACAACTACGATGAGCCGGGCTTCGACGGCGCTAAATATGTAATGACACCACCGCTACGCGAAGAATCCAATCAAGCGGAACTCTGGAAGGGTCTAAAGATGGATGATCTTCAGGTTATCTCAACGGACCATTGTCCTTTCTGCATGAAGGAACAGAAAGAATTGGGGTTGGGAGACTTCACGAAGATTCCTAATGGCGCACCAGGCGTCGAACACCGCGTGCCATTGATCTATAACGGCGGTGTCGTTGAGAATCGCATCAGCCTCAACCGCTTTGTCGAACTAACGTCGACCGCCGCAGCAAAAATGTTCGGGTTGTTTCCGAAGAAAGGAACCATCGCCGTCGGCTCGGACGCAGATATTGTTATCTTCGATCCAAATAAGGACCAGACTATCGGCGTCAACACTCATCACATGAATGTCGATTACAGCGCCTACGAAGGGAAAAAGATCAGAGGTGTGGTCGAGACGGTTCTTTCACGCGGCAAGATTGTCATTGAAGAAGGTAGCTACAAAGGCAAACCGGGTGATGGGCAATTCCTAAAGCGCGGCACCTGCGTAGCGCTCTAGAGTTTGCCGAACAATACGAGGGTGCTAAGCACTCGGTGGACTAGCTGATCCACAAAATCGCACGAAATGACACGAAACATCATTGAAAAATTGTGACCAGGTGCGGGACGAAACTCGGAGGCGGACCTTGATATGACCAAAATCCTAACGGCCATTACAATCATCCTTTGCTTCTCTTTCCACCTTCATGCCCAGGAGGCCTCCGGTCCTTCTCTCATCACCGTCACCGGCCAGGCTGAGGTGAGAGTAGTCCCCGATGAAGTCCTAATGTCCTGGGGAGTTGAGACCAGCAACAAGGTCCTCGGCATCGCCAAGAGTCAGAACGACGAACGCATAGGTCGTGTACTAGCTCTAATAAAGAGTTCCGGTATCGATCCCAAACACTTCCAGACGGATTTTATTAATATCGAGCCCTGGTATCCTCGGGGAGTCGAACGTCCGGAGTCGCTCGAATATCGAGTGCGAAAAACAATCGTGATCACGTTGAAGGACACAGGAAAGTTCGAGAGCCTCGTCTCTCAGGGACTGGAAGCGGGAATAACGCACGTTCATTTTATTCAGTTTCGTACGACTGAGCTACGCAAGCATCGAGACCAGGCTCGCGCGCTCGCGATCAAAGCGGCACGGGACAAGGCTACAGCGTTAGCGAGCGAGCTTGGGCAAAAAATAGGGCACGCTCACCGGATCAACGAATATGGATCCGGGTGGTTTTCGCCTTACGGGCATGGCTGGGGCAACCGGTGGGGACAAGGTCCTACTCAGAATGTAATGCAGAGCGCCGGCGGCAGTCCGGAGGGCGGTGATGGAACGTTTGCTCTCGGTCAGATTACGGTCACTGCCAATGTGACAGTTTCCTTCCTACTTGAATAGCCCGCGTCAAATCATATGACCTCCCCTGAAATCGCTGTAACCCAACGCGACTTTGAAGAATTGCAAGAGAATGTCTCCGACAGCCCACTCTGGAACAGAGATCTAGCGCCGACAACCCTCAGAGAACGAACATGGTCCACCTGGAATATTGCCGCGCTCTGGATCGGCATGAGCGTGGTAATTACGACCTACATGCTCGGTGGCAGCTTCATAGCGCAGGGCATGAACTGGTGGCAGGCCATGCTGACCATCCTGCTCGGCAACACCATCGTTCTGATACCAATGGTTCTTAATGCTCACGCCGGAACGAAATATGGAGTGTCATTTCCCGTACTCTGCCGAGCTTCATTCGGCACAATCGGCGCAAACATTCCGGCGATCTTGCGGGCGATCGTCGCTTGCGGTTGGTTTGGCATTCAAACCTGGATCGGTGGCGCGGCCCTCGATGCCCTGTTCGGAGCGGTCTGGTCCGGGTGGCGAGATCTTTTCGGCGGCGCTCAGGTGATGAATGTGGCCCTAACAACCTGGGCGGCGTTTTTTCTATTCTGGCTAATCCAAGTCTTCATCATCCTCAAAGGCATTGAAGGAATTAAGTATCTTGAAACCTGGGCCGCCCCACTATTGTTGAGTGGTGGCATAGCCCTGTTGATCTGGGCTTCGTGGCAGGCCGGCGGTCTGGGTCGCGTGTTGAGCGCATCGTCCGCGCTCCAGACACAAACGGCCAGCTTCTGGACCATCTTTCCCGGTGCATTGACCGCCTCTGTCGGTTACTGGGCAACCTTGAGCCTGAATATCCCCGACTTCACTCGATACGCTAGATCGCAACGTTCGCAAATGCTTGGGCAGGCACTCGGGCTGCCCCTAACAATGACAACATTTGCTTTCATCGGTGTTGCCGTGACTAGTGCCACCCTGCTGATTTACGGGCAGGCAATCCCCGACCCGGTCGAGTTGATCCGGCGCTTTGACAGTGCGGCGATCATCCTTTTTGGAGCGGCAGTCATCTTTGTGGCCCAGCTAACGACCAATATGGCCGCTAATGTCGTGTCGCCTTCCAACGATTTTTCCAACCTTAATCCAAAATTGATCTCATATGTGACGGGCGGAATAATAACGGCCATCATCGGCATCATAATGATGCCCTGGCGCTTGATGCAGACAATGGGCGACTACATCTTCACCTGGCTGATCGGTTACTCAGGATTGATGGGAGCGATTGCCGGCATTCTAATCTGCGACTATTGGGTGCTAAGAAAGCAGCGTCTGAATCTCGCGGCCCTGTTCGATCCAGCGGGACGCTATTCATATGCGAAAGGCTTTAATCTGCGGGCAATGATTGCTCTGGCCGTGGCCGTAGCTCCTGTCGTGCCTGGCTTCGTGCGCGCCGCAACAACCCCGGGCGGACAGGTTGCAAATCCGAATTTCTTCGATACGCTGTATACTTACGCCTGGTTTGTTACTTTTGCAATCGGGTTTGTCCTTTACTATCTTTTGATGAAATCGGAAAGTCATGAGTGATGAGCCATGAGTCTTAAGTGATAGCACTCAAGCTCATCATATCCTGAACGGAGGGAATAATGGCACGCACGGTTAAATGTGGGCTCGTTCAATGCACAAATGCCGCGCCCACCGATCTGCCGGTTGAGGATATCAAGCGGCTGAACATCGAGAAACATCTCGGCTTTATCGAACAGGCAGCCGAACAGGGCGTTAAGATCCTCTGCATGCAGGAGGTCTTTACCACGCCGTACTTCTGCGCCGAGCAACAGACGCGCTGGTATGAAGCGGTCGAGAAGATTCCCGATGGGCCAACCGTGCGATTGATGCAGGAAGTGGCGAAAGAGCACGGCATGGTGCTTATTGTTCCGATCTATGAGGAAGAGATCACCGGCATCTATTACAACTCGGCGGCTGTAATTGATGCCGACGGGAAGTACCTCGGTAAATACCGGAAGAATCACATCCCCCACGTGGCGCCCGGATTCTGGGAAAAGTTTTACTTTAGGCCCGGCAATCTTGGCTATCCGGCCTTCGACACAGCGTTTGCCCGAATCGGCGTCTACATCTGTTACGACCGGCACTTTCCCGAGGGCGCTCGTATTCTTGGATTAAACGGCGCCGAGATCGTTTTCAATCCCTCAGCCACCGTTGCTGGTCTGTCGGAATACTTGTGGCGGCTCGAGCAACCCGCCCACGCAGTGGCGAATGGATATTTTATTGGCGCCATCAATCGCGTGGGCCATGAGCAGCCCTGGGACATTGGTGAGTTTTACGGGCAGAGCTATTTCTGTGACCCGCGAGGGCAGTTTGTTGCCGAAGCCCCTCGTGACAAAGACGCGCTCGTAGTGGCAGATCTCGATCTCGATATGATTCGGGAGGTACGCAATACATGGCAGTTCTTTCGTGACCGCCGGCCCGATTCGTATGGCCCACTAGTGGCGGATTAGCCAGTTCGTTTTCGTTATTGCCGGGTGATCGAACTTAGAAATCAGGAGTTGGATGATGGATTTATCAATCACCGTCAACGGAATGAAATTCCCCAATCCCTTCGTGCTCGGCTCGGGGCCTCCAGGTACTAATGCGCGCGTGATCGCCAAGTCTTATGACGCCGGGTGGGGCGGAGCAGTAGCAAAGACTGTCAGTCTCGAATCGGCGAAGGTAGTTAATGTAGTGCCCCGTTACGGCAAACTTCGCTCGAGAGTATCTGGCGAGGTAATCGGTTTTGAAAACATCGAGTTGATCTCGGACCGGCCCATCGATGTTTGGTTGGACGAATTCCGACAACTCAAAAAGGAATATCCGAACCACATCCTAATCGCCTCGATCATGGAAGAGTACGAGAAGGACCGCTGGCAGGAATTAACCCGCGTGGTCCAAGACACAGGGGTTGACGGCTTTGAGCTCAACTTTTCCTGCCCCCATGGAATGACTGAGCGGCGCATGGGATCCGAGATGGGGGAACATCCGGATCTCACAGAAGAAGTTACCGCCTGGGTCACCGAAGTCTCCAGGATTCCGGTCTGGGCCAAGATGACGCCCAACATTACCAACATTAGAGAGCCTTCACTCGCTGCGGTAAAAGGTGGCGCAGTCGGCATCTCCGCAATCAATACAATCCTATCGGTTATCGGGGTCGATTTAGATACGTTGCGCCCTCTGCCTAATGTCGAAGGCCACACAGTCCCGGGGGGCTACTCCTCACAGGCAGTCCGCCCCATTGCTCTCCGGATGGTCAGTCAACTGGCGCTAGGTCTGCCAAAAGAGGTCTCGCTAAGCGGCATCGGCGGCATCGAAAACTCACACGATGCGCTCGAGTTTTTCCTGCTCGGCTCTTCGACCGTTCAGATCTGCACAGGGGTGATGTTGCAGGGGGTGAAGATGATTGATGAACTCAAAGCAGGCCTCGAAAAGTTCATGGTTGATAAAGAATTCTCGAGTGTCCAGGAGATAGTAGGTAAAAGTCTTCCTTATTTTTCAACACACATGGAACTGGTCAGAAAGATGAAGGAAGCAAAACGGCACAAAGCGGGAGAGGCAAGCCGTGATAACGAATGGGCCCAGAAGGACATCACGGAAAAGACGTCAGAGTTGACCTCGAACTAAGTGGACACTTGTCCTTGGTCCGTTGTCAGTGGTCCGAACTCCAACAAGAGATTATACAAATCATTGAGAACAAGTCTAACTACTGACTATGGACCACTGCCTACGGACTAATCCTTATTTTGTTATGTGAATCTCCTCCTCAACGCGGGGATGGCGCACAAATAGGATCACAACGCATGCGATCGTTACTATTGCTGCGGCGATTGCCCACCACAAATGGTGGAGGCCAGCTGCCATATCGGGAATGCCATTCGGATCCCTGGCGGTAACAAATAGTGTCATCTTCCAGATGGCAAAGATCCCCGCGGCGCCTCCCACTACCCACGCCAAGACATCAGTTAGACTCTTCATAAAGACACCTCCTTGAGGGGATAGTCTAGGTTGCCGGGTTGTTGTGTTTTCAAATGGAAGTTTATAAACCTTCGCTGCTGGAGGCAAGCACTGTTTGGGTCTCTGGGTAGGAGTGCAAGCACATCTGTGATGTCTTGGTGTTATTTTTCGTGTGTTTTCGTAAACATGCCTCAGCCAACTTGGTTGTTTCGCGCGGCTGCTCGTTCGTTCAAAGCTGTCAGCAATGAGGGAGATACGACAGAACTGCTATCCTTACCTTTTGCCCGATTCTCACCAATGCCACCGGGCCCCGGCAAAAGCCTGTTGACCACCCCCAACATATCTGCCGTGAGACCGGGAAAGATTGCATGGAAAAGAACTGCAATTTGCGCCTGGATTGACAGCACAACCTCGGCGTCTCCTCGCCGGCAAGTGTCAATAATCTGTCGTGCCGCCCGCTCAGCTTTCATCGATGTCAGCGGGAGTGCATCACTGATGCTGAACCACGCATACTCTGCCTTGTGCTGCCCTTTGAAGTTTGCGTTACGAGGACTACCCGTGCGCATCAATCCGGGACAAACTGTTGTCACGACAATTCCGTCCTTGGCCAGTTCAGCCCGCAACCCCTCAGATAGGCCCACTAGGGCGAACTTGCTGGCGCTGTACGGCACAAGATGCGGGACACTGATCTTGCCGCCAATTGACGAGATATTCACAATTCGCCCGGCCCGCCTCGCCTGCATCTCTGGAAGTACACCAAGTATTGTGTAAAGAGGTCCCCAGAAATGGGTCTTCATCGCTTCTTCATAATCTTTTAGTGTCATCACCTCGAGCGGGCCCACCTGAATGACACCGGCATTGTTTACCAACACATCGATTCTCCCGAACCGATCTCTAACAAGCGCTATCAACTCCTCGACTTCAGATCCATTCGTAACGTCGCAAGGAACAGTAAAGACCTCCGCCCCGCGACTTTGCAGATCGACGCGAGCCCTGTCCAGATCCTCGCGATCGCGGGCGCAGATTGCCACGCGGGCTCCTTGTTCAGCGAATTCGCGAGCCAGCACCAAGCCAAGACCACGAGACCCTCCCGTGATCAGCACGGTTTTACCTTTCAAGTCATATTTGCGAATCCTGCGCAGCACCGATCTCGTAGCGAGAGCCGCTCCCGCCGCTAAGGCGGCCGTAGCCACTATCTTTCGTGTCTCTTCCTGCATGTCTTCCCCCCTTGTCAACCTCGATTCATTCAAACTCGGCAATCACTGGAGCGTGATCCGACGGTTTCTCCCAGGTTCGCGGCTCCATGTCGATCCAAGTGTTCTTGTTTCGTGCAATTAATGGCTTACTTATCCAGATGTGATCAATTCGCAGGCCATGGTTTCGACGAAATGCCCCGGCTCGGTAGTCCCACCAGGAGTAATGTCCGGCCGCCTCTTCGTGCAGCCGGAATGCATCCGTAAATCCCCACTGTTTAATAGTCTCCAACGCCATCCGCTCCGGCTCACTAAAGAGGATCCGGCCCTGCCACAAACGTGGTTCATGAACATCTCGCTCCTCGGGCGCCACATTAAAATCACCGCAGAGCAGTACGGGACTGTTACTGTCATAGTGTTCATCAAAAAAGAAACGTAATCGTTTCAGCCACTCGAGTTTAAAAGCGTATTTCTCCGAGCCAACCATTTGCCCATTCGGAACATAGACATTAACAATCTGAATGCCATCTACGGTCGTAGCTAATAGTCGAGGTTGCGACCCCTCAAGGTCTTCAGGATAGCCACGCTGGACTGGCTCACATTGACTCCGAGTAAGTATCGCTACCCCGTTGTAAGATTGTTGACCGAAAGCAATACAGTTAAAGCCGCGTTCGCGGAAGGCGTCGAAGGGAAACTTATCGTCTGTGCACTTGGTCTCCTGAATGCATAACACCTCCGGCTGAACAGCATCAATCCATCGGATCACCTGCGGGAGCCGCGCCAGGACCGAATTCACGTTCCAGGTAGCTATTTTCATTTGGCAGAATTCACAAGGTAGAAATCAAACCGGCAAGAATCGCTCCGCGCACAGGGATATCATCGAGTCGGATGTGTTCGTGAATGGCGTGGGCTCCATCACCATCTATTCCCAATCCATCGAGGACTGAAGCGCCCATGGCAGCAGCAAAGTTTCCATCAGAAGCCCCACCGACCTGAGCCTCAGCCAAATCATGGTCGAACATCGCCGCTACCCCGCGTGCGTGCTCATAAAGCGCCACTACTCGCTCGGTGCGTTCCAACGGTGGCCGGTTTATTCCGCCGCGAACAACGAGCTGCACCCGTTCGTCAAATGGCCGGAGATTCGTGATCTGCTGTTCGATCCACTTCCCTTCCTCGTCCGTGCTAAAACGAACATCAACCTCAGCATGCGCCTCGGCGGGAACAACATTCGACAACGTTCCACCCTGAATTACACCAACGTTCACCGTGATTCCGCCGCGAGAATTCATTCCGTGCAAGCGGTCAACCTGGCGGGCCATCTCCAGGATGGCGCTTGCGCCCTTCTCGGGCTCCAGACCTGCGTGAGCTGCCCGCCCGCGTGTCTGAATTGAGAAGATCCCTGTCCCCTTCCGCCCGGTCTTTACGCGTCCTCCACTGGCTGGCGGTTCGAGAACTAAAACAGCGCGCGAGCGACGAGATTCTGTTTCAACGAGACTACGGCCCGTCATACTTCCAGTCTCTTCGTCACAGGTGAGCAGCAATACCAATGGCTGACTGGGCGGTATATTCAATGAAGACAGCGCGCGAATCGTCTCAATGGCGAGCGCGCAGTTAGCCTTCATGTCAAATACGCCTGGTCCATAAGCCCGATTTCCCTCGACGCGCCAGGGACGCTTCTCAAGTGAGCCGCGAGCGTGAACAGTATCAGTGTGACCCAGAATTACAATGGGCGGCTCCTCCTTGCGTCCGCCTGTGCTAAATGCCTTCAGCCGCAGATGCTCGCCATAATTCTCGCTCGCAACTCGTTCGATCGCAGTGACTGCGGGAATTGTGCGGGCGGCGGCGGCAAGCAGCGAGACCACCGCCTTGCTGCCGGCCAGGTCGCCGGAAGGCGACTCAGCTTCAACGAGAGCTCGAGTTAAGGCAACGAGTTCGGTCTGCCGGTTGTGGAAGTATTCCCGAAAAGTTGTGGCCTGTGCCTTGGGGATACGGTCTGGCATGGGATATTGATCTCAATCTCTTATGGAACAGACAACTATAAAGATTATTCCCCCTAATTTGCTAGTTATCTCATGATCTCTGTCCGAGTGGTGACTGACTCCAGTCTCTGGATGTTGACGTCAAAACCGATTCCAGATTTCTCCGGGGCGTCGATAGTGCCTCGCGGTGTCACGGTAATCGGAGGATCGACGATGTCTTCCGTCCAGTAACGTGAGCTGGCAGAGACATCGCCCGGCAACGTAAAACCGGGAAGCGTGGCCAGCGCTATGTTATGAGCACGACCGATGCCCGCTTCGAGCATTCCTCCGCACCAAACTGGGATGCCATTCTCACGAGCCATCTTTTCCACGCGTTGTGCTTCAGCGTGACCACCCACGCGTCCCAGTTTTACGTTGATAATGCGACACGCACCGATGCTGATCGCATTCCGCGCATCTGCTTCAGAATGTATGGACTCGTCAAGACACACCGGCGTTCGGATCTGGCGCTGGAGTGCTGCATGGTCAAAAAGATCGTCATGGGCCAATGGCTGCTCGACCATCATCAGATTGAATTCGTCTAGCCGGGCAAACAGAGGCGCATCCGCAAGCGTGTAGGCAGAGTTAGCGTCTCCCATCAACCTGATGTCCGGAAAGCGAGTGCGCACTTTCTCTACAATGTTTAAGTCCCAACCAGGCTTGATCTTGATCTTGATACGCTGATAGCCTGCCGCTAATTCCTTTTCGATCTTCTCGAGCAGGACTTCCGGCGTCTCCTGGATACCGATAGAAACACCGCAGGCGATTTCGGGTCTTTGACCACCGAGATGCTTCCATAATGGTACGCCCGCTCGTTTAGCTTCAAGATCCCAGCAGGCGGTTTCGATTGCTGCCTTAGCCATGCGATTGCGACGCACGGATTTCATTAGACTGAATATTTTTGAAGCCTCACCAACCTCCTTGCCAGCAACCATTGGAGCAAGGAATTCGCGAAGTACCGGCCATGCACTTCCGGTCCACTCCTCGCAATAGAAGGGTCCTTCACCGGCGGTGCATTCGCCCCAGCCCTCAACGCCATCTTGATCTATAACGCGGACGATGATGATGCGGCGTTCGGAGGTTCGGCCAAAACTCGTTTCAAAGAAGTTGATAAGGGGCAGACTTATTTCCCTGAGTTCGATTGTTGAAAGGAACACTTTTGCTGGATTCCTCCGAGGCTAGCGGCTCCACAGGCAGTTTTCGCTAATGAGCAGAGGCATTATGCCGAGGTTCGCTGGATTTGTCAGCTACGCATGCACCACGTGGCGCATGCTGTCCTGCTTGCGTTTGGTCGATAAAGATCCTCCACCCGGAGCGCGGTCTGCTTGTCATGAACCGCGAGTGTCACGAAGCGGGGTGGTTTTCATATTTTGGCAACATTGACCCGTTCAATCAGAAATTTTAGAGCTATCCACCACTGCAACCTGACAGGATGGCCACGTTTTACTGAGCACTGGCGATTTCTATCGGGAAAATCCTTGACCTTTCAACGCGTTTGCTGTTAAAAACTTCGCCATTCCTACCGGTGACTTTGCTTCTTCACCCCCGGTATTCCTCTACACAACGTGCGGATTTTTAAACTTCTACAATTGAGAGGACGCTAATGGGCAATACTGTTCGCAACTTCACCTCGGACACTAGTCTGTGTATTTCACTA
>DATKDA010000001.1:0-21855 GCA_035512935.1 Pyrinomonadaceae bacterium | reverse complement strand
TCTACTGGCTGGAGCTCGATTTTGTATTGCCCGGCTGGTGGCAGAATTCCTCCCAGCATCTCTGGACCAAAGGCATCAGTCCGGTCCTCTTCCATGATCTTTGTGCCGTCTGGCCCAAGTAACGCGACCATCAGATCTATGCCGCGTTGGTAAACCACGACATGGAGGTATTGATCGCCTTTTGCTTCGATGGTGAATGTATGGGCCTGCCCTGCTGAGATTGTTCTCTCGGTTACGCTACCCAACCTGAGCGCTTGGTCTGTCTGCTGTTTTGCAATCTCGGGATCGCGCTGAATGGAACCAGCCGAGGAAACCACTGTCGGCAACAGCGCAATAATCGCGAGCAATAAAGCAAAGAGTCGATACATCTGCTACCTCCAGTTCCCGATCAAGATAAAAGGCGCCCAATAGTTCGGATGCGCATAGCGCGGATTAGCCAACCGACCCTTGTAGCCTTCATCGCAAGCTCCAGAATTCCAACGTTTCTAGAACCATGAATTCGGAGAGAGCGTAGCAGCGACCGCGCCGAAGACGCGGCCGCCGGGTACGGCAGGAGTGGCACTCGTTCGGTTTTCCTCCGGCCTGCCTTTGAACGTAGGCAGTCTGTAACTCTTGCAGCTTTTTCTGCCGGTAATTGAGTCTTTTGAAGAAACTCAGTCATCGGGTGGTTGGTGGAGTCACAATGCCAAGCGGAGACACTATTTCACAAGATAACCTCAAGACATCCTGAGCATGACATTTCGGCAAACCGTTCGGTCCCGAGGTAGGAATGTTACGAGATTCTACTCCGGTTCGGCCTCGTCAAGAAAGCCTGATTGTCGGCGCTGGAGTTTCGTTTCGCGCTAGCTTAGGGCAAAATCAACCCACACAAGCCAGATGATCGGTAGCTTTCACAGTCTCGTCAGGATTGGTTGTCACCCATGAACGAAAAAGCTCTCTTCATCCCAGTCATTCTGGGCACCTCGCGCAAAGGCCGGGCCAGCGAGAATGTCGCCCGATTTGTTTTTGGCGAAGTGCAGAAACGCGAAGGGGTCGAGAGCGAGCTAATCGATCTCCTCGATCTGAATTTCCCGACCGACGACGCCGGTGAAGCGTTAAAAGACCCAGGCTTCTCTGCCACTGTTGCGCGCGCCGATGGACTAATTCTCGTCGTGCCGGAATATAACCATGGCTATCCGGGCCTGCTTAAGCATGCTCTCGACACAAATCTAAAGGAGTATGTTCACAAAGCAGTCGGCATCTGTGGCGTCTCGGCCGGAAACTTCGGTGGCGCCCGGGTCATTGAAAATCTACTGCCCGTCATGAGGGAATTGGGTCTGGTCACAATCTTCTGGGACGGAAACTTTTCCTCAGCTAATAAGCTCTTCGACACCGATGGCACACTAATCGACATGGCGTACGTCAGACGGATTGACAAGTTTCTGAAGGAGCTTATCTGGATGTCCAGGGTCTTGCGCTACGGTCGGGAAAACGTATCCATTTGACTTCGGAACCGACAAGCCGACTACGTTCAAAGGTTGGTCGCTATGATGGATTCAAACAAGATGAATTGCCGGGACTGCGGTGGTGAGATGAACCACCACGCAGAAAAGATTGACTACACTGCCGCCCTTGACGCCCCCGAGAGACTCGATCCCGTGCTCGGTGGCCTGGTCAAAGAGGTGCATACTTGCCCACAATGCGGCAGAACTGAATTAAGAACGGGCGAACCACCGACCAACAGATGAAAGGCAACAGAAGTGATTACATTCGGGAGTAATACTTTCAACGATCCGATCGGCGCGTCGAAACACGAATGGCTCGAAACGAACGGGCTGGGAGGGTTCGCCTTTTCAACCATCACCGGAATGAATACCCGTCGTTATCACAGCCTGCTTACTGCGTCCACTAAACCTCCCGTCGGCCGCATCGTCATGCTTGCGAAGTTCGAAGAAACACTCAACATCGACGGACGGCACTATGACCTATCAACAAATCAATACACGGGCGCCATTCACCCAAGGGGCTTTGCTTACCAAACTGGTTTTCGACTCGACCCCTTCCCCATATTCACTTTTGAAGTTGCCGGTCTGCGGATCGAAAAGTCTGTCTTCATGGTCCAGGGACAGAATACGGCGATCGTTAATTACGAACTTCTTGAAGTCCCTGCGAATGAAAAGGTGCAACTCGAACTGCGTCCCTTAGTAGCCTTTCGAGACTATCACAGCACGACCCACGAGAATGGCGCACTAAACTCGGAAGTCAGAACCGACGAAGGTATAACCTCGATCCAGCCTTATCGGGATCTTCCAGCTCTACATTTCTCGCACGATAGCGCATCGATTGCCGTGCCCGGTTACTGGTATCGCAACTTCGAATATTCGATTGAACGCGAGCGTGGCCTCGATTACACCGAAGATCTTTTTAATCCGTTCGCAATGATCTTTGACCTGGTCCAACACAGGCGCGCGCGGGTTATTGTCTCGACTGGTCGGTACGATATTCGCAACGTGGAAGGCTACTTTTACCAGGAGAGGGAACGACGAACGAAGGTAGCGGCCGGACTCAACGCTGACTTCCTCCAGGCCCTCGTCTCCGCCGCGGACCAGTACGTTGTGGCCCGAGGGAACGAGAGTACCGTGATAGCCGGCTATCCCTGGTTCACTGACTGGGGACGGGACACAATGATTGCGCTGCCTGGGCTGACATTGGCGGCCAGGCGGACGGATGTTGCCAAAAGCATTCTTAAAGAGTTTGCTCGCCATGTGGACCAGGGGATGCTCCCGAACCGCTTTCCCGAGACAGGCGAAACACCTGAATACAACGCCGTCGATGCGACACTCTGGTACTTCGAAGCCGTGCGCTTGTTATTGCACTTCACCAGCGACTATGACTTCGTCCGCAATGAACTCTATGACGTCCTGAAGGACATCATTGCCTGGCATCAACGTGGAACTCGTTACAATATTCACGTCGATACCGATGGACTGTTGTCGTCAGGAGAGCCGGGAGTGCAATTGACCTGGATGGACGCCAAAGCCGGCGACTGGGTAGTCACGCCACGGCATGGTAAGCCGGTGGAGATCCAGGCACTCTGGTATAACGCCCTGCGCGTGTTGGAAGATTTGGCGAAGAAGTTTAAGGACGCCGGCTCGAGGAAAGAGTTCAGCCAAGGCGCGGACCGCGCGCGCAAGAGCTTTAATGAACAGTTCTGGAACGACGCTGCCGGCTGCTTATTCGACGTCGTAGATGGGGACCAACGTGATGCCTCGATCAGACCAAACCAGATCATTGCCGTCAGTCTGAGTAATTCAATGGTCTCAAAGCCGCGGGCGAAGAGCATCATTAGGGTAGTTGAGCGAGAGCTTCTGACGCCGCGCGGTCTACGGACGCTTTCACCCGCCGACCCCCGGTACCGTGGACACTACGAAGGCAATCCATTCGAACGGGATGGCGCCTATCACCAGGGCACAGTTTGGCCCTGGCTTATGGGGCCCTTTATTACCGCCTACGTGAAAACATTTGGCCCCGTTACGGGCAGAAAGTTTTGCGCGGACTGGCTCGAGAACTTTCAGGAACATCTGAATGAAGCTTGCCTGGGCCAGATCTCGGAGGTCTTCGACGGCGACCCGCCGCATCACGCCAGGGGTTGTGTGGCCCAGGCGTGGAGTGTTGCAGAACTGCTGCGCGCCGCCACAGAGAATGTCTACGTGAAGGCGCCTACAGGGATAGCCGCCAGCGCCCCCGGTTAAGAAATCAGTTATTATTTCCCCCGTGACAGAAGCGATTCGCCTCATGATCGTGGCCGGCGAGCCCTCGGGTGATGCTCACGCTGCCGCATTGGTGGAAGCGATTCGGGCGCGAAACTCTGAAGGTGATCTCTCTTTCTTTGGGGCTACTGGCCCACAAATGCGAGCGAACTCAGTCGAGTCGATCGTCCACTCGGACGATCTCTCGATTTTGGGGCTATTGGAAATTGGCCGGGCACTGCCAAAGTTCTGGCAGGCTTTTAAAGCATTGAAGCAGGCGGCGCTCGAGCGAAAGCCTCACGCAGTCATTTTCGTCGACTGGCCTGATTTCAACCTGCGACTTGCGCGTGCCCTTCACCGGCGCGGCTTTAAGACGATCTATTACATTAGTCCCCAGTTGTGGGCCTGGCGTTCCCATCGCGCCCGGGCGATCAGGCGCGACGTAGACCTATTGCTGGCGATTCTTCCTTTTGAGCCTGAATGGTATGCGGGACGCGGTGTGCCCCAGGTGGAATTTGTTGGCCATCCATTTGCCGGAGAAGTGCGAGCCCGTTACGGCAAAGAAGAATTTTGCCGGCTGCATAACCTCGATCCCGGACGGCCCATAATCGCGCTCCTGCCGGGTAGCCGGCTTCAAGAGCTGGAAAGGATTCTGCCGCCGATGCTCAAGTCGGCAGAAGTAGTTACGAGCCAACGCGGCGATGTTCAGTTTGTTCTGGTCGTTGCGCCGAATCGTACAACGGTTGAGGCGGAGCGCATACTGACTTCCACGGATAACGGCTCGCGGCTAATGGAGCTCCGCCTTGTTCACCATGAAACTCGCGAAGCGTTGGCAGCCTGTGATGTTGCTGCAATAGCCAGTGGCACTGCCACGCTCGAAGCCGCGCTTCTGTCAACGCCAATGGTGATTGTCTATAAAGAGTCGACTATCAATTGGCACATCCTGGGCCGGCTGATTACCGCCGACCATTATGGACTCGTGAATTTGATTGCCGGTAGGCGAGTCGTGACCGAGTTGATGCAGAACGATTTGAATGGACCAGACCTGGCGCGCGAGTTGATTAGGCTGCTTGCCACGGAAAGGAATGCTGCGGTCCGCAAAGAGCTTCAGGAGATAACAGCGCAGTTGGGTGATGGCGGCGCCTCGCAACGCGCAGCCGCGCGAATTCTTAGTGCATTAAAAAATTGGCGCAACTAAACAGCTTAGCACCGAGCAAAACTTTATAGCCTGCCGTCGCGAATCCAAACCCACCCCCGGAGGGGTGAACCACCCCAGAAGGGTGAGATGTCTATAGCCCGAGCCCGACCAACATATTCCCGCGCCGTTCGAAGGGGCGGCAACTCAACTTGGCCAGTACCATCAAGTATCGTTCCGCCCCTTCGAACGGCGCCCAGATTTCATTGTGTTCATCCCTAATCTATAAACATCTCACCCCTTCCGGGGTGAAGAACCAAAGAATCCCGAAGGCATGTGGCCTCGAAGAGTTCTCACACCGTCTCTTTTAGCCCGATGGTATCTGGATCGAAACTCAACCAGACGGCAGTTGGCATTACGAAACCCACGAGCCCGCTACCCCTTCGGCCGGCGCTCCAACTCATCCAAGCGCTTTCGCAATTCCTTGATCTCTTCACGTAACTGAGGCAAGCGTCCAAGGTGAGCATTCAAACGTTTGTAGTCTGCGAGCGGTTGAACTGGAATGCCCCACCAAACGCCGGGGCGAACAATCTTGCCAGGCAGAACACCCGCCTTTGAACCAATTACGGCGCCACTTAATACCCGCACATGATCTCCGAACCCCACCTGACCACCAATTACCGCATCGTCTTCGATCGTCACACTGCCGCTAATTCCCGTTTGTGCCGCGATTACCACCCGCTCACCAATGTCGCAGTTATGGCCCACGTGAACAAGATTGTCGAGCTTCGTTCCGCGACCAATTCGGGTTTGGCCTAACGCAGCCCGATCGACACAGGTGTACGCGCCAAGCTCGACGTCATCCTCGATTAGGACGGCGCCAATCTGCGGGAACTTGTGGTAACCCATGTCGTCGCGAACATAGCCAAATCCGTCTGCGCCAATGCAGACCCCGGCATGAAGGATCACCCGATCGCCTATTGTGATCCCATCGTAGAGTTGAACATTTGGATGCAGTACGCAGTCGTGACCTACTGCCACATTGTCGCCGATGGTGACCCCAGCTTCGATGCGGGTCCCGGCGCCGATTCGACTGTTCTCTCCAACGTAAACAAATGGGCCAATATAAACGGTCAGGTCTACGTCCGCAGTCGGCGCGATAACAGCAGTCGCGTGAATCTCTGGCGCGCGTCGCTTTGCCGGATGCAGCAGCGCGGCAATCAGCGCAAAAGCAAGCTTTGGCCGCGGCACAACAATCAGTGTTCGAGCCGGTTCTGCTTGTAAAGGGAAAGTGTCAGGGACAACCAGACAAGCTGCGTGACCGGCGAGCGCATCTGCAAAAAACTTCTCGTCGTCCACGTAGGCGACCTCTTGATCGCCGGCAGCAGCGAGATCGGCAACTCCTTTGACCTGAACTGTCCCGTCACCTACAAGTCGTCCGCCAACGTGAGTGGCGAGTTCTGCTGCCGTTTTTGTCTGGTCCATATTTCAGTGATCGTGAGGCTCGTCCTTCTCGAACCGGGGGCCCTTCCCTTTCTGCAACATTTCGATGTATTCCTTGATCATGATTTAGACTCCAAAACTTCGAGAATTGTTTCGAAAATTATCCTCCCCTTGCTCAAGGCGTTCCCGCCTTCCACGCCCGGCCCTGGTAAATCCCCTTTCTGACTCCTGAATAAACTTCACAAGATGGTCCACATTTTGATCCTGCATTTTTGCCATCTCAGCGAGCGAATCACCTAAGGGAAGCTGCGAGCGGAACAGTAAACGATACGCGTCGCGCAGCGCCCTTCGCGTTTCGTCTGAGAAACCGGCCCTTCGCAATCCCACCGTATTCAAGCCACGCACGCGCGGCGGATTACCATCGGTTGTAAAGAAAGGCAATACATCCTGAACAATCTTTGATTTACCGCCAACCATTGCATACCGGCCCAGGCGCACAAACTGATGGACACCAACATTGTTCGAGAGAAAAACGTGGTCCTCTACAATCACATGGCCGGCGAGAGCGGCTCCGTTGGCAAAGATGTTATCGTCGCCGATCGCGCAATTGTGCGCGACGTGCACCCCCACCATAAAGAAGTTGCGCGAACCAATACGCGTGCTTTCGCCTGCCCCATTGGCCCGGTGAAGCGTAGCAAACTCGCGGATTAGATTCCCGTCTCCGACGAGGAGGTAGCTTGGCTCGCCTGTGAATTTGATGTCCTGGGGTTCGCCCCCGAGGACCGCATGTTCAAAGACGCGATTTCGCGCGCCAATTGTGGTAAAGCGTTTGAGCACCGCATGAGCCCCGATTTCACACTCATCGCCGATCCGGACCTGATCCTCGATCACCGCGTAAGGTCCGACAGAGACGCCGGTTCCGAGAACCGCGTTCTTGCTCACCACTGCTGTTGGATGAATACCCAAAGCGTTTAGCCGAAGACTAACACTGACAGACCTCGATAGTATCATTATGGGCTAATGGGCAACGAATCGCCGGGTCTGGGCTTGATCCGAATGGAACCAGCCAGCCCTTTTGCCTTGCCATACCGGGACAGTCAAACTATTATGACCCCGCTGCAAAAGTCCGCGGTTGAGGTTTGCGTGCCGTGAGCAGAAAATGCAGTTTTTCATTTAGTTTTGTTGAATTTGCGGCGCAGTTGGCGCCATGAGGAGACTTGATATCCTTGTTCAGTGATCAATTTCGCAGGGGAGAAGCGGGAAAATCAAAATTGGCCGGTGTGAGGGGTTCGAAACTCCTCTCTAATCTTTCCGATGTCGCCTGGAAGGCCTTTCAATCGGTAAACACACTGCTTCCTGAAGGCGAGTCCATTCGTCCGAATTGGGCTCCGGGACCACTGCTAAAATCCTACGAAAGAACAGCACCCCCACTCGGATTTCCGCGTGAGACAGACAGTCTCTGTCCCACTTGCGTGAAAGAGGTGCGTAATTCAGTGATCAGTGGGCAGGTTCCGCTTGAGACACTGATGCACGAACATCCGGGTGAGATCAAGGCCCAGATCCTGGAAGAAGACGGCAAAGTGATCATGCGAAAGAACTGTCCGAAGCATGGGCAGTTTGAAGATGTCATGGCCACCGATCCGGCGTTTCTGGAGCGCATCGAATCGCTCTTCTTTGGCCGGGATTTTCGGGCCGCCGAAGACGCGGCCGTGCACCGTCATGGAACGTCGAACATCAAGTTTGGCCGTGGCGCCGTTCTCACAGTCGACCTGACCAATCGTTGCAACATGATGTGCAATCCATGCTTCATGGATGCGAATCAAGTCGGCTATGTTCATGAGCCCACCTTTGAGGATACCAAGGCGATTCTGGATCGGGCGGTTTCGTTTAAGCCCAAACGCCAGATCATCATTCTGTTCTCCGGGGGCGAACCGACGCTCTCGCCTTATTACCTTGATGCGGTGGCCTACGCGAAGAAGGTTGGGTTCTATCGCATTCTGGCTGCAACTAACGGAATTCGTTTTGCCGAAGACATCGAGTTTTGTAAGGCTGCCAAGGCTGCGGGCCAGCATGGTGTCTATCTCCAGTTTGATGGTGTCAGCGAAGAGAAGAACAAACATCGCGGCGTTGGCAATCTTTTTGATGTCAAGCTGCGCGCGATTGAAAACCTGGCCAGCGTCGGCATCAAGGTGACACTTGTTACCACAATCGTTAATTCCATCAACAACGATGGTATCGGACAGATTGTCGAGTTCGCGGCGAAGAACATCGACAAGGTACAGACCATAGCGTTCCAACCTGTTTCGTTCACCGGCCGTGACGAAGACGTCAGCGATGAGGTGCGCATTCAGCAGCGCTACACCCTCGCAGGGATGACCCATGATCTCAAGGACCAGCTTGATGGTCGCGTGCAACCGCTTCGCGACTGGTTCCCGCTTTCGTCCTACTCGGCTTTCACCAGTGTGATGGACATGCTCCAGGGGGCTGATGCCCCGTGGGGCTGGTCCTCGTGCAACTGTCACCCTAATTGCGGGATCTTCACACTGATGGTGGTAAACCGGACCACTGGTGAGTTCAAGTCGTTGTTCGACTTTTTCGACTATGAGCCGTTCATGAAGGACGTCGCACTCATTACCGATACGGCGCGGGGCAAAAAGCTCTCGTATGCTCAGCTTGCGATGGCAATCCTCAGAAACTTTAACGCCGAGAAGGCGCCGGAAGGATTTCCAATCTCACAGATCATCAACCTCTTCCGTCCTTCCTCGACGAACTCCAATTCTGATCGCAACGATCGCATGAAGGCGCAGACGAACAGTGATCCGGACGACGTGTGGCGCGTGCTCTGTGTCGAGGGGATGTGGTTTCAGGATCTGTTCAACTATGATTTCAGGCGCACGGAGATGTGCGTGATTCCTTATGGCACACAGGAGGGCGAGATATCCTTCTGTGCTTACAACACCGGCGTCGGTTGGCGACAGATTATTGAGAACATGCACAAGACCGCCAATCTGGCCGAATGGTATGAAGAGCACCCTCGCCATCCGGTCTATGCGGCCGGCAAATCGGTACCTCTAAAGACAACGAAACACTCGCTGAGCCTGCCGGTAGTACAGGCAATCCTCGCGGACGACAACGAACCCAGGGAAATCGAAACGCCTTATTTGGTAGAAGAAGACGAACTGGCCATTCGTTAGTAGTTCTAAACCAATCACAAGCGGGACTAGGTCTGTCGATTTGTGTCGTGATGGACTGTCCCAGTCCAACCATTTACCCACTAGGAGGAATTATGAAACTCACAGCTTCCCTCGCGCTCTTACTGTTCGTTTCAGTGAGTGTTGTCGCTCAAGAATCAACAACCCCTACCCCAGAAAATGAAGGGACAACCGTAGCGCCTAAGCAGGCTCCGCCCTCCGATCCTTTCGAGGCTCAACTTATTCGACGAAATTCGAAAGTCTATATTGCTCCTATGAAGAGCGAAGACAGCGAAAAGCCAATTGAAGGATTCGAGACTTACCTGGCAGCAGCGTTACGGAAAAAGAATGTGCCGCTAATTCTCGTTACCGATCGAAGTGTGGCGGATTTTGAAATAGTAGGTACGGCTGATAAAAAAGGCGCTGGATGGGCAAAAAAGGTCTTTCTTGGCGATTGGCGCTCAACCACATCAGCGTCCATGTCAGTGATCAACATCAAAACCGGAGTGATTGCGTATTCTGACGCATCGCATCGTAGCTCGGCAAATAAGGGTTTGCGTTCGTCAGCCGAAAAGCTTGCAAAATACTTGAAGAAAAAGATTGAAGACGACGAAAAGAAGCAGTTGCGGACTAGTCGATAGTGACGTGAGGTCCTTTTCCTGCATGCGTACTCGCCTGAACGGTTACGCCGTCGGTTAGGAATCTCCGGTACTATTCGTTCGAGGGGCCGGGCGCTGCACAGTGCGCAGGACGGCCACTATATCTCTTAAGCGCAGTGCCAGATCCTCGATCGTCTCCACGCGCTTGCGTGCTCGTTCATTCAGTTCCTCACGCAACAGGAGCTGGGCCTGACCGAGCACGCCAGTCAGCGGATTGTTAATCTCGTGGCGTACACGCGCCACAATCTCAGCTATCTCATTGATCTTCGCTTCGTAAGCAACTATCTCATCGCGTAGCGATTGCTCACGGTTACTATTGTTGGCCTGCGCCTGTTGTTCAGCCATCCATGCTCCGAAACGATCCGGCGTTATGAGTCAATCGGTCTACCGCAATTCAGCTTCCCCATGAAGGTTTCCGAAATCTCGTCCATTTTGCCCTGCATCATATCGAATGAACAAGCGGTTTCTTCGCAATTTTCAAACTCCGTAGCTCCATCAGATCTCTTTCAGCCTTCGTTAGGATGTTTGATCCATAGTTAGACACTGTTGACAACGGGATTCTCAGCACGTAAATTCATTTTTCCCTTGGGAGGTCGTCTAACGGTAAGACTGCGGACTCTGGATCCGCCTATCGGGGTTCGAATCCCTGCCTCCCAGCCAAACGTATTCAATAGCTTACGGGCAGTTCTGTCACTTGAAGCAATACTTTGCCGGCCCGGCAAGTTATTGCTTCCAATAGTTTCCGGCAACTTATTGGTTCCACGTCGACATAATAATGCGACCCTTTCTAAACTGCGCAGCAATCTCCTGAACTATTTAGCATGGCGGCCCGGAGATGGTAGCCGACCAGGTTGACTCCGAGTCAATTCTTGATGCGCGTTTGAGGGTCATTTTTACATGCGCGTTTTCAATACTGACGTGCACCCAGGCCGACTTCCAGCGGATGCCGCCATTGTAACTGAGGTAACGAGTTTCGAAGTGAGCTGGATATTCCAGCGGCGGCAGGGTTTGCTGCACTTCATGCTTAGAACCATCTGCTGCGCTCATTGCGCCTGGTATTGGTGGCGCCATATCGGAGAACGTCGCTTCAACGCGCCGCGAGCCTGGCACCCTGTCACTGTGCGAGGCCGACACGCCGCTGCCAATCGTGAAATCGCGGTCTGAGCGGAGGGGATCCAAAGGAGGGCCCATAAGCTGACGCTTAACGTTTGAACCCTCCCGATGTGCTTTTTCCAGGAGTTCAAACGCCTTGTCGTGGTCTCCCAATCCTATGTGGATAAACGCAATTCTCCCAGGGTATCTGGGGATGGCACGCCCAACTCTCGCTCGGCATTTGGCCAATTCCAGCCATAGGCAAATCTCCCATGCCAGCATGGTTTGAGTTTCGCCGAGCGTTTTGTCATTCTCCAGTGCCCTCGTTCCTCGTAAAGAGTTTCGGGCTTCAAGTTTCGACTGCGACTTTGAAATTGAACCTCGAAACTCTTCTTCATCTCCACTCGCCCTGTAGCATGAAGCCTGCCCAGTAGGACGGCGCTCGCCACCGCGGCTCTTTCGACATCGAAATCTGCGCTGCGCGCAATGCTGCCGCCGGTCGCAATCCTTCCCGCAGCATCCCCCGGTAGAACCGCTTCATCAGCTCGGCCGTCGCCTCATCTTCGACATCCCATAAACTGGCCACCACGCGCTCAGCACCCGCATACATGAATCCTCGTGTCAGTCCAGCGAGCCCTTCTCCTTTGATCTCCTCCCCCAGCGCCGTCCGACACGCGCTCAACACCACCAGATCCGCCCTCAACTTTAGGTTATAGATGTCGTGCGCGCGCAGAAACCCGTCCTGCGGGCGGCCTTGCTCATCGACCAGCGACAGGACGACGCCGGACAGTTCCGGATGCTGGCTGTTCAACAAACCATGCGTAGCAAAATGTATGATCCGGTATTGATCCAGGTCGGTGTTGCTTAATGTCGCACGACTGGCCACAAAATCCAGCGCCTTAAGACTACTGCGCTCCGGCGCCTGAGCCACAATCGCGTCAGCCTCCTGCCGCGTGAACCGCAGCCGCTCGAAGGTCATCAATCCTGACTCACTGGCCGATCTCGTGAGATCGCTCTTTGAAGGTCCTTCGGCTGTAGAGGCGGTTGATGCCTGGCCTGATTCTCGCTTCGTGGTGATCCCGGCCCGTTTGACCCGGAGATCATCGCTTTGGAAGACCGGGTCGGCCAGAACCGCTAAAGTCTTTGGCGCGACTGGACGCCCGGCAAGTTCGCGACGTAGCACCGCCAGGGTCGAAGCGGAAGGCGCGTTTACGATCTCATGCTCAAGGATCAATGGCCGGTTCGGGAGTCCATCCATCGCCACGTCAACCTTGAGACCTGGCTCCCTCATCTCCGGTACTGGCAGCGCCCCAAACGGTATGTACTGCAACGCTCCTTCACTTACGATCAGCAAGCGCTTCTTTCCTAGCTGTTCGGCGACGGGTCGCAGCACCATCCGGCTCAACTCGGAGGCCGTCAGTTCTGACTGTCTTTTACTCTCTCTCTTGTGACTGGTCGTCAAAAGCTTATAGACGCGGCGCGCCGCTGTTTCGATCTCGGAGCGCTTGGGCAACTCGTAACTGGTGATCGACGTCGGCGTCACCGCCCAGACGTAGCTGCGCTCCTTGCCGAGAGCGTATTCCAGCAACAACGTGTCCGAATCGAGCACCTGCTGCTGAATCTCTTTGACGCTCAGCGGCTGCGGCTGCGTCAACGCTGCATAGCGCGGGCTGGTCCGTCTTATCTGGGCTTGGAGTCGCTGGTATTCGCCGGTCAGCGATTCGATCTCCCTGCCACTGGCGGCGGCCTGCTCTGCAGTATGTGGCCCAGCGAGGAGCTTCATCTGTTGCTGTGCTTTTATGTTGAGCTGCTGATGCAAAGAGCGTTCTCGCTCGACGAGTTGCAGGTCAGCGCCCTGCCGGATGTCGGCGCCGGCCTCAGCCAATGTGTCGAGCAGTGTGCGGGCGCGGACACGCTCGCTGGCCTGCAAGGCGGCCGCCTCGTGACCTGCTGTGGGGTCTTGTTTGTGTAAGCGCATCAGGAGACCAATGTAGAACTCGTAAGAATCCCGGGCGCAGGCGAAGTAGGCAGCCCGCAGTTCTTGATCGAGATAAGTGGCGCGTACGTTTTCAATAATGACCAGCGCCGATTCGATCTGCTTGCGAGCTTCTGAAAGATTGCCACGGTCGCCTTCAAAGGATGCAAGTCTAAGAAGGATTGAAGCCTCATCGCCCTTTTCACCGATCGTGCGCCCGATCACCAGCGCTTGGTCAAAGCAGTATCTCGCCGTCTGGTTTTGGCCGAGCTTCTGGTAAACGCTGCCAAGAGTGTCGAGCGTGGCTGCTTCACGACGCCTATCCTTGATCTCGCGCCTGATTGCCAACGCTTGCTCAAGATAGTCTCTCGCCTTCTCGTACTGGGCCAGAGTCTCGCAAAGGACGCCAAGATAATGGAGCGTATATCCTTGACCAGTTCTATCCTTGATCTCGCTCCTGATGGCCAGCGCTTGCTCGTAGTAGTCGCGCGCCTTTTCGTATTGAGACAGGCGCTGGTAGATGAAGCCAAGATTGTTGAGCGCTAAACCTTCACCGGACCTGTCCTGGATCTCTCGACTAATCGCCAACGATTGCTCATGGTAGTAGAGCGCTTTTTCATACTCGATAAAACCTGTGTAGACGCTGCCCAGGTGGCTAAGCGTCAGTCCTTCACCACGCCTGTCCTTGATCTCTCGACTAATCGCCAGCGCTTGCTCGTAATAGTCTTTCCCTTTCTCGTGCTCGCCCAACATCCGGTAGACATTGCCAAGCTTGTTAAGCGTCGCGCCCTCAGCACGCTTATCCTTCATCTCGCGGACGATGGCAAGGGATTGGTTCAAGTAGTCTTTAGCCTTCTCGTATTGCCTCAGGTATTGGGAAATACCACCAAGACTGTTGAGCGTCGCTTCCTCTCCGTATCTGTCCTTGACCTCGCGCCAAATCACCAGCGCCTGCTCCAGATGGTCGCGCGCAATTCCGTATTGACTTAGATTCCAGTTGACAATGCCGAGATTCGTGAGCGCCAGTGCTTCCCTCTTTCGGTCCCCTACGCTTCGCCACTTCTCAACTGCCTGCTCGTATTTCTTTATTGCTCCCTCCAGCCCTTCGCCGCGCCCCTCTTGCTGCGCTCGTTTTCCTTCCATGAACAACCGCTTCGCCGCAATTCGAGCGCGATCCTCGACGGTCGCCTGAGGCGCCTTATCCATCTTCACCTCATAGCGCCCCGAGTTGGCCTGCCTGTCTCTGGCTTTCACCTCCAGCAGGTACACGCCACCGCTTACCCCTTCCCATGACAATTCTTCGACACCGTGCGCTGAACGGTGCCCATCCATCTCCATCACCGGCACGCCATCCGGCCCGCTTAACACAACGACTACATCGATCCCTCGTTGATCGATCGTGAAATGTATGTACTGGCCTGCCATAACATCGAGGCGGTATACGTGAACTTCACCTCCCGTCAGCTCGCGCTCGACGGGCATGCCAACCGCAAGCTCGCGCACGTCCTGAGGATCTGCGCTAACTGGACGGGCAGTCCCCTGCGCGGATGGCACAAACTCAGCGGTACACGTCATTCCCATTAGCACGAACATCACGCTGGCCAGAATTGAAACGCTTATTTTGCTCATGGCACTTTCGACCTCAATGGTACTGGATTCTCACTGAATAGCTTTCTATCAACTCCCTGCGGCTGTCGCTCAACCCGTAGAGTTTTATTTGGTACTCGCCCGCTGGGATAGCTCGTCGCGTCAGCGCCAGCGTAAAGGTGTTGTACTGGCTCTTGCGCAAACCACCGCCGCGCCAGACCAACGCGCCGCGCCGATTGTGTATCTCGAGCGAATAGGTAGAGGCTTGCGGATCACCATTGATATTCAGGATCAGTGTGAACATGTTCGTATCAGCAGGAATCTGGATCGTCCTCTGCGTTGCGTTCGAGCCGCTGCGAACCGAGTCACCGGGATCAAGATCAATGATGGGAACGTTGAGTTGCGGTCGCCAGGGCTCTACGTTCTCTCGCCGTTGGACGGGCCGTCCTCGCGTAGACTCTACGGCGCGGGTCGGCCTCTCTTGGCTTTTGAGGCGCCGCGCGGCCTCCTCCTGCTGCAAGCGCTTGGATTCTTCGATCTGTCGACGAGCCGCTGCGATCTCATCATCCTTAGTCGCGATTACGCGATCCCGCGTGGCCAAACTTTCGTCGAAGCGCGCCACCAGGTTGCCTTTCTCTCGGTAAAGGAAGACCGCGATCGCACCTATGACGATAGTTAGAATGAGAAGCGCGGGGATCGAATAACGAAAATGCATTGGGGCTAAGAAGGCCCGGCGCCCAGGCCACCACGAAGTCATTTGGCCCACCGTGCGTGCATTCTCTTCTCGCGGCAAGCGGCGCACGACGGCTGGTACGATCGAGGGTTGCCTTGTTTGGTTATTGATTATTGCCGGCTCTTCGAGACCGGCAGCCTGTTCTGTGACCCACGGTCCGAGTGAACCGATGACCTGGTACTCTTCGGCGCAATCCGAGCACGCGGCCAAATGGTTGACGACGCGTTCCCGCTCAATCGGACTGAGATCCCCCGTGGCAACTTGCATGAGTTCGTCCGCGCCCGGGCACTGTTGATCATGCGATGAGCGCGCGGTGCGGCCCCGGTAGAGCACTTTCAACTCTTCGCTAGTCAATTTCATAGTCGATCCCCTCAGCCCGTAGTCGCTTGCGCAGATCGCGTAAACCCCGATAGGTCAAATTCCGCGCCTTGGGCTCACTCCACCCCATTAGGTCGGCGATCTCCTGACTTGTCATTCCTTCCAGATAGAGTCTCACCGACTGGCGGCGTGCGGGCCTCAAGCGCGCGAGTGCCAGCTCAACTTTTTCGATTAACTGCTGGTGCTCGGCGATGAACTCGGGTGTTTGACTTGAATCCAATGTGAAAGGGAGGCCCATACCGCCCTCCCCCTCCTGCGCCGTGCTCAACTGATCCTCTCGCCTGGCTTTCGCCCGGCGCATTGCGTCGATGGTTGTGGTGGCCGCGATTCTATAGAGGTAAGACGCAAGATCGGTGATTTCCCTCTCACTCTCGAGCGCGCGCCAGACGCGCATGAGTGCCTCCTGCATGATGTCATCCAACTGGAGGCCCATGTCAGGCGGGCACAGCCTTGCAATCGTCTGGCGCAACAATCGGCCGTACTCGTCGATAATCGCATTGAATCGCGCCGTGACCTCCGCTGTTTGCAATCCGTTAACCATGCTTGCCGAAAATAGATGAGAGAAATAATCGGGCCCGTGCGTCTTTAAGGGTCGGAGGCCAGAATTCAGATGACAATGCCCTTAAGCAAAGGTACCTGAAGAACGTCCACTCGCAGAGCTTCTTCTGTAGGAGCGGGTCGGTAAGATCACGCCGCGTGACGACGAAGACACTCTCTGAGACAAAGCTTGGTCGATCCTCAGCAGATCATCTTACTACTAACCAGCGCGGGCGAAAAAGTATTGCGTGAAAGGGCGACACGACGCTGTAGATCTTGAAAGCGCGGGTCTGCGCGAAGGGATCCAAAGAAGGGCCCATCAGTTGACGCTTAACGTTTGAACCCTCGAGGTTGCATCGGCAAGAGCGTGCGGAAAGTTTTTGGGAGGAACCGGTGAAGTCTCACACAAGCCGAATTTGAGCCCGCCTCGGAGGATTTTCCGCTTACACCAGTAAGGGCAGGAAACTATCGCGCGACAACGGGGTTGGCGGAAGAGATAGCCGCATCCGGTTAAGCAATTTTGTCCTTTTGAACACGGGACGAATTCAAAGGCAAACGCTCCTGATACCCAGGCCTGTACGTCGAAGATTGCCCGCGATTCCGTCAATAAGAAGATTAACCCGACCGAAACCCAATGAGGAGATGAAGTCATGAAACGAAAAATCTACTTTTCTATTTTGTTCAGCGCGCTAATGGGACTGGTTGTGATTAGTGTGGTAGCTACTGCGGCCCGGCCTGATGACGATCAGGACGATGCCAGCTACGAAGTTTGGGTCATAGACCAGTCAAACACCAGGGATGAAGACGGCAACGGCACGCTGGATAGCGGCGGCACGCTCTACATCTATCAGGGCGACGATGTCACCGGCGATGATGCCGCTTCGGCCGTACCGGAAACGCTTGACCTGGGCGGTGCTGCCCGCAATCTCTGTGTGGCCCAAACCGGCACTGCGCCTGTGCGCCCACACATGTTCTTCTTTAACGGGGGGCGTACTCACGCCGTCATCGCATTCGTCGCCACCGGACACGTGCTCTTTATGGATACGGCGACAAGGACGCCCGTTCAATGTCTGGATGTGGGAGTGCAAGCTCACGCTGCCGTTCCCTCTAACGATCAGACGTTCGTCGTGGTGGCGAATCAAAACGGCAGACTCTTGCAACGCATAAACACAAACTATGCGACCAACACCTTCACGCTGGATAACGCCGCCACACTTGATTTGGCAACGTGTACCACGCCGAGTGGCGCGCCGTGTCAGGACCCTGTGCTGCGGCCAAGTAATCGGCCTATCTGCCCGGTCATCGATGACAGCGATAACTTTACCTTCGTCACGCTGGCCGGTGGCGGGCTGTTTGTCATAAACAGTAGAGCCACGCCGATGTCCATCATTGGTGAGTACGACAAGAACACCGTGCACCCCGAAGGCTGCGGTGGCGCTCAAGCCAATAGTCGTATGTACATCAATTCGGGCGGCGCTCTCGAAGCAGATCTTTACTCATTCCCTTTGAGCGGCTACACCGGCGCGAATCTGCCCAACACTCCTGCGCCAACGCTTGTTTATACACACGACGGCACCAACTCAGATTCGCACGGCACAACCAAGACTAAGCATGACCGTTATCTCTGGGTCGGCGAACGGTTCGGCAACAACATCACTGTCGTTGACACTGACAGCAATGCCGTAGTGAACCAGTTCAGCCTGGTGGGCGAGGTGAGCAATGACCCGGCGCCGGATCTGATGGACATTTCGCCCAGCGGGAATCGCGTCTTTGTGGCGCTGCGTGGGCCCATCCCGCTGACCGCCAATAACCCAACCTTCGACAACGCCGTCGGCAGCACGCCGGGCGTAGGCATCATCCGCGTTGAGCAGGGTGGCAGCAGAGGCACATTCTTCGCCCGTCTTCCGATAAGCCACGTGGTGGGCGGCGTCGAACGCGCCGATCCTCACGGCCTCAGAGTCCTAGTCAAATAAACGGCAGGGTGTGGACCTTTAGAGCCCTGACCAATCGCTTTTTCATTGAATCCCGCGACTCGTTGGAGTCGCGGGACTCGCGGTTCGTCGAGGAGCCGGCCCTCGCCCTGGACATGGCTGAAACAGTAATACGTTAATCGGGAAAGAGGCATGAAGGACAGAACTATGAGGAGCGAAGCCGTTGTGAAGGAGACCTCATGAGAAACTCAAAGATCAATCGAAGCGTCCGCCAAGCCTGATAACCAGACACGCGCACGGCTCTGATGTACGCCTCCTGAGTTCGCTCCGCCAGACCGCGGAGCTGCAGACACTCGATCATTCTCTTTCGCAGTTCAGACATGGTTACACCTCCAAAGAAAAATTGAACGCCCAGTTTCCTGCTAAGAATCTCTGGACGGTTTTAATAGAGTGTAGTCGGAGAGGACTTGCGATTGAGAATGATCCATTGAGTCTTGTCACTTTTATGGATTTATCAACTCAATATGTTCAGGGTCAAGCGGCGCAATATAGGCAGGCGGCGGTAGCGTACAGAGAGGCGGCACCCCGCGCTCGCCGCTTATACAAGACGAAAGGACTCCGGATAGCGTCAGTTCGACATCCGACTAAGAAAGACCATGAAGCTTTACAGCTCATTTCTCATACGCTGCTGGCTGATCCACGACCCGTCTCATGACGAAAGGCCGGTCATTGACGTTGAGCACATTCAACTGGCGGCCACACGCGCAAGGCAAGTTTGGCAGAGGCCGAGAGAGCCAGAAATAAGCCGGACCTCATGAGAAACCCAAGAAACTATTCCAAGCTCTTGCTTAGTCCGGCACTCACATTAGTGGTTCTGATGAGTGGAGCAATTCTGCCGCAGCGGCAGAGCCGGGTAGAGGCTGCGGGGCATGCCCATCCACAGACGAACTATTCGACCGTCGCTGGTGACCTCATTACGCCCCGTGCTACCACCAGTGCGACGCTACTTCCAAACGGTAAAGTCCTGATCGCCTGCGGCTACGGAACATTCGGCAGTCAATTGAGCGGGCCTCTCAACAGCGCAGAGCTTTACGACCCGGCCACCAGAACCTGGAGCAGCACCGGCAATCTTAGTACAGCCCACGGGGGCGAGGAGTTCACGACCACCCTGATGCAAAATGGTAAGGTGCTGGTTGTGGGTGGCTTCTCGGGATTTGCAGTACTCAACAGCGCAGAGCTGTACGACCCAGCAACCGGAACTTGGAGCTCGACTGGTAACCTCAACACGGCCCGCACGTATCACGCGGCGACGCTACTTGCCAACGGCGAGGTCCTGGTTGTAGGTGGGGAGAACAGCGGGCTTCTCACCAGCGCCGAATTATACAACCCAGCAACCGGAACCTGGAGGTCGACTGGTAACCTCAACTTCGCACGTAGCTATCACACGGCGACGCTGCTTCCGAATGGCAAGGTGCTGGTTGTGGAGGGCTACGGCGCAGGAAACACGGCGGAGCTATACGACCCGGCTACTGGAACTTGGAGCCCGACCGGTAACCTCTCCAAGTCTTATTATTGGCACACAACGACGCTGCTTCGCAGCGGCAAGGTCTTGGTCGTAGGCAGCCTTCACTCCGGAACCAACAAAACCACTGAGCTGTATGATCCAGCCACCGGGATGTGGACCGTCACTGGCCCCCTCAACTTCGGCCGGCTTTTTCACACAGCGACACTACTCTCGAACGGTAAGGTTCTTGTCTTGGGTGGCTCTGACCGCCCCAGTTCCACGGTTTACGACAGCGCCGAACTGTACGACCCAGTCACCGGAGCTTGGACACTCGCCGCTAACCTCAACGCACCCCGTACGTGGCATACGGCGACGATGCTTCCCAACGGCAAGGTGCTGATTGCAGGAGGCGGGAACGCGTCCGGCCTTCTCAGTAGCACGGAACTATACGACCCAGCCGCCAATTCACCCACCAATCCGATAATTCTCACCGAAGAGAACTCATCGAGCGCCGTTGCGCTTGATTCTGTAACTTTTGTTCGCGATCCTTTTAGGCTTGTCGCGAGTCACAATTTCAGAGCTGATCAGCGGACTCGTGTGATGCTTTTCGCGATCAATGTAGACCTACTTCCGGGAGAAGATGCCTCAGCCGTCACGGCACGACTTGAGGATTCACAAAACATGGTCTATCCCCTCGCTGTCGAGTTTGTGAGCGATGTTCCAAATTTGGGAGGTGTAATGCAGCTTAATGTTAGGTTACCGGATGATTTAATCGTGTCTGGCGAAGTTCGTATAAGCATCAGTGTGCACGGCTTGGTTAGTAATAAGGTGACGATCCGCATCGCGCAATAATTATTGCTTGTCGGAAATCATAGAGACGTTTAATTTGGAGGCGCTTTGACTGGCGCCTAACGAATTAAGGAAAAATCCCGCCGCGGTTTCCTCCAACGATTCCTTCCGAAGTGCTCGCCGCGTCCGTTCCACACTCCTACGAGAACTTGAGTCATGCCCAACCTTGACCCCCGGCGAGCCTTCGGAAAGAATCCTATTCGTTATGCTCTAGCCTCTAGTGTAAATTGAACCGAGGAATGCTTGATAAGTAGCGAGCTACAAGACCTGTTTCGCACAGACCAAGATGAGCGCACGAATCATCCTGATTACGGTACGCCGGAACATTGGTTATTGCGTGAACGGGATGCTGAACGTCGGAAGCGCCTTGAACGCATTGTTGAGTCTGTCGGGTTGAAAGAGCCTGAAGATTATATCTGCCGCATGGATTGATTCCGGCGTCATCTCTCCCAACCCGAGTCAAGTGCTCCGCGTCACAGTCGCGGATGCTCGCGGGAACGACACGATAGGAGTCCGCTTTAGATGGATGAAATATATGGCGGCGAGTTGTAATAGTGATGGGGTGTGCCGCCACACCATTGCGTCTTTGGAGTTTGCATAGCGAAGCTTACGCGGGTTCGGGGGGGGTGGAGCCACTTTGATTTGACGCAAGTTGAACATTTTGACGATCCAAAACCTGATAGCCGAGAAACTGACAGCAGTGAAGTAGTCCTAGAATATTGCTTTGTTACTTTCGGCAAGACTTAACTTCCTTTTTGCACTTCCGGCAATGTAAGCTTCCAAACGTCAGGAATGGGGTAGAGTCGTGGGCGCGAAACACCTAGGTTTTTGAAGACTTCCGGCAAGGAATTGCTTCGCATCGCGGCAAAGAGTGTCTTCAAGTCACAAGTTCACTTACTGCCCGTTTTCGGTTTGTGTGCCTATAGTGTGCCAGACTTCTGCCGTCGCCAACAAAGCGTTCGCTGAATTGTCGCCGTTCCCTGCTGCAAGTCAACGTCTTTCCATGCCTACCCGAGATACTCCTCCGGCCGCATCCCCGTAGCCAATTCAAACGCGAAGATCAAGCCGCGCGGATCTCCTCGTGCTGCTCAAAGAGAAGGACCTGACGAGACT